>CAIKNA010000042.1 GCA_903828645.1 uncultured Bacteroidales bacterium
CGTTCCAGTGGTTCAATTATTACGATTTCTGGAAAATTCCTGAAGTCCGGCCGCGTTTAACTGAAATCAAGAACTGACCATGCCGGGTAAAAAACTGCTTTTCGTGTCAGCCAACAGGTATGGAAACCCCTACCCTGTCTACCCCCTTGGGATATCTTACCTTTGTACATACCTGGGCGAACGCCTGCCCGATTACCAAATCAGGATATTCGATTTCAATCTCAGCACTCCCGAGTCTTTCACCGCGACCCTGCTCGAATTTCAACCGGATTATATCGGACTTTCCCTTAGAAATGTCGATGATGTCAATTTTTACAGCCAGGAGAGTTTCATCAATGGTTACAAGGCGATTGTCGACATCGTGCGCGAAACCACAAAAGCCCCGCTCATCATCGGGGGTGCTGCCTTTTCCATTTATCCCCGGGAACTTTTTTCATGCTTTCGCCCCGACTATGGCATCCAGGGGGAAGGTGAAGAGAGTTTTTACAATTTTTTGCTCAGCCTGGATGATGGGAAACCCGATCTGACCATTGACGGACTTGTATATTCCGAGGGCACTGAAATACATGTCAACGGGCGTAAGCACTTTATCCTGACCCCCGACCTTGATTTTGATACAGACTTACTGGAATTTTACTGGGATAAGGCAGGCATGGTGAATGTGCAGACTAAACGAGGCTGCCCTTATCAATGCATCTATTGTACATACCCCCTCATCGAAGGTCATAACGTGCGTACCCTCGATCCGGACAAGATCGTGCATACATTGCGCCAGTTATATGAAAAGCACAAGGTTGATTATGTCTTCTTTACCGATTCGGTTTTCAACATCAGCAACAATTTCAATATTGAACTTGCAAAAAAACTCATCGCTGCTAATCTTCCAACGCATTGGGGGGCCTATTTTTCCCCGCATAATTTATCCCTGGAAAATTTGAAGTTGTTTGCCAAAGCAGGTCTGACACATATCGAGTTCGGAACTGAATCGCTCTCAGACACAACGCTGAATAAATATGGGAAACATTTTAATGTGGATGAAGTGGTACGGGTGTCGGATTATTGCAACCAGGCAGGCGTCTATTTCTGCCATTTCATGATCATCGGAGGCTATGGTGAGACAGAAGCCACGATCGATGAAAGTTTTGAAAATTCCAAACGCATTCAAAATACCGTTTTCTTCCCTTTCATCGGCATGCGCATTTACCCCGGAACAATCCTGCATAAAATTGCCATTGAACAAGGCATTGTCAGGGTGACCGATAACCTGCTTGAACCGGTTTATTACATTGCTCCGGGCATCGATTATGGCACGCTTAAGGAACGCGCGGTGAAAACCGGGCGCAGGTGGGTGTTCCCCGATGAAGATGTGGCTACGGTGATGAACCGCATGCGCCAACGCAAACGCAAAGGATCCTTATGGCATCATCTGAAGAAATAAATATCCCGCAAAAACCACCGATGGTGATGGTGGACCGCCTGGTCAAAATCGTTGATAAAACCACGGTAACCGCCTTTATGATTCGTGAAGATAACGTTTTTTGTGAAAATGGCGCCTTCAGGGAACCCGGTTTGATCGAGAACATGGCTCAGACTGCCGCCGCAGGCGTGGGAGCCAAACCCGGTAATTCAGGTGAAAAAGCACCCCTGGGTTTTATCGGTGGCATCAGGAACCTGAAAATTGAGGACTTTCCCAGGGTCGGTCAGGAGATCATCACCCGGGTAACCGTGTTGCACGAAGTGTTTGACGCTACCATCGTACAAGGCGAAGTGTTTCAGAACGACCGGTTGATCGCAGGATGTGAATTGAAAATATTCTTAATCAAAGCATGAAACATGGGAAATATATCTGATGAAGTAAAAGATAAATCAACCGGTGATAACGAATTGATCTATAAATATAATCGTGAACTTTTTTATCACTTTGACAAGGAGACGGGGTTCACCCAGGAAGTTGATTACCAAAATCCTAACAACCAGGTAATTATCAAACAAAGCTGGGATGCCGCAGAACAACGGTTAAATGAAGTAAAACAGCTGGTAATCATTGGAAAGTTAAGTCCCATTGCATATTACATGGAAAAAATATTGATGGAAGTTCCCATGCTGGCAGCCTACATGGAAATATCAGGCTGGCGGGTTCGAAGACACCTGAAAAGCAGGGTATTCAAAAAGCTGAATCAGGAGATACTGGCAAGATATGCCGCCATCTTCGGGATAACTATTGAGCAACTTACGAAGCCTGATTTTCTGGGGTAAATCTTTTTAAAACAAACGAAATGGTAAAATTGGAATTTGAACACCGGCAGGCTGGACATTGTGAAAGCGGTGTGACACGCAACCTGCTGAACTACCATCATCATAAAATCAGCGAACCCATGGCATTCGGGATTGGAGCAGGGCTGTTTTTCAGCTACCTGCCCTTTCTCAAAATGCAGCATGCTCCTACGACATCGTTCAGGGTTTGGCCCGGACAGGTTTTCGATCGTGCGACCAAAGAACTTGGCGTGAAGACTTCCATCCACACCTTCCGCAATCCTAAGGAGTCGATGGATAAACTGAATGCAGTACTCGAACAGGGATACCCTGTGGGATTGCAGGTCGGCACATACCATCTGCCGTTTTTCCCGCCTGAGTACCGGATGCACTACAACATGCACAACATGATTGCTTATGGTCACGACAACGGCAATTATTTTATCAGTGATACCCTGATGGAAAACCTGGTGGAAATCAACTATGAAGATCTCAAGCGCGTCAGGTTTGCCAAAGGGGCCTTCGCCCCGCAAGGACGGATGTATTACCCCACCTATGTTCCCAAAGACATTGACATCAGGCCTGCCATTATCAAAGGTATCCGGAAGACCGCAAACAACATGGTGGGGATTCCCTTTCCGATCATCGGTGTGAAAGGCATCCGTTACCTTGCAGGCCGCATGCGCAATTGGGAGAAAAAGCTGGGCCCCGAAAAAGCCTCCTACTACCTTGGCCAGGTTTTGCGTATGGAAGAAGAAGTCGGTACAGCCGGTGCGGGTTTCAGGTACATTTATGGCGCCTTTCTTGAAGAGGCATCTGGCGTATTGAACCAACCCTGGCTCAGGGAAATATCCTTTGAAATGGGCGAAAATGCCAATAAATGGAGGGAATTTTCATACCTTGGCTCACGAAACTGCAAGAAAAGGGGAAAACCTGATCAATCGTATGATTTTCTGGCAGATATCCTGCTTGAAGTCGCAGACCGCGAAGAGAAGATCTTTAAAAAACTTGCCACCATTAAATAGTAATAAAAATGGAAGAGAATAGCAACCCTGTCTACAAAGACAAAGCTTATGGCCAGCACCGCGAGCTCTCCTATTCATACCAGGATGGCGGCAAATTTGAAAGAACCGTGGGTTTTCATGATAATACCGACCGTATCGTCCTGCAGCAGGCTTGGGATCTCTTCGATGAACGCATTGAAGATGCACGGCAGCGCGTTGCAGCCGGGAAAGTGAGCCCGGTCGTATACTACATGGAAAAAAACCTGCTCGACCCATTGAACCTGTCGATGATGGCAGGAATATCACTGTGGAGGGTCAAATGGCATTTTAAACCTGCCGTTTTTGACCGCCTGAAGGATAAAACATTGCAGAAGTATGCAAAAGCATTTAACATTCCCGTTGACCAACTGAAAAATAAAAATATCACGAAGGTACACGAAGGAGGCACGAAAGACAACGAAGGAAAACAATCGATTTCGTGATGCCCCGGGCCCCCTTCGTGCTTCTTCGTGAAAATATTAAAAGTACATGGAAACAACCAAAACAATCATCAACTATACGCACCGCCAGGCAGGTCATTGTGAAAGCGGGGCCACCTCGAACCTTTTCAAATTCAACGGGCTTGAAATATCGGAACCCATGGCCTTTGGTGTTGGGAATGGTCTCTATTTCAGTTATATTCCTTTCCTGAAGATACAATTTGCCCCCATGCTTTCCTTCAGAAATCTTCCGAACACTGTTTTCAAGCGGTCCACAGCATACATGGGTGTAGATGCCACGGTGATCAAAAAGATCAAAGATCCCGTGGAAGCCATGGAGAGGCTCGACCGCAACCTCGAAAAGGGCATCCCCACGGGTTGCCAGGTAGGCGTATTCCAGCTGACTTTCTTCCCTCCCGAATACCGTATGCACTACAACATGCACAACCTCGTGGTTTTCGGCAAGGAGGGTAATCTGTATCATGTAAGCGACACCGTGATGGAGTTCCCCCAGGTAATCACTTACGACGACTTGTTGCGCGTCCGCTATGCCAAAGGCGCTTTTGCACCCCAGGGAAAAATGTACTGGATCAATCACACCATCGACCAACCGGTTGATCTTAAAGCGGCCGTCATCCTTGGGATTAAAAAGACCGTTCATGAAATGATCGGCATTCCTTTCCCGCTTATCGGGGTAAAGGGATTGCGCTGGCTGGCCCGTGACATCAAAAAATGGCCCATAAAGCATGGAAATGACAAGGCTTCCTTTTACCTGGGACAGATTTTGCGCATGGCTGAAGATTTCGGTACCGGCGGGGCAGGCTTCCGTTACATCTATGGCGCATTTCTTAAGGAAGCCGGGGAGTTATTCAACCACCATGCGGAATTGCTTGAAGCTTCGGATATGATGGGCAAGACAGCCAATAAATGGCGTGAATTCACCTATATGGGAGCACGGAATTGCAAAAACCGCTCAAAACCTGAGGAGGATTACGGCACATTATCTGTAAAACTGCTCGAGATCGCAGCAGATGAAGAAAAGGTTTATCAGAAACTAAAAAAAATCAACTTTTAATGTCCCCGAAACCCATCATTGAAATCAGGGAACTGACAAAGATCTACAAGGGAGCCGATGAACCGGCTGTTAATTCGATTTCACTGGATATATTCCCGAATGAGATATTCGGATTGCTGGGACCTAACGGGGCGGGTAAAACCACTACCATCTCCATTTTATGCGGATTGTTCCCGGCAACCAAAGGCAGTGTCGTCATCGACGGCATCGACAGCCACGTCAACCTTGAACAGATCAAGCAGATCATCGGGGTGGTTCCCCAGGATATAGCCCTCTATCCCACACTCACCGGGCGTGAGAACCTTACCTTCTTCGGAAACATGTACGGCCTTTACGGATCGGAACTTAACAACAAGATCAACCATTATCTCGGCGAATTCGGTCTGGAAAAACATGCCGGGAAAATGGTGGGCAAATATTCCGGGGGGATGAAACGCCGCGTAAACCTGATCGCCGGGTTGCTGCACGATCCGAAAATCCTCTTCCTCGATGAACCCACAGTGGGTATCGATGTTCAATCGCGGGTGGTGATTCTCGAATATCTCAAGGAGATCAATAAAAAGGGCGTAACGATCATATATACCTCGCACCATATGGAAGAAGCTGAAAGTCTTTGCACCAGGGTTGCGATCATCGACAGGGGAAAGATCATTGCACTTGGACAACCGAAAGAGCTACTGGCACGGAATCCTGAATTTAGCAACCTCGAAAACATCTTCATCCATCTCACCGGGAAAGGCATGAGGGACTGACAATGAGAAAATATCTATCCGTCTGCCGCAAAGAGCTGCTGCTGCTCATCCGTGATAAAGCGGGATTGGCCATGCTTTTCATCATGCCGGCTGTGCTGATCCTCATATCCTCGATGATGCAGGAATTCGCATGGGGTTCGCTTGCCAAGGATCCCAGTGTACAGGTTCTTTTTGTCGACAACGACCACGACAGCCTTGGGATGCAGATTAAAAACGGTTTCAAAGGTTCTGAATCATTTGAGGTCATCGACAACCTGGACCACAAACCCCTGACAGCCAATAGTGCAAAAAACGCCGTCAGGAAAGGGGATTATCTCATCGCGATCGTGGTTCCCAAAGGTGCGACCAGCACCATGCGGGCCAACGTCCGCCTTACCGTTGCAAAAACCCTTGCAGGCTTTGGTATTGGCAACCCCATGGTACTGAATGGAATCGTATTCAGGGATTCTGTCAACGTGACTATCTATTTCGATCCGACAGTTAAAAAAGCCTTTAAAAATGCGGTGATCAGTTCTGTGAGGGAGAATTATTACAGGATCCAGACCGCATGGGTGTTTAAAAATTTCAACCAGGAAATCGCCCTGCAAATGCCGATGTACAAACCACCCAAAGAGAATTTCAAAGAAATACTCAGGTTCAGTGAGGAATTTCCATCCTACCGCGAAGTCGAGCTGATTCCAAATTCAACGCAGCACAATGTTCCGGCATGGACCATCTTCGCGATGTTTTTCATCGTAATCCCGCTGACCCAGAGCCTCATCCAGGAACGCGAAGGCGGAAGCCTTTACAGGCTGCTCACCATGCCGGTTTCATACATGACCCTTGTCATGGGGAAAGTGGGCGTGTACCTCGTGGTATGCCTTGTGCAAACCGCGGCCATGCTTCTTGCCGGGATCATGATCCTTCCCCTGTTCGGGCTTCCCATGCTTATGCTGGGGGATGATATTGCTGCCTTATTCCTGATGACACTGGTTGTATCCATGGCAGCTGTCGGATATGGACTTATGATAGGAACCATAGCCAAGACTCACCAGCAGGCAGCAGCCTTCGGATCCATTTCGGTCATCATCCTGGCTGCAATGGGTGGTTTGTGGGTGCCAATCTACCTCATGCCGGCATCCATGCGTGCCATCTCCATGCTCAGCCCGCTGAATTGGGCAATCACCGGATATTACAGCATTTTCCTGCGGGGTGGAAACCTGTGGCTCATTGCTCCCCAGATCTTAAAATTGTTCACTTTCTTCCTTTTTTCTGTGACAATCACAGCGATATATCACAAATTTAAAAGTCCCTTGAACAACTAACCATGAAACTGACCGACCGCAAAGAAATTATTGTCAGGTTTTCAGAGGTTGACTCCATGCGCATCGTATGGCATGGCAACTACCTCAAATATTTTGAAGATGGCAGGGAATCCTTCGGGCTCAAGTACAACCTCGGATACCTGGATGTTTACAGGCACCATGTCATGATCCCCCTGGTAAAAATAAACTGCGACTACAAGCGGCCGTTGGAATATGGCGACACAGCCATCGTAGAGACCCGGTTTGTTCCAGCCGAAGCTGCCAAAATCGTTTTTGAATATACCATTTACCGTAAGAAAGACCTTGAAGTTGCCGCTACAGGTACATCCATCCAGGTTTTCCTTACCCCGGAAGGGGAATTATTGCTTACAGCCCCCGAATTTTTCACCGAATGGAAAAAGAAATGGGGCGTTTAACATTGGATGCCATGAAACCTGTTTATATCCTGAGCGACAACATCATAACATCGCTTGGATTTTCAACTGCAGAAAACACAGCTGCCCTGGACCGGGGAACCATCGGGATCAAAACCATCAACGAGCAGGATCTCTATCCCGGCCCTGTTCAGCTTTCACTTATTGATACAGTGCGGTTGACAGAGAAATTTTCTGAAGCGCTGGCAATCCATCAAAAAACCCTCCCGGCAGGTTCATTTACACGCCTGGAGAAAATGTTTATCGTATCCATTCATGATGCATTGAAAACAGGGCTGGTACAACCTGAAAATCCCAGGACCCTGCTGGTGATATCTACAACGAAAGGCAACATCGACTTGCTGGAGAATCGTTACAAGGCGGTGTTCAGCCACAAACGGCTTTATTTGTGGGAACTGGGAAGGATTATTCAAAATTTTTTCGGGTTTGCAGAAACACCGCTGATTATTTCAAATGCCTGCATCTCAGGGGTGGTCGCCATCATGACGGCAACCAGATTTTTGCAGGCAGGTTTATATGACCAGGCAGTTGTAACAGGCGGAGACATAGCTTCTGAGTTCGTTATCTCCGGTTTTCAATCTTTCCAGGCAATCAGCCCAAACCCATGCAAACCATTCGACCTGAACCGAACCGGGCTTTCCCTCGGCGAAGGTTGCGGAACGATGGTGCTTTCAACCACCCGGGAAATGGAGGAAACTTCATCCATCCGGGTAGCCGGGGGTGCAACCAGCAATGATGCCAACCATATTTCAGGTCCTTCACGTACAGGCGAAGAACTGGGCGCTGTCATCAACCAAACCTTCAGGCAGGCAGGATTAACACCACTGGATATCAGCTATATTTCGGCTCATGGAACCGCCACGCCATTCAATGATGAAATGGAATCAAAGGCCATTGAATTCAGCGGTCTTTCGCATGTTCCGGTTAACAGCTTCAAGGGGTACTGGGGCCATACTCTTGGAGCAGCCGGGCTGGTCGAATCGGTAGCGGCCATCTCTTCACTCAGGACCAATCTCCTTTACCGGTCTGCCGGGTTTGAAACACCCGGGGTTTCAGGAACAATGAACGTGATCAACGTAAACCAACCTGTCAGGCTTACATCCTGCCTTAAAACCGCATCCGGCTTTGGCGGATGCAATGCCGCCATCCTTTATCAGAAAGTGTAACATGGATCGTATTATCACCGCTTACAGCCATCTCCATGATAACACGGTCATCGTGAATGGCCGCTTTATCTTTTATCAGGAAAATATTAGTAAATTTGCAGACTTTGTAAAAATAGTCTTCAAGCAGGAGCAAATTGTCTATCCCAAGTTTTACAAGATGGATGCCGTTAGCAAACTTGGATTCCTTGCGACTGAACTGGTGTTAAAGGAAAAAAAAACAGATGGGTACCGCCCCGAAGAGGTAGGAGTGGTTTTGTCAAATTCAAGTTCAAGCCTGGACACTGACTTAGCCCATAACGAAACGATAAAAGACCGCTCGGCGTATTTTCCCAGCCCGTCGGTATTTGTTTATACGCTACCCAATATCGTGATCGGGGAGATTTGTATCAGACATAAAATCAAGGGGGAGAATGTCTTTTTAGTCTCAGAATCCTTCAACGGCAAGTTGCTGTACGACTATGTGGAGGAGTTATTTAATAGTGAACGGGTTGAAGCCTGTTTGTGCGGCTGGGTTGAAGTGATGGGAGACAACTGCAATGCCATGGTGGCTCTGGTGGAAAAAACAGACCGGGGTTTGATTGGAACAGCTTCCGGCTTCAATCCATTGATTTTTAATGTAGAGAACCTTAATTTTATTATGAAACGTAACTGAATAATACTATGGATGAACTGATTTTAAAATTAAAAAAAGAAGTCATAGAGCAATTAAACCTGGAAGATACTTCACCGGATGATATCGATCCCGATTCCGCTTTGTTTGGTGAGGGCCTCGGACTGGATTCTATAGATGCACTGGAATTGATTGTTTTACTGGAAAAGAACTACGGAATCAAAATCGAAGATCCGAAGGATGGCAAGAAAATTTTCTTCTCCATCCGGACCATGGCCGAATACATCACGGAGCACAAAAAATAAAACCCGATGCCCCAGCGGATTTTTATCACCGGTTACGGCATCATCAATTGCATCGGCAACAATGTTGCAGAAAATTTAACCTCCCTGTTACAGTCAAAACCTGGAACAGGAAGGATTTGCCATATAGATACACTACTCAAAGATGAATTGCTTGTCGGGGAAGTCTCCAAAACACAGGAGGAACTTTTTGGCATGGCAGGAATCACCCCTGCCGAAGGCTATTCCAGGAACGCACTGCTGGGTATCATTGCCGCCCGGGAAGCTTTTTCACATGGCAGGATGGATGAAAACCGGGAGCTGAAAACAGGGCTTATCTCTGCCACTACCGTCGGCGGAATGGATCGCTGTGAACTGTTTTACAACGATTTTCTTAGCAACAACACGCGAAATGCTTACATCGATTCATACGATTGTGCCGATAGTACAGAAAAAATTGCACAGTTGCTTGGGATTTACGATTTTGTCACTACAATCAGCACCGCATGTTCTTCAGCAGCCAATGCCATCATGCTCGGAGCTCGGATGATTCGCACCGGCCGGCTCGACCGCGTACTGGCAGGAGGTTGTGAATCCCTGACAAAATTTCACCTCAATGGCTTTAATGCCCTTAAAATCCTTGACAAAGACCCATGCAAACCCTTTGACCGGGATCGTGCAGGCATCAATCTGGGTGAAGGGGCTGCATACCTGGTGCTTGAATCAGGCGAAAGCCTTAAGAAAACAGGTAATCAGCCCATGTGCGAACTGGTTGGCTGGGGCAATGCCTGCGAGGCATTTCACCAAACGGCCTCTTCCCCCGACGGGGTTGGTGCCTATGCGGCAATGAAAAAAGCCATTGACCTGTGCGGGCTCGAGCCAGCAGCTATAGACTATGTGAATGCCCACGGCACAGGAACCGATAACAACGACCTTTCGGAAGGTCGGGCGGTAGAAAGGCTTTTCGGAAAGCAGATGCCCATGGTGAGTTCAACCAAACCTTTTACCGGACATACGACCAGCGCGGCCGGTTCCATAGAAGCCATTTTGTCAATCCTGTGCCTTCAGAACCAGTTTATCCTGCCAAACCTGAATTTTAAAGAACGCATCGACGAACTCAACTTCTCCCCTGTCGAAAAACTGGTAACAAACGTACCGGTTAATGTAGTCATGTCGAATTCATTTGGGTTTGGTGGGAATGATACTTCATTGATCTTTAAAAAAGTCAATGCAGACAATTCAGGCAATGCAAACAATGCTGACAATGATGACAATGCTGACAGTGCAGACATTGCTGACAATTCAGAGAATGCGGAAAATACAAACTTTGCAGCAAATGAAGAATAGGAACTAAATGAAAGGAATACAGGCAGTATGGAAAATTAAAAAGGAGAATTTCGAATTTCGAAAAACAAACCTGGTCAACCAACATCATTGCAAATTTAGTTAGCAATGCAAATTATGTTCGCAATGCATCCCCCTTCCTCATTGTTTACATTGTTTGCATTGTTTGCATTGTCTGCATTGTTTACATTTTTTACATTTTTTATATTTTTTACATTTTTTTCATGGGCTACATCAATGGCATCGGCTTAATTTCACCTCAAAAGACTGCTGAAACGAAAGAATTCCTGTCGGAGGTTACCGAGTATACCTCTGATTACCTGAAATGTATCGAACCAGTTTACAGGAGTTACATCGACCCAATGCAGTCGCGCCGGATGAGCAGGATGATGAAAATGGGGATCGCATCAGCCAGGATGAGCCTTGCTGATGCTGATTGCCGGATGCCCGATGCCATCATCACCGGAACGGGGCTAGGAAGCGTGGAGGATACGGAAAAAATACTTGGAGAACTCACCAAGGATGAACGGTTCCTCAACCCGACCCCATTTATCCAGTCCACATACAACACTATCAGTTCCCAGGTGGCCATTCAACTGAAATGTCATAACTATAATTCAACCTATGTGCACCGTACCTTCTCTTTTGAAAGCGGGCTGATCGACGGGCTGATGCAGATTGATGAACAAACAGCTATGAACGTTCTGGCCGGCGCCATCGATGAAATGAGCCTGAACCACCTCGGGATTACTCGCCGCGTGGGGCAATGGAAGATGGAGCCCGTGAACAACCTCTCCTTGCTTGAAACCAGGACCCCTGGTGCGCTTGCAGGCGAAGGTGCAGCATTCTTCGTAATAGGTTCTGAAAAGCAGGAATCGACTTACGCCGAATTGAAAGATGTCGCCACCTGTATTAACTTTAACAACTCATTCCGGCCCGGTTCGTTTCTACCTGGGTTTCTTGGCAAACACGGACTTTCGGACAATGATATTGACCTGGTGATTCTCGGGCTGAATGGTGATTGTAAATACGATCCCGTCTACATGGAGTTTGCAGACCGGTATTTTCCGGGCAAAGCCAGGGGATGGTACAAACACCTATGCGGCGAATACCATACTGCCACCGGGTTCGGACTTTATGTTGCTGCTAATATCCTGAAGAACCAGGTTTATCCCGATATACTGAAGTTAAAGCCAACCAACCCTAAGCGGTTAAAAAACATACTGATATACAATCATTTCAGGAATGTGAATCACTCTTTTATCCTGGTACAGGGCTGCTGAAAACTCCAAAAGATATTTCATCCCCCATAAAATTTTCTGCTAATTTTGCACCCTAAATTATCAGGTAAATAATGTCAAAACGGGTCTATGTAACCGGGATGGGAATCATCTGTGCCATTGGAAATAGTGTCGAAGAGACACTGAATTCATTGCTTTCGGAAAAATCGGGAATAGGAGAAATCACCCTTTTTGAAACCATCCACCGGGGAGTCATCCCGATAGCCGAAGCAAAACTGACCACAAAAGCGTTGCTTGAAAAAGCTGGCAAGGCTGGCAAAAAAAACTTTACGCGCACCGCTTTGCTTGGAATGACAGCAGCAAAGGAAGCGCTTACAGCAGCGGGAATTCATGACATAAAACAATACAGAACCGGGCTCATCTCCGCCACAACTGTGGGCGGCATGGACCGGAGCGAGGATTTTTACGCTTCCTTTTTAGCGGATCCAAAGAAGGGCCGAATGATCGACGTTGTGAACCACGATTGCGGAGACAGCACAGAAAGGATCGCAACCCATCTCGGGATCAGCAATTTTGTCACCACGATCAGCACTGCATGCTCTTCATCAGTGAATGCCATTATGTTTGGATCAAACCTCATCAAAACCGGGCAGCTGGACCGGGTGGTGGTTGGTGGTGCGGATTCGGTGACCAAATTCACCCTCAACGGTTTCAACACCCTCATGATCCTCGATAAAACAGGATGCCATCCCTTTGATGAAAACCGGGCAGGGCTAACGCTTGGCGAAGGAGCTGCTTTCCTGGTGCTTGAATCGGAAGAAATTGTGTTAAAAGAAGGCAAAAGTATCCTTGCAGAGGTTTCAGGTTATGGCAACGCCAACGATGCCTATCATCAAACGGCCTCCTCCCCCGAAGGGACAGGCGCTTTCATGGCCATGTCGAAGGCCATTGCCATGAGCGGACTTCAGCCAGGAGACATTGACTACATTAACGTTCATGGCACAGGCACCCTAAACAACGACCTTTCCGAAGGTGTTGCCATGGAGCGGCTTTTCGGAGAGAATGTGCCACACTTCAGTTCCACCAAAGGCTATACGGGGCATACACTGGGAGCCGCCGGTGCCGTTGAAGCAGTAATTTCAATTCTTACGCTTAAGCACAGGGTGATTTTTCCAAATCTGAATTTTTCAACCCCGATGAAGGAATTGCGCATCAGCCCTGTGACTGTTATTGAGGCGCAAAGTATTGCTTCTCTGAAAATTCACCATGTTTTATCCAATTCATTCGGTTTTGGCGGGAATAATTCAGCAATCGTTTTGTCGCACCCTATGACCAATACTCCATGAACAACGTATACCTCAACGGCCTGGGCAATGTGTCGCCACAGAAAACGATAAGGGGCATTTCCACGAATGGGAATGGCGTTGCGACACTCCTGGATGAACCGATTTTCTTCGAAACGAATCAGTTTAAGTGCCCTGACCCGGGTTATAAGGATTTCATACCTGGTGATATGATCCGCAGGATGGGGCGTATCATTAAAATGGGAGTTACCGCATCAAAATTGTGCCTCAGAGATGCTGCAACCGGTCGCAATGCTGACTCCGTGCAGGAGATCATTCCTGATGCCATCATCACGGGTACCGGCCTGGGTTGCATGGAAGATACCGAGAAATTTCTCACCTCCATGATCAGGAACAACGAAGAGTTCCTCACACCTACTTCATTTATACAAAGTACCCACAACACTGTCGCAGGGCAAATCGCACTCCTGCTCAAATGCCATGGGTATAATTTCACCTATGTTCACCGCGGAATTTCCTTTGAAAGTGCCCTGACAGATGCCATGATCCAGTTGCAACTTGGTGAATTCTCCAACGCACTGGTCGGGGGATCCGATGAACTCACCGCCAATTCATTTGCCATCACCTCCCGCCTGGGATACTGGAAGCAAAAGCCCGTTCACCCGATGAACCTGCTTGATGATCCTCAACGTGGGACCATTGCAGGAGAAGGCGCCTCTTTTTTCTTTCTTGAAAATCAAAAGAATCAACAAACTTATGCCGGGCTTGCCGGGGTCGCCACCTTTTTGAAACCTTCATCCTCCTTGGAGGTAAGCGAACGGCTTCAAACTTTCCTGGCAAGCCATGGACTGACAATTGCGGATATCAGTCTTGTAGTTCTTGGACTGAGTGGAGATCCGCGAACGGACCAGGTATACCATGCCCTTGTAAAATCTGATTTTCAGAATTCACCACTTGCATTTTTCAAACATCTCTGCGGAGAATACCATACCGCTACGGCCTTTGCAACCTGGCTTGCAGCCATGATGATAAAAACACAATCGGTTCCGGAGGTAGTGAGGGTTAAAGGTTTACACGGTCAGATTATGCCCGGAAAGAACAGACAGGATGCGACTATTGAATATGTACTCATCTACAACCATTACCGGGAAAACAACCACGCATTCATCCTGTTAAGCCGGCCATAAATGTTAACATTCAGACGCTTCACCATGATTATCCTCATTCTGCTGGTGAGCCTGAACCTGTGGAGTTTTGTATCCAAAAAGTCTACTGATGGATTTATTCACGACCATGTCACGCTGTTTTGCGGATTACTGCTCACAGTTTATTGCGGAATCTCACTTGCCATGGCCTTTCTGCCTTGCACCAATTTTCATCACCCGGTAATTTGCCATGGAACACCTGATGGAAAATCAGTCGCCCTAACCTTTGATGATGGCCCTGATCCCATCAAAACACCGTTAATCCTTGAGGTTCTCAGGAAGCATGATGTCAGTGCAACTTTTTTTCTCATCGGAAAAAACCTGGCAGGCAATGAATTGCTCGTGAAACGGTTGGTTGACGATGGACACCTGGCAGGCAACCACTCATTTTCACATTCCGGGTGGTTCGATCTTTTTTCTGCCGGCAGAATGAGGTCGGAAATGATGGAGACTGACCGCCTTGTCAACCAGATCACAGGAAAATCCCCGCTTTTTTTCCGTCCTCCGTTTGGCGTGGTCAATCCGATGGTAAGCAAGGCTCTTAAGAACATGCACTGGCATGCCATTTGCTGGAACATCCGTTCCCTCGATACGATAGACAGGGATGCGCAAAAGACAAGTCATAAAATTCTGAGGCAGCTGCAGCCCGGGGCAATCATCCTGCTTCACGATCATACCCTGTTTACCCAACATCATCTGGATGATCTTATATCATCCATAAAAGCAAAAGGATACGGAATCGTCCCGTTAGATAAACTGTTGAATATACCAGCCTATGCCTTGTAAAACTGCTTTCTTTTCCTCGCCCATCCTCCAGGGGATTACAGCCCGGTTCAAAACTCCGGTGAAATGCCGGATGGCAGTCGTTGTCTGCATATGGCTGATGGTTTCGTTAACCCCTTCTGGGAGCGTTGCCCAGAACAAGCCGATGGATGCGGGTTCCATTGTATCCCTCAAAAGCCATGTAAAGGAGGTGGCTCAAGTGACGAGGACAATTTCCTGCGATTTTTCCCAGGAGAAAGAGATGGACATGATTGCGGAGAAGGTCATTTCAAGTGGAAAATTCTATCTGAAAAAAGAGAAGATGCTGCGTTGGGAATACTTGAAGCCATTTTCATACATCATCGTCATCCGAAATGACCAGATATCCATCAGGGATGAGAACAAGGTAAACCAGTTCAACATTCAATCAAACAAAATTTTTCTCGAGATCAACCGCATCATTCTTGGAAGCATACAGGGAACCTTACTTGCCGATGAACAGAACTTCAAAGCTGATTTCTTTGAAAATCCTACATCCTGGGTCGTTAAAATGAAGGCATTGACGCCAAAACTCAAAGAGTCTCTTTCAGAAATTGTCATTTATTTCGACCGGAAAGATTATACTGTCAGCAGGCTCGAGATGAATGAACCCGGCGGCGACCGCACAAGGATCAGTTTCTCTGCCAAAATAGTCAACCAACCCATTGCAGATGAAAAGTTTGTGGTCCGTTAGCCTCGTAACACTGCTTTTTTGCGGTTGTGTCTCTATCAAACCGTCACACCTGACGCCTTACAATGAGGTGATGAGTGACGCGCCGAACGTTACGCAATACAAGCCGCCTGCCAACAGCCACCTTTTCAAAGCAACCCTTGACATTAGGAAGCATCACCTCACGGGGCTTCTGATCATCAAGAGTATGGATACACTAATTAAAACCCAGGCCCTTCAACAGGTCACTACTCTGGCTCCTTCCAAAACAGGGAGTGGAGGCACCCCCGGGAGATACAGGTTTGTTTTCATGAATGAGGTCGGGATGACGTTTTTCGACCTGGAGGTGAAAGCCGACAGCTTTAAAGTTGTTTCCTGTTTCTCGTCGCTGAATAAAAAGGCATTGATGAAAATTCTTGAAACCGATTTCAGGATGCTGACCTGGACCGGTTCCCCCGAATCCACCAGGATTTATCGCCAGGAAAAAACCAACAACATCATTGTGTCAGGTAACGCAGGAAAGTATAAAACGTGGCGAACCTACTCCCCTCCGGGCGATACACTTTATTCCATTTCTGCAAAATCAACGATCGCCGATCCGGTAATCATCAGTTTTTCAAAATACACCAAGGGTTTCCCTGGTAACATCATCATCGAAAATCCCTTCATCGGAATGAAACTATCCCTGCGGAAACTCACCCGGTAATGCGATATTTGTCAATCATCAATCATCAATCGTAAATCGCAAATCGTAAATCGTAAATCGTCAATTATAGTGCTCACTCCTCCCCTATTTTCAAATCATAAATGCTCCGGATGCTTGAAAAATAGGCCCCCAGGTCAATATCAAGTTCTTTCAGCAGCCCTTTGTGAAGATCGTATACCCAGGCATGGAGTTGAGGAAATCCTGTTTGATACCATTTGCGTTGCACATGGTCGATCTTGACAAGGTTAACGCACTGTTCAATCACATTCAATTCGACCAGCCGGTCAAATTTGTGGTGAGCATCTGAAATTCCATCCAGTTCCTGCTGGTGGATTCTGTAAACATCACGAAGTCCCTGCAGCCAGCTGTTCAATTGCCCCATGTCGGTTGGATGCAGTGCTGCCTTTACCCCCCCGCAACCATAATGACCGCAAACGATGATGTGCTTTATCTCCAGGTATTCAACGGCATACTGGATCACCGCATTTATATTGTTGTCGGTGGCAACCACGAGGTTTGCAATGTTGCGGTGAACAAAAACCTCGCCCTCATCCAGCCCCATGATCACATTGGCCGGCACGCGGCTGTCGGAGCAACCGATGTAAAGGAAATGGGGCTTCTGATCACTGGCCAGCTTTGAAAAAAAATGCTCATCGTTTGCAAGTTTGCTTTGCACCCAGGCTTTGTTGTTTTCAAATATTTGACGATATTCATCCATTGTCGTTTTATTATTTTTGATTAAAAGTACACAATTTGAGAATTTTTGCAGAAAATATTATTTCATGGCCAGCGTTCCGGCGAAAGCAACTCGATCCTTTTCCACTTCTATTCGAAGAGAAGGGAATTTTTTTTCATTGAGGAGAGGCCAGATGAGGTACTTAATGTTTTTACGTACTTTTATAGAAAAAAAAATGCATAGAAACCATTCTCCCCTCATCCTGCTGTTGCTCTGTTTTCTCACGTTCACAGCGCATATGTTTGCCGGTAACGGCGACACGACGACCGTTCAAACATTCACCTTTGGTTCACCCCTTGAAGGAAAATTTCTCTTCCCGGGAAACACGCACCATTGGAGCAAAATCCTGATGGATTATACCTTGAAATGCAACCCGGCGCAGAATCCTGCCTGCGGGGAGTGGGATTATCTTACTTACACATACCTCTACAAACATACCGGTAAATGGGATTCCACCCGGTACACCCATGCAAATTACACCATTAACGGGGAAACGCCAGATTCGCTGATGTATATGAATTCCGTGTCATTGTATTATTTTCCGTATTTCGAGTTTTTCAATCAAACGTTGCCAACCTCCGCTTCCCGGGTCGGCGACAGCATCAGCAAATCTCACTTTGCTTTCAGCAACGATGCCACCGATTCCAGATCTCAATTCATCTATACCGCCAGTGAACTCTCGCAAGCCGGTCTGCTTACCGGTCAGTTAACCGGGTTGCGGTTCAAATTTTCACTGGTTGGCAGCCACCTTGACAAACTGCGGATCCGGATAAAAAAAACAACCCTCGATTCAATAAACCCATCAAGCATAGAAACGGCGGGCTTTACAGAGGTAATTTCACGGGACTGGCAATTTGCAGATACCGGCTGGCAGGTACTCCCTTTTTCCTTTCCTTTTGATTGGGATGGTGCTTCTAACATCCTGGTGGATATCAGTTATGAGAAGCGTTTACCGGGCGGATTGAACGAAAACTATTCCGGGAATTCACCACGTGCCGGCATCTCCAGTTCCCCGGTTAATGACAAATTTCTCAAATTCAGGGACGAGGATTTTGTGGAAGTTCCCGCATCGGTTTTTTCCAGGCTAGACAGTGCTGTTACCTTTGCTTTCTGGCAGTATGGCGATCCGTTGCTTCAACCCCAGGACAACACCCTCTTTGAAGGGATCGACAGTGCAGGACGAAGGGTTGTCAATGTACACCTTCCATGGAGCGACCGAAAAGTTTACTGGGATGCCGGACATGATTCCACAGGCTACGACCGCATCAGCCAGGTTGTGAGCGATCCTTCCAATTACCGTGGGAAATGGAACCACTGGGCCTTTACCAAAGATGTTAGAAAAGGCCGGATGAAAATCTACCTGAACGGGCAACTGTGGTTTAACCAGGGATCGAGAACCCGCCCGTTGAACGGAATAAAAACATTCCGGATCGGCAGTGACGGTTCGGGGACCACGAACTTCTACGATGGTTTCGTCGATGAGTTTTCCATCTGGGACAAAGTGCTGAGCGATACATCCATCCGGGCATTCATGTATAAGGATATTGCCGTTGATCACCCGGATTACCAACACCTGCTGGCCTACTATAAATTCAATTCCACGGAAGGATTTAAAGCGGTCGATGCCGCTCCGGCGGGGCACGATGCAACCCTGGCAGGGTATCCCGAATGGGAAAGTTACAAGGGAAAAGACCTCTTCAGGAATTTCACCACCCTCCATGATCGCCCAGCCATCGTTTTTGAACAGGGGCTATATAACCCGGCAGCGCTCGATTCAACTTTCAAAATTGATACGCTTGCCAAATCACCCATTATGATCGTTCTTTTCGGCGACACTGTTCACCCTTACCTGCCCACAGATACGCTGGCAAAATATCCTGCATGGTACTCGAACTACCATTATAACCCACAGGGGCGACCCATGGACTCAACCCTGGTAACCCCTGATGGCATGATGCGAAGGAGAGACTACACCTATTATGGTAAACCTTTCGAAACGCTTGAACGATATGAACTGGCAAGATACATCACCCCGTATGGCAACAACCTCAGCCTCGGAGACGGTTGGACGTGGGTATTCGACCTCACCGATTATGCACCCCTGTTGAGTGATTCCGTGCACCTCTCGGCAGGAAACTGGCAGGAGTTGCTCGACATGAAGTTCAGGATGATCGAAGGAACACCGCCCAGGGATGTGCTGGGAATTAAAAATATCTACACCGGGAACCACGGCTATGCCGATGCTTCGCAGCACAACCTTCCTCCGGTGACCGTGAAAATCGATACCAATGTTCGCAATGCCCGGTTAAAAATGCGCATTACAGGTCATGGGTTTGGAGGCAACCTTGATTGTTCCGAATTTTGCCCACGCAAGAATGAGCTTAAAATCAACGGGCAACATGCTTATGATCACCTTGTCTGGCGGGCCGACTGTGGACTGAACCCGCTTTACCCCCAGGGCGGAACATGGCTGTATGACCGGGCGGAATGGTGTCCGGGGGCAGAGGTCCGTACAAAAAATTTTGAATTGTCCCGCCTGCTTATTCCCGGCGATTCGCTGACAATTGATTACGACCTTGAGCCAGGCTATGTCTGGAATGGACAGGGAAGCTGGCCATACTATGCCATAGAATCGCAGCTCATCACTTACGGTAGGCCAAATTTCAGGCTGGATGCAGCCCTGGAGGAGGTTCTTTCGCCCAATAACGATAAACTTTACAACAGGTACAACCCGCTTTGCGGCCGCCCTCTCATCGCTATCAAAAATAACGGTTCGGATACCCTGAAAAGTCTGACCATCGAATTCGGCCCGGCCGGAGGAACGCAACAATCATTCGCCTGGAAAGGCAGCCTGGCTTACCAGGACACTACAAGGATACTCCTTCCGGCAATCGACTGGACCGGGTGGACCGGCGGCGACAACCGCTTTTTGTTTCACGTCAGCCAGCCGAATGGAGGCACGGATGAATTTGCAGCCAATGACGCCATGAGCGCTCCTTTTGTCATTCCTCCTACCTATGAAAACCAGTTTGTGTTCAGGTTCAAATCAAACCACATGGCCGGTTCGCTCTCCTGGATTTTAACCGACCAGGATGGAACTGTCCTCCGTCAGAACGGGCCGCTCGAAAACAATACCATCTATTCGGATACCTTCAACCTTTCGAAAGGGTGTTACCGGATGATCATCCGGAACGCTGAAGGGGAAGGGCTAAATTATTGGGCCAACATGCCACCCTATGGCAATGGCACCTCCGGATATGCCCAGATAAAAAGCATGACCGGACAAATAATAAAATCTTTCCAGGGCGACTTTGGAAGGGAGATCGCCCAAAGCTTTACCGTGGGCATGACCATTGATGTGCCGGAACTCAACCCGGGCGGATATGTTAACATTTATCCGAATCCCACAAAAGGGTCATTTGTAATCTCCATGATTCTTTCTCATTCTCAAAAAATTACGATTCTGGTTCATGATGCCATGGGCAATGAACTTGACAGGCAATTATTCACTGTTGCCGAAAAATCGGAAATTCCAATGGAATTTGGATCAAATCCGCCGGGAATTTACTTTGTAACGGTCATCAGTGAGTCGGGCACCATTATCAGAAAGATCATGAAATATTAACCCCGGGAATTCCGCGCTGACAAGGTATGGAAATCTCCCCCTTCCATTGCCGGTTTTATTTTTTTTCTTAAGTTTGCATGAAATTACTAAAAACCAACCCTACATGAAAAAATCTTTCTATCCGCTGATCATTGCCATGTTATTTTTAACAGGCCCCCTGATGGCACAAAAGCAGCTCTATTTCGGCCTTCAGGGAACAGGTCTGAGCTCTGTCATCACCAACCAGAATAACTATGGCCTTCCATTCGAAATGGATTACAAGGTCACTTTTGGAGGATCTGGCAATGTGAACGTCGGTTTCGATTTTAACAAACATTTTGGCCTGAAACTGGAGATCGGATTTGCGAAACTGGGGCAGAATTATGCAGATAATCATACGGATACAAGTGGTGTTGCCTCTACTTATTCCAGAAAAGTCAAACTGAATTACCTTCAAATCCCACTTATGTTCAAATACAGGACGGGAGGAGATGTTGTAAGATTTTATGTGATGGCCGGCCCGCAATTTAACCTGTTGCTCTCCGCTTCACAGAAGTATTTGAAACAAGATCAGGTTTATGATATAACCGGTTATTATCCTGAAAATTGGACCAAACCTCTCGTAATTGGCGAGGAAACGATCACCGACCGTTATAATTCACTTGACATTATGGGCCGGCTTGATTTTGGCTTAGATTTCCAGGTGGCATCAAACCTCTCTGTATATGTCGGAATGACAATGGCCTATGGGTTGATGGATATCAATGCAACCGACTATCAGATCCCTAATTATAGTTCAGGCAAATATAATCCATCTCATAATCTCTACGGAGGGATCAATTTCGGGATCAACTATTTACTGCCGATCGGATCGAAATAATTTCCTGAAAAAGAGATTAGAATGTTTACGGAGGCTGTCTGAAAGGACCGCCTCTTTTTTATTCCGGAATTGGAACGAGCCGGATAATTTTACATGGTAAACCAGGAACTGCGATCCTGGTAGTCATCAATAATCGCAGGAGCAGGCATCATGCTAAAAGCGCCAAGCAGTCCTGCAATCTCGTGACGGAGTTCCACAATGGCATTGTCAATGAGATCCTGTCTGAAACCCACAGCTGCCAATGCGATAACCATATCCATCGCAACGATACGGCTCATCACTTTTCCCAGTTCGACCAGTTTCCGCTGGGGAAGCTGGGCAGTCAGATCAAACTGAAGCAGGTCTCGCAACTCCGCTGTTGCATGCTCTGTGTGGCGGTAATGAATGAGGAAACTGAAAAGATTGTGTTCACGGGCTTTTTTCATTCGTTTGCACAATCCCTCGGCTACCTGGGCATACAACATATCATTTGATCCTTCAAATATCTGGAATGGCCTGCTGTCGATGATCCCGCGTCCGCCTGCATGGCTGAACCGGTATGCCCTGGCACCGGCAAGTTGAACAAGCGACTGGGCAGCTTCCTGCATGAGATCGGTTACAAAACTCTTCATTGAATTGGCTACCATCCCGCTGGCCGACAGGTCATGTTCAAGTCCGGCCTTATGACTGCTATAAGCGCACATGGCCGATGCGATCGTGAACGACGCCTGCAGTCTTGCCAGCCGTTGTTGTACCTGGTCATAATTGATCAGCAGCATCCCCCCAGCCACTCGTTGCCGGCAGTGTTCAAATGCCTCATCCATCATACGCTGAATAAAACCGAGGGCCATTCCCGGGAAATGAAGGCGGCTCCTGTGCAACAGATCAAGCAGTAGTTTGATACCCGTTGTCTTTGGAACAAGCCGGTGCGATTTAGGAATGCGCACATCGATCTGATTCCGGCCATAAGGGATCTGGTGCAGCCCGAGGTTATCAAACAACTCTTCTACAACAATCTCCTGTCCAGGCAGGGTGGTGTCGCATATGAAGAAATCAATATCACGTTTGAGTTCTCCGCTACCGGTCATTTCCCGTGCAGTCAGCAACCAATAGTCGGCAAAACCGGTAAGCCCTGCCCAATGCTTGGTTCCCTGCAGATGAAAATGATCCCCCTGTTGGGTAAAGCGGGTCTGCATATTCAGTGCATCCGTTCCAAAATCGGGTTCGGTAATCATCAGGCCTCCCATGTTCCGGTTGTTCATGAACCTGCTGAAAATCGGTCCTTTGACCTCCTGCTTTGCATACTTTGTAACAGGCTGGATAAAAAGTCCCGAATTGATGCCAAGTGTAAGCGACAGTGCCAGTGATTCATAAGAGGCGGCGGAAAGAATTGCCAGAATTTCATCGATCCGGCCTCCCCTGCCGCCAAACTCCCGGGGAATGCACACCGAAAGTGGGTTTAATGCCATGATGTCCTGAAGTACCCCTTGCGGGATACCGCGCGGCAGGGTCAACCGGTCATATTCGCATTCTTCCCTGAAAACTTTCCGCATCCTGACCTGCATTTCACCAAGGAATTTGTGAAATGGAACATGTTGGGATGATCCGGTCATTTGACTGAATTCCCTATTGGGCAGATGCCTTCCTTTGGTCATGGTCTATTTTTATTTGAACCAAATTACAAAAGTAAAAAAGTTCTTTGAATTAATTTCATTCATCTCAACTGTCATTTAAACCTATTTTCTTTTATCTTTGCTAACATGGAGTAGAATTTTATTGTTTTAAATCATTTAACAATCATGACCTTTTTCGAAACAATATTATCCTTTCATAACCGGCCTGTTATACGAAAAAAACATTTCCATGATTACCAAATCACCCTTGCAATCATCAGCAATGGTTGCAGGCGCAGATATTCAGTTTAGTGACATTTTTGACCTTGATGAAATTCAGCGTCTGCAGGATCTTTTTTCTGATGCCTCAAGTGTTGCTTCTATAATTACCCATCCTGACGGGACACCGATTACCAAGCCCAGCAATTTCTCAAAGTTGTGTAATGATATCATTCGAAAAACAGAAAAGGGGCTTGCAAACTGTTATAAATCTGATACCATAATCGGGCGCTACAGCGCCACAGGTCCGATAGTACAGAAGTGCCTGAGCTGCGGGTTATGGGATGCAGGTGCAGCAATTACGGTGGGAGGAAAACACATTGCCAACTGGTTGATTGGCCAGGTTAGGAATGAAGAAATGAATACCCGGCAGATGATTCAGTATGCGGTTGAAATCGGTGCCGACAAGGATGAATTTATCGAGGCACTGGACGAAGTTCCTGTCATGTCTGTTGAACACTTCAGAAAAGTGTCGGATATGCTGTTTGCATTTGCCAACCAGCTTTCTGAAAAAGCTTATAACAACCTGCTACTCAAAGCACAAATAGACGAGCGGATAAAAGCCGGGGAGGCATTGCGGGAAAGTGAACTGAAATTTCGTGAACTGGTAGAAAACTCGCCCGATGCAGTTGCCATTTATTCAGAAGGTAAAATTATCCTGGTGAACAAAGAGTGTCTTCCTTTGCTGGCCGCCAAAAGTGCTGAGGAGTTGATTGGCAAACCCGTCATGCAATTTGTCCATCCCGATTATCGCCCTTTGGTCATGGAACGTATGAAATACGTGGCAAATCAAGGTAATGTTCTGCCCCTCACAAGAGAAAAATTCATACGGCTCGATGGGTCCGAAGTCGATGTTGAAGTAAAAGCGGTGCCCATCCGGCTTGAAAATAAACCAGCCGTGCAATTGATTGTTCGGGATATCACCGCACACAAAAAGGCGGAAGAGACAATCAACATGCTTGCCCACGCGATACGCAGTATCAGCGAATGCGTGAGCATCACAGATATGACTGATAAAATTATCTTTGTCAACAATGCTTTTTTGAAAACCTATCAGTATGATGAATACGAACTGCTGGGAAACTCGATCAACATGGTTCGTTCTGAGAACAACATAACGGCATTGCTTAAGGAGATCCTTCCTGCTACGAAGCACGGAGGGTGGCACGGTGAACTTATGAACCGGAGAAAGGACGGAAGTGAATTTCCTGTTTTTGTCTCCACAACTGTCGTTCACGATGAAAACAACAACCCGCTTGCCCTCATTGGGGTAACAACCGATATTACCGAACGAAAGCAGGTAGAAGAAACTTTACGGGAAAGCGAGGCACGGTTCCGGAATTTGCTGCAGGATGTGCAATCGGTATCTGTTCAGGGGTATGGTACCAACGGCATTACACAATACTGGAACCAGGCATCCGAACATCTTTACGGCTATACGGCAGAGGAGGCTGTCGGGCGTAAACTCACCGATTTGATCATCCCTCCGGAAATGCGTGAATATGTTGAACAGGCGATACAGGAGATGGCCTCAACCGGTCACGCGATCCCGGCTTCGGAACTTTCGCTTATGAGAAAAGATGGTTCGCGTGTTTCGGTTTTTTCACATCATGTCATTGTTCAGCTACCCGGAAAAATGCAGGAGTTGTTCTGCATCGATGTCGATCTCACCGAACGAAAGCTGGCTGAACAAGAGATACTTCAATTAAACAAGGATCTGGATCATCGTGTCAGGCAACGTACTGCAGAGTTGGAGGCGGCCAACAAAGAACTTGAGTCTTTTTCATACTCCGTTTCACACGATCTCAAGACACCATTAAGGCATATCAACGGATTTACCGGACTGTTCCTTGAAAATAACGCTGCGGTCCTATCTGAAGAAGAACTTGAATACGTGCAAAAAATCAGGGGCGCTGCAACTGAAATGGAGCAGCTAATCGATGCAATACTCTCATTTTCAAGACTAAATCAGGCTGAATTGCGAAAAACAAGAATCCATTCAACAGAGATGGTTCAACAGGTTATCAAATTCTTTGAGCCGGATCTCCATAACAGAAAAATAACATTTCATCTTGAATCACTACCCGAAGTGGAAGGTGATGAAGCGCTTATCCGGCAAGTTTGGACCAACCTGATATCAAATGCTATCAAATATACAGGAAAAAAAAGTGAGGCAATGGTTGAAATTGGAAGTATTCCGGAGGACCAGGGGACAACTTTTTTTGTAAAAGATAATGGAGCAGGCTTTAACATGGCTTACGCAAAGAAATTATTTGGTGTTTTCCAACGGCTTCACAAATCAAGGGATTTTGAAGGTATCGGGATTGGTCTCGCCAATGTTAACAGGATCGTGAGCCGACATGGTGGCAGTTGTCGCGCCACTGGTCAACCTGAACAGGGGGCAACTTTCTTTTTCAGCATCCCTGACTGAATTGAAACTTTGAAAATGGAAAGGCACTCAAAATTAATGTATGCATAACATTCCAGACATTAATAATGTGGTTACTGGTACACTGAACGATTTTAAGTTAGGTGACATCTTTGATCTTGAGGAGATTCAGCGCATGCAGGATGTGTTTTCAGATGCTGCAGGTGTCGCTTCAGTCATCATCCATCCTGATGGTATTCCAATTACCAGGCCCAGTAATTTCTGCCGGTTGTATCATGATATAATTCTTAAAACGGAAAAAGGTCTGTTTACCTATTATCACTATGATTTACTGCCAGGAAGCATCGATAAGCCTGGCTCATTTGTCGAACCCGGTGTGGAAGAAGGATTGCTGAATGGTTATGCAACCATTTCTGCAGGAGATAAAAATATTGCCTGCTGGCTTTTCGGGCAGGTTCTTAGTGGAGCGGCTGATTACGGGCCCATCATGTTGTATGCCGATGAAATCGGAGCCGACAGAGATGAATTCACTGTTGCATTAAATGAAGTTCCCGTGATGTCTCCGGAACAGTTCGTCAAAATTTCAAAAATGGTGGTTTTACTGGCAAACGAACTTTCCGAAAAAGCAAATTTCAAACTCCAATTGAACAGACAGAGTGCCGAGAGTGAATATTTCATTAAAGAATCGCAAATTGCTGCCCATATTGGCTATTATAAAACAGATTTTATTACAGGATTATGGGAATCCTCGGAAGTTCTTGATCTCATCTTTGGCATTGATGGGAATTACTCCAGGAATGTTAATGGCTGGTTGGAAATTGTGCATCCTGACGACAGGCAAATGATGGATAACTATTTAAGGAACGAAGTCATTTCCCTGGGCCACCCCTTCAACAAAGAGTACAGAATTATCCGGCAATCTGATAAAGAGGTAAGATGGGTTAATGGCATGGGTAAGGTTGCTTTCAATTCCGAAGGAAATGTCCTGTCATTGGTTGGAACAATCCAGGACATAACCGACCGGAGGAGTGTGCAGGAAATGCTAAAGGCAAGTGAAGAAAAATATCGTTTGATCTTCGAGTATTCACCATTGGGCCTCTTATCATTTGATATGAATGGCATTATCATTGCATGCAATGACAGTTTTGCCAAAATAATCGGTACCACAACTGAACGACTGGCTGGACTCAACATGCTGGACCTTCCTGATAAAAAACTGGTTGCAGCGATTCAAAAATCGCTTGACGGAAATGTTGGGGTTTATGAAGATATGTACCAATCGGTTACTGCAAATAAGGCAACGCCGGTCAGGGCTCTTTTTGCACCGATTGAGGTTGGCTCAAGAAACTTTCGTGGTGGAGTGGGTATCATTGAAGACAACACCGAACGGAAAATGGCCGAAGAAGAACTTAAAGAAAGAAAGGAGAAGTACCGTGGGCTGAGTGAAGCAGCCTTTGAATCAATATTCCTGTCGGAAAAAGGTATTTGTATCGAGCAGAACCAAACAGCCGAAAGGACGTTTGGTTATTCTTCCGCGGAAGCGATTGGCAGATATGGCACGGATTGGATTGTGCCCGATGACAGGCCCATGGTAATGAGCAACATGCTCAGAGGTTTTGAAGAACCTTATGAAGCAATTGCGTTAAAAAAAGATGGTACTACCTTCCCCTGCATGTTACGGGGAAAAATGATGCATTATAAAGGCAGGGATGTGCGTGTAACTTCACTAACAGATATCTCTGAACTAAAACAGGCCGAGAATGCCATCAGGGCAAGTGAAGAAAAATATCGGTTTCTATTTGCCAACAACCCGCAACCCATGTGGATTTACGACCTAGAAACGCTTGTATTTCTAGAAGTAAACGATGCAGCCATCGATCATTATGGATACTCAAGGGAAGAATTCCTGTCAATGACATTGCTGGATATCCGTCTTCCTGAAGACATCCCAATGTTTTTACAGGATATCGTTCTTGCAAGAAGCACTTACAATCCGATCGGTGAAAGCAGGCACATCAGGAAAAACGGGGAGACTATCCTGGTTGAAATCACAGCACACTCTGTGACGTATAACGGCAGGCCTGCGCGTCATCTTTTAGTCCAGGATATCACCGCACGTAAAAATACAGAAAAGGAAATCCTAAAATTAAATGCAGATCTGGACCGGCGCGTAATACAGCGTACAGCAGACCTGGAGGCTGCCAACAAAGAACTTGAGTCTTTTTCCTACTCCGTTTCACACGATCTCAAAACACCGTTAAGGCATATCTCCGGGTTTATCGGTCTGTTACTCGAAAACAACTCAATTGATCTCTCCGAAGCAGAGCTTGGGTACCTGGAAAAAATCACAGGCTCGGCAAAACAAATGGAGGTTTTAATCGATGCTTTGCTCTCCTTTTCCAGACTCAACCAGGCTGAATTTCGAAAAACCAGGATCCATTCAACAGAGATGGTTCAACAGGTCATCAGATTCTTTGAGCCGGATTTGCAAAACAGGAAAATCACCTTTCACCTTGAATCCCTGCCCGAAGTGGATGGTGATGAAGCACTTATCCGACAGGTATGGACAAACCTGATATCGAATGCCATCAAATATACCGGAAAAAAAAATGCTGCAATCGTTGAAATTGGCAGTCTTTCAGAGGACCATGGTACAACTTTTTATGTAAAAGATAACGGGGCAGGCTTTAACATGACCTATGCGAAAAAATTATTCGGGGTATTCCAACGGCTTCATAAATCAAGGGATTTTGAGGGCATCGGGATTGGCCTTGCCAATGTCAACAGGATCGTGAACCGGCATGGTGGCAGATGCCATGCTACTGGTGAACCTGAACAGGGCGCAACTTTCTACTTCAGCATTCCAAACTAATTTGAAAATTTGAAATTGAGTTTGTAAACAATGACTTAATAAATGAATACCACTGCTGACATTAAAGATCCGGTTATGGATTCAACAGACGAAATTAATTTTATCGACATCTTTAATCTTGAAGAAATCCAGCGCCTTCAGGATGTATTTTCAGATGCTGCCGGTGTGGCTTCCATCATCACCCATCCTGATGGCAGCCCGATTACCAAACCCAGTAATTTCTGCCGGTTATGCAATGACATCATTCGCAAAACAGAAAAAGGAATTGCAAACTGTTACCAGTCCGATGCAATACTTGGCCGTATAAGTACATCCGGTGCAGTTGTCCAGCCTTGCCTGAGTGGTGGCTTATGGGATGCAGGTGCAGGGATTCATATAGGCGGGAAAAATATTGCCAACTGGTTAATCGGACAGGTGCGGAATGAAAAACTGGATGAGAATGAAATGGTTAGCTATGCCGATGAAATCGGGGCAAACAGGATTGACTTTTTAGCTGCTCTGAACGAAGTTCCTGTGATGTCTTTTGAACAGTTCAATAAGGTGGCGAAAATGCTGTTCGTGCTGGCAAACGAACTTTCAGTAAAAGGTTACATTACTTTGCAGCTAAAAAGCAAAGATGGAACGTTGGGAAAGGCAATCGATGAAAATAAATGGTTTAACATGCGGATCGTTGAAATTGCCCATGAAGGTATCTGGGCGCTCGATTCCAACTACAACACAACATTTATTAACGGCAAAATGGCCGGCATGCTGGGTTATACCGTTGAAGAGGTCATGGGGAAGAAAATGACTGATTTCATATTTTCTGAAGACAGACAGGACCACATGGAAAAAAGATCTCAGAGGATGGGAGGTAAATCTGGATTTTATGAGCGACGGTTTAAACAAAAAAGTGGTGCAGCGATCTGGACAATCGTTTCTTCGACAGCACTGATGGACAGGAACGGGAATTTTATGGGTTCTTTGGGAATGATCCAGGACATGACGGAACAGAAACAGTCTGAGATTTTATTGCGTCAGAGTGAAGAGAGATTCCGGCTTATTGCAGAAAACACCAGTGATACCATCGCGGTTCTGGATTTAGACCTTAATTTTATTTACTGTAGTCCTTCCGTTGTGAAAATTCTCGGATATACGAATGAGGAGATGCTTCTGTTAAAACCTGTTCAACTCCTCACTCCGGAATCATTTAAAAAAGTCAATGAATTGCTTTCAAAAATTTTACCTGTTGAGATGGCTGGCACATCCAGTACCTCCAACTACCCGACGGTCGAACTTGAGGAATATCAGAAGAACGGCACCACCCGTTGGGTTGAACTCTCTTTTTCCTTTATAAGGGATCAAAACAACAGGCCAACAAGCATCGTTACGGTTACAAGGGATATCACGGAGCACAGGCAGAATGCTGAAAAATTTCAAAAAATCGGTCACCATTTCCAGGCGATCATCGAAAATGCACCCGATGGTATCGTGCTGATCAGCCTGGAAGGGAAATACAAGTTTGTCAGCCCCGCTGCAAGAAAAATGTTCGGATTCGGTGTTTCAGAGGAACTTCCCGGGAACCCTGCGGAATATACACATCCTGATGATCTGAATATGGTTCTGTCGGAATTGACCAGGCTGATTCAGGATCCATCGTATGTACCCACCCTGCAATACCGTTTCAGGGACAATTACGGAAACTGGAGATGGGTTGAAAGTACGATGCGCAATTTGCTCAATGATCAGGCCGTTGAATCTATCGTGATAAATTTCCGGGATATCCATGAGCGAAAGCTTGCCGAACAAAAGATCAATGAACTTAATAATGTGCTGGACCAGCGGGTTAAACTTCGTACGTTGGAACTGGAAACAGCCAACAAGGAACTGGAAACTTTTTCCTATTCTATTTCGCATGATCTGCAGGCTCCATTAAGGCATATAACCGGGTTTATTGGTCTTTTTCTTGAAAAAAAATCAACTGAGTTATCCGAGGAAGAACTTGGATACCTGAAAAAAATTACCGATTCAGCCGGTGAAATGGGGCAATTGATAAATGCCATCCTCTCCTTCTCAAGGTTGAACCAGACAGAATTGCGTAAAACCATGATCCATTCATCAGAGATGGTTCAACAGGTAATAAGGTTTTTTGAACCGGAGTTGCAGCGCAGAAAGATCAATTTCCTTGTTGGGCAACTTCCTGATATCCTGGGTGATGAAAAACTGATGCATCAGGTCTGGACCAATCTGATATCAAATGCAATTAAATATACTGGCAAAACACCTGAATCGGTTGTTGAAATTGGCAGTAATTCAACAGATAAAGAAACAACATTCTTCGTTAAAGATAACGGGGCGGGTTTCAACATGAAGTATGCCGAAAAATTATTTGGTGTATTCCAACGCCTTCATAAATCAAGAGATTTTGAAGGAGTCGGAATCGGACTTGCAAATGTAAACCGCATTGTCAAGCGTCATGGAGGTCAATGTCGTGCGGAAGGCGAACCTGACAAAGGTGCTACATTTTACTTCAGTATTCCAAATTGAATTGAAAATTTGATGTTTTAAAAATGGATAAAAATATTTCAATCCTTCATCTTGAAGACCAGGAAGCGGACTCAATTCTTGTAAAATCACTGATCAGCAAATGGTTACATACATTTGATTATTATTTTGTGGATGATGAGGCGGATTTCATCAAGGCACTGGCTGAAAAGAATATCGACGTCATACTGTCCGATTTTGAACTTCCAGATTATTCAGGATCGGATGCATTGCTTTTTGTTAAAAAAAATTACCCTCATATCCCGTTTATTTTTGTTACAGGTAAAATGGGTGAAGACTCTGCTATTGAGTCACTTCTGAACGGTGCAACGGATTATGTCCTGAAATCCAAGATGGAACGGCTCGTCCCTGCCATAAAACGGGTGATCTACGAAGCGGAGTTGCTGCAGGACAGGATCTCTTCAGACATCGCGCTACGAGACAGCGAAGAAAGGTACAGGGGTTTGTTGATGAATCTTGACGCCGGGGTGGTTGTTCATGCACCCGACAGTTCGATTATTATGAGCAATCCCAAAGCTGCAGAATTGCTGGGGTTGAATGAAGATCAAATGGCAGGCAAACTTGATGTTGACCCCGGATGGAAATTTCTTTACGAAAACTACTCTGTAATGCCGGTCGAACAGTATCCTGTCAACCAGATTTTATCAAAAGGAAAATCGATCAAAGATTATCGTCTCGGGGTGATTCGACCAATGACTAATGACATTGTGTGGCTAACGGTGAATGGATCTCCGGTATTTGTTAATAACAATGAAATATCAGAAGTCGTTATTAGTTTTCTCGATATCACCGAACGCAAACAGGCTGAAGATGCGCTGCTTAAGGAGCAGTACCTGATGGAGGCCCTGATGAACAACATTCCCGACCACCTCTATTTTAAAGATCTTGAAAGCAGGTTTATCAGGGTCAGCAAATCCAACAACCTCTCTTTCCGCATCAACGATTCGTCTGAAGCCATCGGCAAGACCGACTTCGATTTTTTTACCGAAGAACATGCGCGTGCCGCCTACCTGGATGAGCAGGAAATTATAGTGACAGGAAAGCCTTTGGTAACGGAAGAAAAGGAAACATGGGCCGACAGGCCCGACACCTGGGCTTTGTCAACCAAATTGCCACTGCGTGACCGTGAAGGGCATATCATTGGCACATTTGGGATATCCAAAGACATTACCGACCGGAAACGATCTGAGGAGGAACTGCTTATGGCAAAAGAAAAAGCAGAAGCCAGCGACCTGCTCAAGACTGCTTTTATCCGGAACATCTCGCATGAAATCCGCACTCCGCTCAACGGTATACTGGGATTTGGCCAGTTGATGGCTGAATCCGGTATTTCACAGAACGAGAAGGAAGAGTTTCTGATGATGGTAAAGGAGAGCAGCGACCGGCTTATAAGTACGGTGACCAATATCATGGATATTTCCCTCATTGTGTCAGGCAACCAGGAAGTTAAGAAGAAAAACACACCTATTGGCCCATTGCTTGACGAAATATATACGAAATTCAACCTTCGATGCAAGCAAAAGAACCTGTTCTTCTCATTGCAAAAGCAACAGGGTATCGACGAAATACTTATTTACACTGATGATGAACTCCTTGGCAAAGTGTTGAATCATATTGTTGATAATGCCGTTAAGTTTACCAAGTCAGGTACCATTGCTTTTGGTTGTAATAAAATAGAGAATGTAGTTGAGTTTTTTGTGAAAGACACCGGAATTGGAATCAGCGTTCAGGAACAGGAGCATATTTTCGACCATTTCATTCAGGGAGATGATTCAAAAACGAGGGACCAGGAGGGCAGCGGGCTTGGGCTTTCTATTGCGAAAGGCATGGTGGAATTGCTTGGGGGCAGGATATGGGTTGAATCGGACAAGGGCAAAGGGTCTTCATTCTTCTTCACCATTCCAATTATCGCACCTGTCCCGGATCAATCACCAAATCGTATTGACTCGGTTCATATACCTGTCAAACCCCTTATCCTGATCGCAGATGACGAAAAGACAAACTGCATGTTGCTGAAAAGTATCCTTGTCAGGGAAGGGCTTGATGTACTGATTGTAAACGATGGATTGCAGGCTGTAGAAGCCTGCCAGCAAACCCCCCTCATCTCATTAGTTTTAATGGATCTGAAAATGCCGGTTATGGATGGATTGGAGGCAACCCGGAAAATTAAAGCATTTAATCCAAACCTGCCTGTAATTGCAATTACGGCGCATGCCCTGGGCGGAGATGAAAAAAAAGTGCGGGATGCCGGTTGCGACGATTATCTTACAAAACCTCTGGTTAATGAAATTTTAATGCAAAAACTACGGCAATACGGGGTTGTTGTATGACCTTCCCGCATTCCTGTAAACTTATAAGGATAATCCCATGGAAAACGAAGCGGCTTCCGACCGTCTCCTGAAAATCGCCGGCAGGCTGCCAGGAGTCGTTTACCAGTACCGGCTGCGTCCGGATGGTAGTTCCTGTTTTCCATTCGCTAGTGAAGCACTTACAGAGATATACCGGGTTAGACCTGAGGATGTGCGTGATGATGCCTCCAGGATATTTGCCTGCATTCACCCTGATGACTATGACGGTGTAGTTGCATCCATCCTGACATCGGCCCACGAATTAACACAGTGGCAACATGAGTACCGGGTAAAATTTGAGGATGGAGCAATCCGTTCGCTATACGGAAACGCCGCACCTGAAAGGGAGAGCGACGGGTCCATATTATGGCATGGTTACATTACCGATATCACGGAGCGCAAAGAGGTAGCAAAGACGTTAAACGAAAGCGAAGAAAAATTCAGGCGTTTGTTTGACACAATGCCCAATGGCTTTTATCGCTCAACTCCTGAGGGGTATTATGTTGATGTAAACCTGGCATTTGTTAAAATGCTGGGGTATGACAGCAAGGAGGAGTTGCTGAAAGTGTTTATTCCAACGGATATTTATGTTCGTCCGGTTGAAAGAGAAGAGTTCGCCAGGGAAAACGAAAATTTCATCAATAATCTTGAAGTCTATCGGTTGAAAACCAAAGATGGCAGGATCATATGGCTTGAAGATCACGCAAGATACATCAAGGATGAGAATGGAAAAGTGATTTATAATGAAGGAATCTGCAGGGACATTACCGATCGTAAACGGGTTGAGGCTGAAATAAAACTTCAGAATGAGAAACTTCTGAAAATCAACGCCGAAAAAGATAAATTCTTCTCCATTATTGCCCATGATCTGCGTGGCCCGTTCAACAGCTTTTTAGGACTTACCAAAATCATGGCTGAAGAGTTGCCGACCCTGACAATGGCTGAAATACAAATGTTTGCAATAAGCTTGGAGAACTCCGCAATAAGCCTGTACCGTTTACTAGAAAACCTCCTGCAATGGGCAAAAATACAGCAAGGCCTCATTCCATTCAACCAGGAATTTGAAAACCTTCTCCAGGTTGCAGAAGAAAGCATAGAAATGATGCTTGAAACGGCAAAATGCAAGAAAATAGATATCTTAAAAAATATCCCTGATCATCTTGAGGTATTTGCTGACAACAACATGCTCCAGACCGTGATCAGGAATCTTGTTTCAAATGCAGTGAAATTTACAGCGCAGGGTGGAAAAATCAACCTTTCAGCAAAATCTGCCGGGGATGAATTTGTCGAAATAGTCGTCCGTGACTCAGGTATAGGTATGAACCGTGATTTGCGCGAAAATTTATTCCGCCTTGATGTTCAAACCAATAGAAAAGGTACAGACGGCGAACCCAGTACCGGGCTTGGACTGATCCTATGCAAAGAATTTATCGAAAAACACGGTGGCAAACTTTGGGTGGAAAGTGAAGTAGGAAGCGGAAGTGCCTTTTATTTTACATTGCCTTCAAAGAAACACAGCTCCAAAACAGCCTTGTAAAAAGAAGCAAATCGATGGAAATGAAAAAATTGAGGGTCCTATGAAAATCGAAAATGAACTATCCCCGTCAAATTTGCGCCAGAAGGCTGAAGAAATCCTGAATAAAAAAAAATCGGAAACAGCCTGTTATCCAACGGAATCTCAATATGCAGAAGTAATTCGCGAGTTGGAAGTGTATCAGATTGAACTTGAATTGCAGAATGAAGCACTGCGACATTTATGGGCAAAAACGGAAGTTATCAATGATAAATACACCGGATTGTTCGATTTCACGCCAACAGGTTATTTTATGCTTTCCCTGGAAGGGAAAATTATCGAGTTAAACCTCAGTGGAGCAAATATGCTGGGAAAAGAGCGTTTGCGATTAAAAAACAGCAGGTTCATCGGTTTTATTTCCGACGAAACAAAACCAATCTTCAATATCTTTCTTGCCGATGTGTTTAACCATAAAACCAAAGAATCTTGTGAAGTAAACCTGTCTGTGATGGAAAACCGACCTTTGTATGTTCACCTGAACGGCATTGTTTCAGAAAACGAAGAACAGTGTCTATTGACTGTTGTGGATATTACCGAGCGCAAGCGCCTCGAGGAAGCGCTTTTTGCATCACAACAAATTACTGAAGATATTATCAATTCAATTCCGGTAAGGGTGTTCTGGAAAGACAAGAATCTTATCTTCCGGGGTTGTAACAAGATATTTGCAAACGACGCCGGATATGATGACCCTCAGGAGATCATTGGGAAAAATGATTTTATGATGGCGTGGCGCGACCAGGCAGAATTGTACCGAGCAGATGACCGCCACGTCATAGAGCATAATTCCGCCAAGTTGCTCATTGAAGAACCACAGACAACCCCGGGAGGAAACATCATTACACTGCTTACGAGCAAGATCCCAATGCATAATTCCGCAGGTGAGGTCATCGGCATCCTGGGAACCTATATGGACATCACAGAACGAAAAAAGTCACTTGATCTGCTATCACAAACCCGGCTGAACTACGAAACATTCTTTAACACCATTGATGAATTTCTTTTAGTACTGGATGAAGAAGGAAACATTCTTCATACAAATAAAACTGTAATTGACCGCCTCGGCTATTCGAAGGAGGAACTGTTTGGAAAATCCGTTCTCATGCTCCACCCGCCCGAGCGTCGTGAAGAAGCCGGCAGAATAGTCGCTGAAATGACACAAGGTCTGGCTGATTTTTGCCCCGTTCCGATAATGACTAAATCCGGCATACAAATACCTGTTGAAACAAGAATTTCACAGGGATTCTGGGATGGCAAACCGGTGATTTTCGGAGTTACCAAAAACATCTCAAAAATCAGACTTTCTGAGGAGAAATTTTCAAAATTGTTTCATATTAATCGCTCCGCCTGCGGTTTAAGTGACCTTGATGACCATACTTACGTTGAGGTGAATGATGCGTTCTACAGGCTATTTGGATTTACCGGTAATGAGGTAATTGGTAAAACTGCCAGGGAATTGGGCATCATGACGGAAGAAATAGCGCAGTCCATATTGCAGCATGCAGACGAACATGGGACAATAATCAATGCTGAAGCCGATTTAAAAACAAAGAACGGCGACATAAAACACGTTCTGTTGTCTGCTGAAAATTTTTATGTGCAGGATAAAAGATACCGTTTCACCGTTGTGCACGACATGACGGAATTCAAACAAGCTGAAACAGCGCTGCGTGAAAGCGAAAAAAGATATCATGCCTTCTATGATGCAATTCCCGACATGATATTTCGCATGAACAGGGAGGGGGTTTTCCTTGATTATAAGGCAGAAAAAGACGATTTGTATCATCAATCGGAAACTCTGATTGGCAAACGAAACCGGGACGTCACTCCCCACGAATTTGGTGACCTGATCGACAGGAAAATCAGGGAAACACTGGAAACTGGCAGGTTTGAGCATTTCACTTACCAGATGGACCTGCCCGGGAAAGGATTACGCGATTTTGAGGCACGGATGGTCCCAAGCGGGAATGATGAGGTAATCGTACTAACCAGAGATATTACCGATCGAATCAGGGATGATAACAATATCCGCTTGCTGAATGAGACGCTTGAAAAAAGTGTCTCTGACCGTACCCGTGAACTGGAATTAAAGAACTTTGAACTTGCATTACAAAACGAAGAGAAACAAAAGCGGGCAGACGAGTTGGTCATTATCAACAGGGAACTCGAGTTTCAATTGAATGAGATAGAACAGGTTAACTATATCGCCTCCCACGACCTCCAGGAACCACTGTTGACACTCACTAACAATACACAACTTTTGCGTAGTGAATTTGCCGGAAAACTGGAAAGTGACGGGAATAAATTCATTGATTTTATTACAGATTCGGCCAACCGAATGAAAGACCTGGTCAGGGACTTTGCCGATTATTCATTGCTGCGAAAAGAGCATGTCATGTCGTTCGTAGATTGCAACAAAATTGTTGCTGACATCCTTATTGAACTGGCCGGTTCAATAGCGGAAAACAAGGTGTCTGTGACCTCAGGTGAACTTCCCTCTCTTCAAGGTTTTGCTGTTGAATTACAAATTCTATTCAAAAACCTGTTAATCAATGCAATAAAATTCAGAAAACCAGGAATTCCCCCGGAAATATCGATCACGGCAGAATTTCACCTGAATGAATATATTTTTTCTGTAAAGGACAACGGCATCGGGATTGAGGAAAAAGACAAAGAAAAGATTTTCATTGTTTTCGGGCAAATGCATACCGGTATCGGTCTTGAGCACTGCAAAAAAATAATTGAACTACATGGGGGTAAGATTTGGGTCGAATCCCTCAAAGAAGTCGGCACCACCTTTAAATTTACAATTCCTGTTAGTAGTTGACCGTTTCCATCCATCAATCATACCCAAATATAAAACAGCCACATTTCATACGTAATTCTATGGTGGATCTCAGTTGATTAAATCTCTGAAAAAGAAACCTACCCCTATCAGAACTTATGCCGAATCAGGTTTTAAGCAAATAGCAATACAGATGGAGCCAAATCCGGACATGATTGACTCAACCCTTGAAAATGAATAGAAATGCCGGCAGGAAGGATGAAAGGGCTAATAAAAAATAAAAAACTGTGTTGAAATTACCAAGGTTCATTGGTAATGTAACAGAATTGAGTCAATTATTTCAAACCATGATCAACAGAGCGATCAAATTCCCAAAAGTGAATCTTCAGTCAGAAATAAAAATATCGTTCGAAAATTGGCAAAAAGAGTTTATCTTTACAATAGAATCCGAACCTTGGAAAGGGAGCAATGTTTTTTTTCAATTCCAAAAGATAATCATGTATGAAAAGAAAACTTAACTGTGTTTTACTTGTGGATGATAATGATTCCGACAATTTCATCCATAAGAGGGTTTTGGAAAAATCCGGTGTTGCCATCAACATAGCTGTGGCGATGAACGGAAAAGAAGCGCTTGATTTCCTTACCACCAAAGGGTCATGCGGCCAAACTGATGACTCATATTCCCAACCCGAATTAATTTTTCTCGATATAAACATGCCGATTATGGACGGATGGGAATTCCTTGAAGAATATCACAGGCTTGACGTTGGCCAAAAAGGAAAAATAGTTTTTATCATGCTAACAACTTCTTTAAACCCTGTTGATAAAATAAAGGCTGAGAAGCTATTGGAGAATGGTTGTTTTCATTTCAAGCCGCTTACACTGCAAATGATCAATGATATCATCCGGCAGCATTTCCCTGAATACCTGTAAATCGTAAATCGCAAATCGTAAATCGTAAATCCAATTTTGCAATGTCTTACCCCGATATCTTCAACCGGCTCTGGGCAGGTTATACGCTTCAGAATCCTTCCACGCAAAAGGTTTTTGACCTTTTCGTTTCAGAAGGTGAAACCATCTTC
>CAIKNA010000043.1 GCA_903828645.1 uncultured Bacteroidales bacterium
ATAATATTCGGTCGTATTTCCGTCAATTCCGGTCATGCTTAAGTTCCATGTTGCCCCATTGTCAGTTGACTTTGAAACTCCGTTTATATAATCGCATGTGAGATACACCCCGTTTTGCACCAGCCAGGGCATATTGCCGAAAGTAGTGCCACTCTGGTAGCCACCGACCCGTCCCGGGGCAGTGGTTTCTGTCCAGCTATTGCCGGCATTTGTCGACATGGAAACATCGTAGAAGACAGAAGTTGCATCTGTTCCTATAAATGCGGTGTAAGGCGTAGGGTTTGTATTTGGTATCAGCCCCGTGCTGATATTTGTCCAGTTCTGGCCCAGGTTGGATGAACGAAAAACCTCGAAACTACCTGTAGCGGTATAAATATCCGATCCCAACGCGGCAATGGCAGGCTGGTTTACCGTATGCGCCTTAATGCCCGCATCCGAATGAACCCAAGTATTCCCATTGTTCACAGTACGGAAAATGCCGCCATTCGTACCCACATAAACGCCACCGGCTGTCTTTACCGCGGTACCGCCATTTCCCATGGCCGATCTTGTAATCCCATTGCCGGTAACATCCGTCCAGGTTGCCCCGCCATCCGTTGACCGGATTACATTGTTTAAAGATGTGGCAAAAATCGCCGCAGCATCTCCCACTATGGCCGCATTATACGGATAACTCGGTGTGCCCTGGGTCCAGAGCCCGGTGCCGTTCGTATATTTCCAGATCCCGGAACCCTGTGTTCCGCCGTAAACATCAGAGCCTATAATTGAAAGCCCGACAACCCTGCTGAGCGCGGATCCGTTTGAACAAGGGCCCCATGTGAGGCCATTGTCGGTAGACTGACGAACTCCCAGTGCCGTATTACCGGCATCACCCGCATAAATAATGGTATCTGTGGCGGCAACAGCATTAAAAAGACTGCGGCTTGATCCAACTGTTACTTTTGTCCAGGTTTCGCCATTATCGGTCGAACGAAGCACTCCTACTGTTGATCCTGCAAACAAAGTTGTACTGTTCGCTGCAAGGCTAAGTCCCTGAGATGTGCTTTTTTTTACCCATGTAAGACCATTGTCAACAGAGCGGTATACACCGGCCGTAGATGCCAGGAACAAATTATCACCAAATTTTGCCATCGCTTTACCTCCACCTGGCCATGTGGCAGACACGACAATGGTCCAGGTATTCCCATTATCAGTTGAAGTGTAAAATCCCTGAGCTGCAGCTGAATACAACGTACTGCCGGAACTGGCTATGAGTGCGACACTTCCGCCATCAGGACCTGCCTGGGCCCACTGGGCCGGGGCTTTTTCAATGCCCAGGTAAAAAACCATCAGCACACTGAACAATACTGTCAAATTTAGATTTCTTCTCATAATTGTTTTTTTTGTGTATGATTAATTGGATTGAGTGCCATCGGGGTCAATGTTGGTGTTTTCAGCGTGCGGTTTTTCTTCAGAGGCAATAAGTTTAATCAGAACGGATCGTTGAAGTTTCAGCTTTTTTAAATATTTGCCGTTTTCAATGTAATTCTCTGAATCCGAACCGCCGGTTTCATGATCGGCTTCGGCGGGTTGTTTTTTTTTCCTGGGCATTGGCGGGAGATGGTTTGAGACGGCAAATATCACCTCTCCTTATCCTGGATAAAAATATTCCACCCCGACAATTTGAGGACTTCGCCGGATTTTCATAGATACAATTTACAGACAATTAAATTTATGTACCTGATAATGTAACTGATAATGTTTTGTCCGACATTTGGGTTTTTGCCGGATCATGCCATAGCCTTGATAGATTACGGGCGGGAAAATCAGAGCAAGGGGGACACCCTGGCGCGTGAATCTTTACAGTTGCGAAAGAAAGGTTACAAGATTTGTTTCCAGGTTGGAGATAGCCAGTTTTTTTCGCAGCCGGTATCTCGCCTTATCGATGGAGAGGAGTTGCTGGCCTGTCAGCTCCGCGATGTCCTTTGTCGACATGTTTAAACGCAGAAAGGCGCATAATTTCAATTCATTCGGCGTGAGGTCGGGATAATCTTTCAGCAATTTTTCATAAAATCCCGCATGGACCTCCTGGAAACGCCGGGAAAATTCATTGAGCATTTTGTCGTTGGTGCTGTTCCTGAGTTCCTGGCTGATCTGGGCTATTGATTCCTTTGCTTCATTTCCCTTCGCCTGTCGCTCAAGTTGCATCAGTTTGCCGGAAATATCAGAAAGCATTTCATTCTTTTTGATCAAAGAGATCAGGTTTATTGTCAACTCCCGGTCTTTGATGTCAAGCTCGGTTTCTATCTTCTCTTTTTCAAGTTTTATCTTTTCCTTTTCAAGAACAACCAGTTTTGTCTTCAGCCGGTACCTGGAAAAGACCAATCCCAATATTACAAGGCCGGCAACCAGTCCTAAAATGAGGATCAGCATGATGATGTTTTTAACCTGCTGGGTCTGCCTTCTTTCAAATTCCTTTTTATCGTACAGATACTGAAGTTCAAACTTCGAGATAAGAAGTTGTTTTTTAGATGCAAAAAGGCTGTCGCCAGCTAATTTTTCCAGCCGGAGGTATTTATAGGCGTTTAAAATATCTTCCTTCCCGGTATAAAGCTGGTTAAGCATTTTTGCGGCAGGGGCTATGATCCTGTAATACCCGTTTTTCTCTCCTTCACCCAGGGCTTTATTAAAATATTCAATACTTTGATCTGTTTTGTTATCCGCCTGGTTGCAGAAACCAAAATTCAAATAACATTCGGCCATATGCATGCGGTTGTTCAAAGCGGTAAAGATGTCGAGGGATTGCTGAAAACTCAATCGCGCATCATCAAAATGACCCTTGTTCATCTGGTCATACCCGATGTTCATGATATTGATCCCCTGCCCGAGTTTATTACCCAGTCTGGTATTGATCGCCAGTGCTTTTCTGAAAAACATGATGGCCGTATCATATTTTTCCTGGTATTCATAAACGACGGCAATATTGTTATACTGGGTTTTTATTGAAGACTGGTCATTGATCTCTTTGGCAAGAATCAAAGCTTTGTTGTTATATTCCAGCGCTTTTTTATAATCCTGCTGACTGGTGAAGTCAATCCCTATATTGCCTAAAGCATTGGATATCCCCGTTTTATCATTTATTTTTTCAAACAATCTCAGGCTTTGAAACAAATATTGCGAACTGTGGTCAAAATCGTCAAGGTCTGAATATATGGTTCCAACCAGGCATAAAGCATTGGCAAGTTCCTTGTCATACCTGAGGTCTTCAGCCATCTCCCTTGACTTCTGGGCAAGTTCCATAGCTCTCTTATACTCACTGCTTCTGAAATAACAGTTTCCCAGTTTGATCATTGCCTGGATCTTTCCCAATGCGTAATTGTTTTGTTGCGCAATTAAATATGCCCTCCTGGCGAAACCGGCTGCATTATCCAGGTACTGATTTTCCGGTTTTCCAAGAAATTCAAGAATCAGGTCAACTTTCTTATTCGGATCCCTGACCATCCTTAAAAGTGAATCGAGGTTTTCGGGCCTGACCACACCCTGGGCTGCACCTATCTGGCAGCAGACCATGCACAGGATTGAAAAGAATTGGACTAATCTCGATTTCATTGGATCTCTCAATCAGGAACATTGTGCCTGGC
>CAIKNA010000044.1 GCA_903828645.1 uncultured Bacteroidales bacterium
AAAGAGATCGCCAAGGCAGCAATGTCACTTCTGGAATTCCCTCCGATGCAAAAAGGAGCCAGTTTTACCTTAAGTCAGCTAAAAGCAGAACTGGAATCAAAAATGCAGGCTGCTGAAAAAGCTGCAAACGGTGGAAAATAAACGCAATTCACTACAAAGACAGCAAGATGCAATATCATTTCATTCAAGATTTGTTTGCATTTGCTGTCTTTGCAGTTTTTAAATAAATTGAGATGAGAAGTATTTTCTTTACGATTTTATTGGCAGTTGTCTTTCCTGGGATTCAACCGGTATCTGCCCAGGATCCGCTCCCCTCATGGAATGATGGACCCGCCAAAAAAGCGATCATCAGTTTTGTCCATGCAACCACTATAAAAGGCAGTGCGGATTTTGTTCCGGTAGCGGAGCGGATTGCCACTTTTGACCAGGATGGCACTCTGTGGGCCGAACACCCCATGTATACCCAAATCACATATTGTTTTGAACGCGTTGCAGCCCTGGTTGAACAAAAGCCGGAACTGAAAGCTGTTGAGCCGTTCATGACCGTATTGAGCGGCGATCGTGAAGCAATTTCCAAACTCCCCTATTCCGAGATTGAGAAAATTATTGCAGCAACCCTTACCGGCATGTCGACGGATGACTTCATTTCTGCTGTGAAACAATGGCTGGAGACGGAAAAAGACCCGCGATGGAAAAGGCACTACACGGAACTTGTGTACAAGCCCATGGGAGAACTTATGAGCTATCTCCGGTTGAACGGGTATAAAACGTACATCGTCACAGGTGGGGGGCAGGATTTCGTAAGGGTGTATAGCGAAAAGGTCTATGGCATTCCTCCCGAACAGGTTGTGGGCTCCATGGCTGCTACGACCTATAGTTACGATCAAAACGGGAAACCCATCCTGATAAAGGAGCCTAAAGTCCTTCTTGACAATGACAAAGCGGGCAAACCTGAAGGAATTTACCTGATGATCGGGCGCAGACCTTATGCTGCCTTTGGCAATTCGCCGGGGGACCAGCAAATGCTGGAATATACGAAAGCAGGAGATGGCACCCGGCTTGCCATGCTGGTATTGCATGACGATTCGGCCCGTGAGTATGCCTATGGTCCCGCACAAGGGTTACCTGACACAAAGGTTGGCACCTTTCCACAGGCACTTTATGATCTTGCAACAGCCCATGGATGGACGGTAATAAGCATGAAAAAGGACTGGAAGGTTGTTTTTCCGTTTGAAAAGTAATTTTTTTCTCTGCGACATTCTCTCTGCACTTTTCATGGGAACCCGGACATTTATGAAACCCAGGCACTAGGACCTCCTGTTTCAACGACTGGACCCATGCCACACAGGTTGCAGGCGGCGTAAGACTACCCTTTCATAGACGGGCCTGCGAGATCATTTAAACTTATAAAACCAAAACAAATAACAGTAAATAACCGAAAAACCGAAATTATGAAAAAAATCAAAGTATTGCTCATACTGGCATTGATGGCCGGGTATATAGGATCCTTCGCCCAGGCAGATATGAAGGAAACCATTGGAATGATCAAGAAGAACCTGACAGACAGTAAGGAGAAAATAAAGAAATATGAATGGGTAGAAACAACCACGACCTTTTTAAACGGGGAGCAGAAATCGGTGAAACAAAATCAGTGTTATTACGGAGTGGATGGAACACTCACAAAGGTTGCAACCGGCAACACCACACCTGCAAATACTCCCGGCGGTTTGCGCGGAAAGATTATCGCCAACAAGAAAGAGGAAATGGGGGATTATATCAAAGCTGCCATTGCCAAAATTCAGACCTACCTGCCACCAAGTGCTGAGAAACTTGATCAGATCTATGGTGCCGGAAAAACATCCATTCAGGTACTTGACCCGGGCAAGAAATTCAAACTCAGCTTCCCCGGCTACAATGAGCCTGGCGACCTGCTTGCCATTTCGATCGACAAGGTAAATCAGAAGATCATAGCTGTGGATGTCACCACTTCAGTGGACGATCCTTCACAGAAGGTGATCTTTAACATCACTTACGGCAATCTTCCGGATGGTACCCAGTATGCCGGCAGCACAACACTCGATGCAACTGCTAAAAACCTGAAGATTGTCATCGAGAATTCCGGATTTAAAAATGCAGCAGGAAAATAACAACGAGCTTTCCGTTTTTCTTTTACTTTAAAACCAATCGTATGAAAAAGTGTTCCATTGCAATGATCATGGGGCTGTGCATTATCCTTGAAGGATATTCGCAGGATGTGACCTGGCCACGGCAGTTAACCAACCAGGGATCAGTACTGACTATGTATCAACCTCAGGTTCAGAACTGGGACCAGTTTAAAAAGCTCGATTTCAGGCTTGCGTTTTCATTGGTGCCAAACCAGGGGAAAGAAGTTCTGGGAGTATTGTATATGCTTGCATCTACTGATGTGAACATGGATAATCATAAGGTTCTAATTAGCAACCTATCCGTTCTAAAAACCAATTTTCCTTCCCTGGATGCAGAATCTGCTCAAAAAATGGGAGAAATTGTGAAGTCTTTTTTCCCTTCTGAACGGACCATTGAGGGCTCAGTCGAGCAGATCGTGGCTTGTACCCCGAAAGTAGAACCTGCCACGACAGTTATGGTTAAAAATGATCCACCGGTTATTTTTACAAGCAAGCGTCCGACCATTTTAATTCAATTAGAAGGCAAGCCAACGAAAGCCTCAACTGGTAAAGACAACCTGGAGTATGTGATCAACGCCAATTTTCCGCTTTTTTTTGACAAAACGACCGGTACGTATTATTTGTACGATGGGCTGGAATGGCAAAAAGGAATAGAACCCGCCGGGCCATGGGCTTTTACCGGCAACCTGCCAAAATCGTTGTTTAGCCTGGCCAGCGATACAAACTGGAGAAACCTGAAAGGCACCATTCCTGCCGTGACACAACCGGATAAAAATATGCCGGTCGTTTACTGCTCGGAAAAGCTTGCAGAATTGATCCTGTTTGAAGGTGAACCTGCTTATAAAATGATCGCCGGAACGACACTCAAATTTGCGACCAATACAAATAGTGATATCTTTTTTTGTAATGGAAACAAGAAGTTCTATTATCTCTCAGCAGGGCGTTGGTTTAGTTCTCCTGGTTTAAACGGTCCATGGACCTATGCCACCCCAAATTTGCCGATCGATTTCGGCAAAATACCAGATGAAAGTCCTGCATCTTCCATTATGGCTTTTGTACCCGGCACGGAACAGGCAAAGGATGCTGTAATGATTGCACAGATACCCACCACCATTGAAGTAGATGCAGCACAGGCCGCAAAGCAGGTAAACATTACCTATTCAGGCGAAGCCAAATTTGATCCCATTGAAAATACAACATTATCTTATGCAGTGAATACAACTGATAAGGTAATCAGGGTAAGTGGTGATCAATATTATGCCTGTGTCAGCGGGATCTGGTTTGTAGCATTGACCCCCACCGGTCCGTGGGTGACTGCCACAACAGTACCACAGGTGATTTATGCGATGCCCTCCAGTTCACCGGTGTATAATGTCACCTATGTAACACAAACCGTAACTTCAACAAATGTTGTTGTTGCTAACTATACATCAGGTTATATGGGTGTTTATGTTATGGGCACACCCTCAGGTGTCATCATCATCTCCGGAACAGGGTTTTATTATCCGCCCTATTATTACTATCCGCCCATCGGATACCCGGTTTACTATCCATACCCGGTTACATTCGGCTGCTATGCCTACCATGCATACCCATATGGCGGGGTGGCATATCATGCATCCTACAATCCGAATACCGGGGTATATGCGCGAAGTGCAACAGCTTATAGTCCATATGGTAAGGCAACAGCCGGTCAGGCATATAATTCAAAAACAGGCACATATGCCAGGGGCGCTTCTGTTTCAACACCTTACGGCAGCAGATCGGCGGCACAGGCTTACAATCCCTACACCGGGGCAAGCGGTTCCACCCGTCAGGGTTCCACTCCCAATGCACAATGGGGCTCAAGTAGTGTAAGTAACGGAAAAGGACAATCCACATCAGGTGGGCATGTAACAACATCACAGGGAACAACAGCCGCTGCCAAGACCAAAAATGGAGACATGTATGCCACTTCAAACGGAAATGTATATAAAAACACAGGTAACGGCTGGGAGGATGCATCAAAATCTCAGCCAGGGAATGCAACCGGTAAATCAAATGATTTCTCGAAACCTGCCGGTGTACAGAATAATAGTACCCAGGAGATGAATAAAGCGGCCCAGGACCGGCAAAGGGGAAATACCCAGTCTCAGCAATTTAACGGTAAATCTTCAGCTAATTTTGGGGGAGGACAATCGCAAGGAGGTGGCGGGGGAAGGCGAAGATAGCAATTTGTAAAAACGAATAACACTATTCTTATGAGTACAATTAAAGAAAAGATAAAACACGAGTTTAGGGAGTTATTGCCTGTAATGATATTCTTTATCATATCCTTTGAACTGCTCGCTCTTACGGAAGCACTTATACTGAAACAATATGGCATAAGCACAGAAGCATTTATTACCGGGATCATTATGGCACTGGTGGTTGCAAAAGTTGTTGTTATAATGGACTACTTCCCGATAGTTAATCGCTTTCCTGAAAAACCTCTTGCTTATAATATTGCGTGGAAAACGGTCATCTATTTTCTTGCTTCATTCCTGTTTAGATATGTGGAACATCTTGTTCACTTTTGGCGCCTGACGGGGCATTTTGGAGAAGCCAACACGAAAATGGTTCAGGAGATTGTGTGGCCACATTTTTGGGGAATTCAAATATGGCAGCTTATTCTCCTTTTTGGTTACTGCATTTTCCATGAATGTGTAAGAATAGTGGGCAGAGAAGAGGTCATCAGAATTTTCTTCCATAATATTCCCAAGCAAACCAAAAAAGAATAAAGCAGATCAGGGTGTATGAATCCATTTATAAACTTTAGAAACAATGCGCCCGCCTATAATTAGCTTTTTAGTATTCATTCTTGTCTATGGCGCATCGATGGTTTCCAAGATGTTAAGAGCATTGATCCCCCAACATCAGTTGAATATAAATACCACAGACACAGTGAAGTTATTGATGGGGGTAGTTGACTCCCGTTTAGCTTTGGTTCTTGGACGGCTAATCTCCCGTAAATTTATTTTGGCGATCATTCTGTTTATTTGCTTTGCCTTCGAGTCAATAGCCCAAGCCACAATGACCACATCCGGGCAAGAAACTTCAATTTCACAGCGCGATTGTCAGCAGGGACAGATCAGCGACCTATGGCGAAAAAAGGATAAAGAACCAAAACCAGTTAAAAAGTTCAGCGCCCTGCTTTATCCCAATATCAGTTCGAACCCGTCAAATGGTTTCCTTTTTGGTGCAGGGGGAGTTTTTGGATGGTATTTTAATCCCATGCATTTAACGAAGGTTTCAGGCGGCGTTGTTTCGGTCGCCTATACAACTAAAAATCAACTCATAATTTTCATTAAAACAAACTCTTATACCAGTAACGACAATATGTTTCTCCAGGGCGACTGGCGGTTTTACCTTTACAGTCAGCCTACCTTTGGACTAGGCACCAATGCGCCCGACACGGTTGCATTGCCTTCGACCATCCATTGGATGGGTGCAGACACAAAGGACTATAACGGGGCTTACCCCATGAAATACAACTACATTAAACTTAATGAAATTGTTAACTTTAAAATCTAAGTACATGACAAAATTTTAATACAATTTGCAAGATCATTTATTGACAAGGGGTTCAGCAGTGAATAGGCCAAAAAAATCAACCCAAACTTGAACAAGCTAAAGGCCTTGCGACCATGTTTTTTGATCTCGATAGGA
>CAIKNA010000045.1 GCA_903828645.1 uncultured Bacteroidales bacterium
CCGGGGAACGAAAACATTATTTTATAAAGTTTGCCCGGAGCGGCGCAGCCAATTGTTTTACAAAAGTATTTGTTGACCGTAAAAAAAACATCTGGGTAAGCACTTTCTTCGGGTTACGCATCTATAACCTTGAAAAAAACAGGCTGGAAATGCCCCCCGAAAGTTTTTCCGCCTTATACCCTGGTTTTTGCATAGCGCTTTTCCAGGATTCGCACATGGATTACTGGATGAGTTACGAAGGGGATCCCAAACTGATCCATTGCGTCAATGAAGGAAGTTCAGGATATCACCTGGACAAATTCTATCATGACCGCGGCTCTTTCCCGTTGATGAAAATCAACCGCATCCAGGAAGACATCCAGGGCAATATCTGGATCTCCACGGCATGGTCCCTGGGTTTTTTAAAATGGTCACGATCCGAAAATTCGTTTACACGGTATCCAAAGGTCAAATCACCCGAAGAATATCTGTCGGAATCTGTTTGCGACTTATTCCCTGATCATGGTAATTCAATCTGGATCGCATCCTGTGCCGGCCATGGACTAATTGCCTATAATTATGCAACCAATGTGCACCACAATTATACCACGGAAAACGGCCTGGCCGGCAACAACGTTCTTTCCCTGGCCAGCCATGATAAAAAACTCTGGATTTTAACCGATAACGGAATTTCCCGGTTCAATCCGCAAACTGAGAGTTTTACCAATTTTTCCCAGGAAGACGGCCTGCCCGAAACTGGTTTTACCAGCAAATTCGTGTATGATTCAACTTCAAATCTACTGTTTGCAGGCACGTTGCACTATATTATCTTTTTCAATCCCGACAGCACCGGGCACCGGGAAACACCAGTAAAGAGGCCGGACATCTATGTGAAGAGATTTATGGTGAACGGAATAAATGTTTACCACGACTTTTCACAAACACTGCAACTTGCTCCCACCGAAAACAACGTCAACATCGAATTTTCCCTCATCAACTATTTTGAGGGTGATAAAATAAAATACGAATATCAGCTTGAAGGGTTGGAAAAGAGCTGGAATCAAAGTGAAAAACGAAGATATGTAAATTATACAAACCTGGATCCGGGCACTTACCATTTTAAAGTCAGGATTACGGAAGATGCCGACAGGTTTGGCAACCCCGTCACGATAGCTTCATTCTGCATAGCGACCCCCTTTTATTTTACATGGTGGTTTGCCCTGATCATGACAGTGCTGGCAGCATCTGCAATTTATATCCGGTACGATTACCGGGAACGAAACCGAAAGGTGCTTGTCTCCGTGCGTGAACGCATTTCCCGCGACTTGCATGATGACATCGGTTCGACGCTGAACAGCATCTCCATCTACAGTGAAATTGCCAGGATGAAAAACACGGAAGAGCTCCAGCGCGAAAAATTCCTGGAAATCATCGGCAGTTCGTCGCGCAACATGATCGAACAGATCAATGACATCGTATGGACCGTAAACCCGATGAATGATAAGTTTGAAAATATTTTGCTCCGCATGAGAAGTTTCGTCAGTGAATTAAGCGAGGGAAAAAATTTAAGGCTGAATTTTGATGTGGATGCAAATTGCAATGTCATCTCCCTGGGGATGAATGAGCGAAAAAACTTTTACCTGGTCTTCAAGGAGGCCGTGAACAATGCAATCAAATATTCGGAGGCAACAGAAGTGCAGGTGAAAGTGAAGGTGACTGACCAGGTTCTTACACTGATTGTCAGGGATAACGGGGTTGGATTTGACCCATTAACCAGGAATGGCGACAGTACCGGGCAGGGCGGGAACGGATTGCGCAACATGAAAATACGTGCTGAGGAGATCCGGGGTGAATTGAAAATTGATTCAGTCATCGGGCAGGGGACAACGGTTGAATTGAGACTAAAGGTTTGAACTGAACTTCACAGGTCAGGTTCAAAATAAAAATCAAGACTATCTCCAGGGATAGTTGAAAAAAATCAAAGTACCCTACTTTTGCATTTGGGTTTCTAAAGAATAGTATGCCGATCAAAGTTGCCATATTTGATGATAATTATTTGTTGCGCGAAGGGTTGTGCCACCTGATCCATGCAAGTGAAAATTACACCTGTACCGGGGCATTCAATGATTGCAGTGATTTGAAACATAAAATCAACCGGTCGGAACCGGATATCATCCTGATGGACATTGAAATGCCCGGGATGTCAGGACTGGAGGCTTTGAAAATAATCAAACAGGATTACCCGGGTATCAAGGTCATCATGCAAACTGTTTTTGAGGATGATGACAAGATTTTTGATGCTGTGATGAATGGCGCCTCCGGTTACCTTCTGAAAAAAACAACGCCATCGCGCCTGCTTGAGGCCATTGAAGAAGTATACAACGGCGGTGCAACCATGACCCCCGGCATTGCACTGAAAGCACTTGCACTTTTCAGAAACAATGTGACTACAAAACCGGGCAGTGAACTCCTGCCGCTGAACGAACGCCAGCGTGAAATTCTCGAACTGATCGTAGAGGGTTTGAATTTCCAGGCAATCGGCGAGAAATTGTTTATTACAAAGGCAACGGTACGCTATCATGTTAAAAACATATACGACCTGCTTGATGTAAATTCAAAAACAGCATTGGTTGCCAAGGCATTAAAAAAACAGTAAGCCTCACTCCTTTCATCTCCCTTTTTATTTCTTCGTTAAAAACAAACCTGAACATTTTCGGAAGAACTGTCTTTTGAGATAGTTTAAAAAGGAAAGTCCCAACATATTTTTGCCCCGGGTTTCTTTCATCAAATTCATTGAAAAACATCCGGGAATGAATTTTCACCGGCAACAGGAGCAAAATCATTTAGAAATAATTTTTATCCATTCACTAAATCTCAACATTATGAAAAAGCAAATCATTTCTCTCCTGGTTCTTATTTTTGCCTGCACCCAGGTTTTTGCCCAGGTGGCTATCAACGCCGATGGGAGCCTGCCTGACAATTCTGCGATACTCGATGTAAAAAGCACAACGCAGGGGCTGCTGATTCCCAAGATGGGTCAGTCACAACGGGATGCCATTGTCAACCCGGCACAGGGGCTGCTCATCTTCCAGCGGCCTACAAGTACGGGTTTTTACTACAATGCAGGAACACCCGCTGCACCAACCTGGTACAAGATCAACGCCTCCGACCCAACCGCGCCTGTAAGCCAGTTCTGGGATATCACCGGCAATTCAGGTACCGACCCCTCCATAAACTTTATCGGGACGCAGGATAACGTACCCCTTGTATTCAAGGTAAACAACCAGCTGGCGGGGAAAATTGAAAACGGGTCGCACAATACCTCCTTCGGATACCAGTCAAACTATTTAAATTCCGCGGGAACAGATAATGTCGCCAGCGGATACCAGGCGCTATACTCCAACAAATCAGGGATTAAAAATTGTGCCACCGGGTCCCAGGCGCTGTTCTCCATTACTTCGGGAATGGGGAATGTAGCCAACGGATACCAGGCGCTCTATTCTGATACCTCGGGATCACGCAACATCGCCCATGGATACCTGACGCTGTATTCCAACACTTCGGGTTGGGACAATACAGCCAATGGAGCCCAGGCGATGTATTCCAACACCACCGGGCATCAAAATACTGCCGACGGGAAAGACGCACTGGTATTAAACACCACAGGATATCAAAATGTTGCCAATGGCAGCGAAGCATTGTATGACAATTACACCGGTTCTCAGAATGTCGCCAGCGGGTTTCGCGCGTTGTTCTATAACCAGTCCGGAACAAACAATACGGCAACCGGGATGAATTCGCTGTACTGGAATTCCGGGGGAAACTTCAACACGGCAGAGGGAAGAGATGCACTCTCCTTGAATTATACAGGCAGCTATAATACAGCGGTCGGATATAATTCAGGAACTTCCGGCAGTTTTAACAACACCATCAGCATTGGCAACAATGGCTGGCCGAATGCTTTTCACAACCAGGCATTTATCGGCAATCAAAGTACCATATATATCGGCGGATGGGTCGGCTGGAGCACCTTCACCGATTCGCGGATCAAGGACAATGTAAGGGAAGATGTGAAAGGGCTGGATTTCATTACGCGCCTGCGCCCTGTTACCTACCATCAAAACCTGAAGGCAATTGCGGAATTTACCGGGAACAAAGACAGCACAGACTATCCTGAAAAAAACGAAGTGGAAAAAATAAAATACAGCGGTTTCCTGGCACAGGAAGTGGCGCAGGCGGCCAGCGAATCCGGTTATGATTTCAGCGGCATCAATACCCCGAGAAACAGCCGGGAACTTTATTCTCTGAGCTACGAACAGTTCGTGGTACCCCTGGTGAAAGCCGTGCAGGAACTAAATGCCACGAACGCAGAACTGAAACAGGAAATTTCACAACTGACCCTGCGGATCGAAAAATTAGAAAACAAATAGCCGGTTTTTGTCCGAACCCTAAAAGGGTGATATGATGCAGTGGTAACTATAAGGGAGTATTGTCAATAACACATCTGTCTTCAAACCTGGACTTATGGAAAACCGCATTGGTTTAAGTTTATCGGTATAAAAGCGCTCAATCAAAAAAAAAATCATAAAATCAAATTTCAGGTTGTTCGTAAGAAAATTTGTTTTATTTTTGACCAACCGTTCAGTCATAAAAATATGTGCCCGAGAACCAGTGAACAATTTGAAGATATCCGTGAATCCAAACGCCGCCGGATCGTGGATGCTGCCATAGATTGTTTTGCAACAACGGGCTACCATGCCGTTTCCATCAGCGACCTGGCAAAACATGCAGGCATCTCAAAAGGACTGATGTACAATTACTTCAGCAGCAAGGATGAACTGCTCAAATCCATTTTCAGCGAGGTCATGGCCGAAATGATGCTGCTCTTCGATCCCGACCGGTCGGCAGGGTTAGACAGGAGTGCCATGCTGGCCTATTTTGATAGGTTTTTTACCCATCTTAAATCAAACCTCATCCTGTGGAAGATGTACATGGCGATCTTCAGTCAGCCCGCCGTGCAGCAGATCCTGAGCGAGGAGATCCGGCTTGCTTCGAAACAACCGCTTTCCATCGTTGAAAGGTATTTTAAAAAGCAGGGATATCAGAAA
>CAIKNA010000046.1 GCA_903828645.1 uncultured Bacteroidales bacterium
AACAATGGCCCGGTGGTCTTCCCAAACCCGGCCAGCAGTGAACTCTATGTCGAAAACGTCAGGGATGCAAAAGTCGAACTCTTCGACCTTGCCGGCAGACTCCTTTTGACAGACATGCAAACCAGTCCCGACAGGAAACTGGATGTTTCAGGCTTCCCTTCCGGGATATATCTCCTCCGAATTACCAGCAAAGAGAGAACCATCGGGCAAAAAGTGGTTATCCGGGATATACAGGATTGACATGGAAAACACCTGAAGAAAAATAATTCCTGGCAAGCCATCATCATTCGCCCGATCCTCCCGGGAAAAAAACACCAGCCAAAGAACCTATGGCTTGGTTTAATGATACCTTTGTGTTTTATTAAAACTTAGTCTAAATAAGAAATATATGAGAAAAATCATTGTACTCATTTGCATATTCCTCCTTTCATCCATTGTCTCCCTGCTTTTCGGACAAAGCACCTCCCTTCGTCCCACCCGGGTTGGCAAGGCAGTCTACTTTGATATTTCACCCTCCTTGCTGGACATGCCAATGGTTAAGCCGGATAAAAAGGCATCCGGCGGAGAGGAAGAGTGGGGAAAGCAGATTCCCAATAAAATCGGTAAAAAGGAATTCCTGCACCTTCAAACCACCCCTTTCAACCTCCCGGAGGACCCGGTATGGCAGAAGCAGGGAGCTACCGACGCCCCTTTATCTGCCGCCCCAATTCAGAACTTTGACGGAATGACCAACATCCTGGGATACTACCCCCCGGATACACAGGGAGATATCGGTATCGACAAGTATGTCCAGGTGGTCAATGTCAACTTCGCCATTTACTCCAAAACAGGAGGCCTTCTGTATGGCCCTGCTAATTTAAACACGGTCTGGACCGGCATCCCTGAACCATGGAACAGCACCAACAGCGGAGATCCCGTGGTGCTCTACGACCAGGCAGCGGACCGCTGGATGATCACGCAATTTTCGTTGCCTCCCGGGTACAGTCAATGCGCCGAACTAGTCGCCATTTCGCAAACATCGGATCCTACCGGTGCCTGGTACCGGTACGTTTTTCAATATGGAAGCACCATGCCCGACTATCCAAAATTCGGTGTATGGCCTGATGGATACTACATGTCGACCAATCAATTTGCCTTTGGTAATGACTGGGCCGGTGCAGGCGCCAGCGCATTCGAACGTACAAAAATGCTTGCAGGCGACCCCACGGCGCAAATGATCTATTTTGACCTCACAGCCGCAGGCGATCCTGCCGGCATGCTGCCATCCGACTGGGACGGCATTGCACCGCCGCTGGCAGGCGAGCCCAACCACTTTACCTATTTCAACGACTGGTCTTCACTGACTGAGAATTACCTGAGGATATGGGACTTTCACGCCGACTGGGCAACCCCCGCCAACTCCACATTCAGCCAGGTGGCAAGCCTGGCTGCCGCCCCGTTTAAATCAAGCCTGTGCACCGATCCCAATGGCCGCGGACAATGCATCCCGCAACCGGGGACATCGGTTCTGCTCGAAGATCTGTCCGACCGCCTGATGTACCGCCTGCAGTACCGTAATTTCGGCGGTTACAGGGCCATGGTCACAAACCATACCGTGGATGTGGACAATACCGGACATGCAGGAATACGCTGGTATGAATTGCGCAACACAGGAGCAGCCTGGTCCATTTACCAGCAGGGCACGTGGGCGCCCGACAATGACCACCGCTGGATCGGAAGCATCGCCATGAATTCCGTTGGTGATATTGCCCTCGGGTATTCAGTCTCAAACGGAACGAGCCTCTATCCAAGCATCCGTTATACGGGCCGCAAACCCGGGGATCCGCTAGGAACGATGACCGTTGCAGAACAAAATGTGATCAGCGGGTCGGGTTCACAAACCGGTATTTATGCAAGATGGGGCGATTACAGCATGATGTCGGTCGATCCAGCCGACGACATCACCTTCTGGTATACCACCGAGTACGTCCAGGTGACAGGCGAGACCTCATGGAAAACACGGATCGCCTCCTTTCTTATTTCGAATGCGCCTTCTGCACTGTCGGCAAATGCCACAGCAATATTGACGACAACGGCAACGTTAAAAGGGAGTGTCAATCCTCACGGGCTGGCGACCACTTATCATTTTGAGTACGGGCCCACCTCCGCATATGGCAGCGTAACACCGACTGTTTCTGCCGGTTCAGGATCTGCTGCTGTTCCTGTCACCGCTGCTGCAACAGCGCTTGTCGCAGGCGTCACCTGCCATTTCAGGCTGGTTGCGTCAAACAGCGACGGCACTTCGAAAAGCAGCGAGCTGACCTTTACTCCCGGGATACCGGTCCTTTCCACAACCGCAGCTTCCTCGGTCACGGTAAACACAGCCAGTTCGGGAGGAAACATCTCCTCCGACGAAGGGGTTGCAATTACATCCCGCGGGGTTTGCTGGAGTACCGCATCAAACCCAACCCTCGCCGACAGCCATACGACGAACGGGACAGGTACGGGCTCTTTTACCAGTTCGATAACCGGGTTGCTGCAAAACACCACTTACCATGTCAGGGCTTATGCAACCAACGCGACCGCCACCTCCTATGGAAATGACCTTACTTTCACGACCAGTCCCTGGGCTGTGGCAATGACAACAACAAATCCCTCTGCGATCACGACAAATTCGGCCGGTTCAGGCGGAACCATCACCTCCGACGGAGGGGTTGCAATAACGGCACGCGGGGTTTGCTGGGGAACAGCCTTGAATCCGGCCATTACAGGCAGTCATACAACAAATGGCAGCGGTACCGGAGTTTTTACAAGCGCCCTCGCAGGACTGCTGGCCTCGACGTACTACCATGTACGGGCTTATGCAACCGGTTCAGTGGGTACGGCATACGGGAATGACATCCTTTTTTCGACTGTTTGCGTAACCGCCACACCCCCGGTAAACGAGGGATTTGACGCAGGGTTAATTCCACCCTGCTGGTCGCAGGCCGATCACCAGGGAAATGGCCAGGTATGGCAGTTTGGAACCATCTCAAATTATGGTACTGATAATCCTGTTTTGACAGGAACTTATGCGTATATCAACAGTGATGCCTATGGAAGCGGGAATTCCCAGGACGCTGACCTTATCTCCCCGACGATTGATTTGTCAAACTATACAACGGCATCGTTATCTTTTAATTACTATTTCCTTTGGTACGATCCATCTTCAGCCACCCTGTCATACAGCATCAACAACGGATCAACCTGGGTTGACATTCTGAACCTGACGGGAAGTTCGGCGAATCCTGCAAATTTCACCCAACAGATTCCGGCCATTACCGGCAAGTCCCAGGTGAAATTCAAATGGAATTATACCGGAACGTATGGCTATTACTGGGCCATTGACGATATCCGGATTACCGGGTTGCCTGTAAACAGCCAATTGTCGAACATCACAGTCCCCAACGCCGCCTCGAATTGCTACAATGCCACCCAGACGATCACTTTAGCCGGTTCAGCAACCACGTTTACAGTTCAGAATGGCGGCAGCGCCACGTTTATTGCAGGGCTTAAAGTCGACATGCTCCCCGGGGTAACCGTCCAGCCGGGCGGGTACCTGCATGGTTATATCGCACCCTCTGGGCCATTCTGCACCACCCCTGCCAACATGCCCGTCAACCCGGGGGATCAGCCTGAAATCAGCCCGGAAACTTCGATGCCTTTTATCGAAAACCTCTTCAAAGTCTATCCGAACCCGACCACGGGAGCTTTCACCCTTGAATTGAACGGGCTGGACGAGCGGGAAAAAATCAGGGTTGATATTTACGGCATGAAAGGCGAATCGGTCTTCTCAACCGAACTGTCCGGGGCAACGAAACACGAACTCACTTTGTCGGGCAAGCCTGCCGGAATTTACCTGGTGAAGGTTTCTTCAAATAAAACCATCGGTGTGGCGAGAATTGTCAGGCAATAGGGATAAGGTGACTGATATGAACCTGCATATCGTATAACTTCTTATCTTGTGATACTTTTAATTCATAAAACAAACGGGTATGAGAATAGTTACAATTCTGACAGCACTGATCCTCTTCATCGGCATCCGGGAGGCGATGGCTCAAACCAGAATTATCACAGGAAAGGTTACCTCTTCCGAGGATAAAAGCCCGATTCCCGGGGTTACAGTTCTTTTGAAAGGGACCTCGACCGGCACCAGCACCAATGGGGATGGAAAGTTCACCCTCCCGGTGCCTGGCGGACATATCATCCTGGTTTTCTCCTGCATCGGGATGAAAACAGAGGAGATAACCCCTGGGGAATCGAACCTTCTGAACATGGTGCTTCAGCCTGCCCTGACGACAATGAAAGAGGTAGTGGTGACTGCACTGGGCATTCCCAGGGATAAAAAATCCCTGGGTTATTCCACCCAGGAGGTCAACCGCGATGTGATCGAGAAGGTAAAGACCGACAATTTTATAAACCTGCTGTCGGGGGAGGTTGCCGGGATACAGGTTCGTACCACGACGAATATCGGTGGTTCGACAAATGTACTCCTTCGCGGGATAAAATCGCTGGAAGGCAACAACCAGGCGCTTTTTGTCATTGACGGCGTGCCTGTCAGCAATGAAAACACCAATACCCTCGACCAGCAGGATGCGGGAGAGGGATTTGACTTCGGGAATGCAGCCTCCGATATCAACCCCGACGACATCGAGTCGATCAATGTTCTGAAGGGTGCGGCAGCCACTGCACTCTACGGATCCCGCGCAGGCAATGGCGTGATCATGATCACCACCAAAAAAGGGGGCAGCAAGGGAGATGGCGAGGGTAAGAAGAGTGTACATGTGACCCTGAACTCAGGAATTAAAGTCGGGTTTGTCGATAAAAGCACCTTCCCCTCCTACCAGCAGGAGTATGGCGCGGGTTACGGACATTATTACGAAGGTCCGGGCAAATACTGGTACATGCGCGATCTTTTCGGGGACGGGAAGCTTGAACAGTGTGTCGTAACATCCGAAGATGCTTCCTTTGGTGCTCCCTTCAATCCTAACCTCCTCGTCTATCAATGGGATGCATTCAATTCACTGTCACCCAATTATCATAAAGCAACCCCGTGGGTCGCAGCTGAAAACGGGCCGATCACCTATTTTAAAAACCCGACGACCTACATGAATTCTGTTTCCATTGAAAATGCATTCAAGGCCGGCAACATCCGCCTGTCATATACCAATTACAAACAGGACGGCCTGCTCCCCAACAGTGAGATGGTCAAGAATAATGTGCTGTTAAACGGTTCCTGGAGCATCAACGACCGCATGACGGTTACCGGCAGCGCCAATTACATTGTTTCACAGAATCAGGGCCGGAATGAAACCGGATATGGCACAAGCAGCATCCTGTCGTTGCGGCAGTGGACACAGACCAATGTTGATATGAAGGAACAAAAGGATGCTTATTTTCAGACAAAGCAGAACATGACCTGGAATTGGGCGGATCCGACCGACCTGACACCAATTTTCTGGGATAATTATTACTGGACAAGGTATGAAAACTATGAAACCGACGGCAGGAACAGGTTCATCGGGTATGCCACGCTGAACTATAAAGTCACGGCCTGGCTCGATCTCTTTGGGAGGATGTCGGTGGATATGTACAATGAATTGCAGGAGGAACGAAAAGCGACAGGTAGTGTTCCCGGGCAGTTCGGTATCGGGTATGGCATGGATGGCAGCCTCGGAAAAAGTTACCAGCCATCTGGTTATCTCAGGAGAGATATCACTTTCAGCGAGTACAATTATGACCTGATGGCCAATTTCAACAAGGAATTCCTGAAATTCTTCAGCATCAAGGGAATTCTTGGCATGAATATCCGGAGGACCAACCAGGACCGCCTGGTGACGGCAACAAACGGAGGATTGATCGTACCCGGGATCTATACCCTCCAGAACAGCTTAGGCCCGTTGCCCCTTCCCAATGAACTTGCATCCAAAGTTGGGGTGAACGGCATTTATGCCAGTGCCTCACTGGGCTATCGCAGCCTTGTTTACCTGGACCTTACGCTTCGCCGTGACCAGTCGTCCACATTGCCGGAAAATAACAGCGTGTACTACTACCCTTCCATTGCAGGAAGTTTTGTCTTTTCCAACCTGGTTAAAAATGCGAAATGGCTTTCGTTCGGCAAGGCCCGGTTAAATTACGCTTCGGTGGGGAACAGTGCCCCCTTTGATCAGCTCGTCGACAGCTACAACATCGCCACTCCTTTCGGAAGCCCCGTCACCTTTGTCCCCGAAGTCAAAAAGAACCCTGATTTGAAACCTGAAATGACCCACAGCATCGAGGGCGGACTTGAAATGAAGTTCTTCGGAAAAAGAGTTGGGTTTGATTTTGATCTTTACAGAACAAATTCGGTTGATCAGATCGTGCCTCTGCGGGTTTCAACGGCTACGGGTTATTTTTACAAGGTGGTCAATGCCGGAACGATTGAAAATAAAGGCATTGAACTGGCCTTAAATGCGATCCCTGTCAAAGCGGGATCTTTCAGCTGGAGCATCACGGTCAATTGGGCCAGGAACAGGAATAAAGTCGTTTCCCTGGCGCAGGGGGTTCAGAACATGCAGCTGGGTTATTACCAGGGAGGTGTTTCTATCAATGCCATGGTGGGGCAGCCTTACGGGGTTATCGAAGGCACCGATTTTGTTTACCTGAACGGTCAGAAGGTGGTCGATCCCGCAACAGGGTATTACAAGGTTACCGGGAAATCAGACAACGTGATCGGGAACGTGAACCCCGACTGGACCGGCGGGATGAGGAACATCTTCACCTATAAGAGCTGGGCCCTGGGTGTCATGGTGGATGTGTCAAAAGGCGGCGATATCTTCTCCCTCGACATGGCTTACGGACTGGCGACGGGTCTTTACAAGGAAACGGCCTATTTGAATGACCTGGGCAACCCCGTAAGGAACCCGGTGGTCGGGGATCCTGTGGGCGGCTATGCTTCGAACAGCGGCGGCTTTATCAACCCCGGCGTAAACCCCGATGGAACCCCTAACGTAACCAGGGTAAATGCGGAGAATTACGGGGCTTTCGGATACCTGTCCAATCCCAACAAAGCATTTGTGTATGATGCCACTTTCATAAAACTCAGGGAGATCTCCCTCTCCTATGCAATTCCCGCATCGGTGCTTAAAAAGACTTTCCTTACCGGAGTTACCATCAGTGCGGTGGCATCCAACGTATGGATCATCTTCAAGAATCTGCCGTATGCCGACCCTGAGTCAGGTCTCGGCTCAGGCAACCTGCAGGGATACTCAACCAGTTCCCTGCCATCGACCAGGGATTTCGGTTTTAATTTAAAATTCGCATTTTAACCTGATTGCTATGAAAAAGATATTCGCTTTGATGGTCATTGTACTTGCTTTTTCTTCCTGTAAAAAACTGCAGGACCTCAATACAAACACAAAAAACCCCCTGGTGGTTTCAGGAGAATCGCTCTTTACAGGGGCCGAGGTGAACCTGTTTCAGCAGATGGTAACCCCAAACGCAAATTACAATATCTGGCGGTTGATCGCTCAGCAATGGACCGAAACCACCTATACGGATGAAAGCAACTATGACCTGATCGACCGCACGATCCCTGACAATCACTGGAACTGGCTCTATCAGTACGTCATAAAGGATCTGGACCAATCCTCGAAAATCATTTCATCCACAACCTACCTGGATGACCCAAGCCCTGCAGTGAAAAAAAACCGCCTTGCCCTCGTTGAGATCCTGACGGTTTACAGCTGGAGCATCCTTGTTGAAACTTTTGGCAACGTTCCCTATTCACAGGCGCTCAACATTGAAAATCTTTCACCGAAGTACGACGATGGTTTGACGGTTTACAAGGATCTTATCCGGCGGCTTGACGCTGCCATTGTTCAACTTGATCCGCTGTACGGCAGTCTTGACCAGGCCGACCGGATGTATTATGGAGATGTGGCTGCCTGGTTGAAATTCGCGAACTCCCTGAAACTGAGGATGGGGATGCTCCTTTCTGACGTCGACCCGGTTTTTGCCCAAGCTACCGTGGAAAGCGCTGTTTCTGACGAGAATGGCCTGATCGCGTCAAACCTTGATAATGCAAGACTTATTTACCTGAGTTCACCTCCCAATACAAACCCGATCTGTGACGAACTTGTTGCGAGTGGCAGGCATGATTACATCCCTGCAAATACACTGGTGGATACGATGAACCGGCTGAATGATCCGCGGCTGCCATTTTATTTTACCCAGGTTGACACGTCATCGACCAGTGAGCCAAAACTCGTTTATGCCGGGGGTATATACGGGGAATCAAATGATTTTACACAGTACTCTCATGTTTCCGACAACATACAGGTTCCGACTTTTGAGGGGCTCATCTTTGATTATGCTGAAACGGAGTTTTTACTTGCCGAAGGCGTTGAACGCAAATTCAACATGGGAGGAGGGTCGGCCAAAGACCATTACAACAATGCGATCCGTGCTTCTGTCAGCTATTGGGGCGGGTCCGAGGAGGACATCAAATCCTACCTGGCAGATCCGAGGGTTGCCTATTCCACTGCGCCGGGTGATTATAAACGCAAGATCGGCTTCCAGAAATGGATAGCGCTGTATAACCGGGGATTTGAAGCATGGACGGAATGGAGAAAATTTGACTACCCTGTCCTGTTGCACCCCCCAAGAGCCGTGTCACCGGTTCCGGTACGATTTACCTATCCCGTTGAAGAGCAAACGCTGAACGGGTCAAATTATGCAACAGCATCCGCTGCAATAGGCGGTGACCTGGTGTCCACAAAACTTTTCTGGGATAAGCACTGACACACCGTTACCAGAGGTCAAAAAAGTCATGGTTGCCTGCACCACCCGTTGAACAGGACTTATTGAATCACCAGCTTTTTAACTTCAATGCCCGCTGCAGTCTGTATTTTAACAAGATATATCCCCGGGGAGAGTGAATTTACATCCAGTTCAGCCGGATTCTGCTGCCTGAAATTTTTAGCCAACATTTGTTTCCCGGTCAGGTCGAAAATGGATACCATGATCTGATCCGACGATTTCCCTGCGTTTTCAATGGTGATATGATGACGTGCCGGGTTGGGATAAATACCATAAACAGTGCCGGGGACAATGGATTCCTGGATATAAACACCATATCCCCCGTTGGTGGTTTTCAAAATGGTTCCCGCACTCCCTGCCACATATCCTGTGGTGACATCGGTAAATGAAACCGAATACAATGAATTAATTGTTCCACTCACCTGGGCAATCCAGTTTGCACCTCCATCAACCGTTTTCAGGATGGTTCCCGTATCGCCAACAGCATAACCCGTATCAACCTGGGGAAAATAGACAAACTCAATTCCATTGGCTGTTCCGCCCGACTGGGCAGTCCAGGAAGTGCCTCCGTTGATGGTTTTTAAAATGGTCCCGGCATCGCCGACCGCATAGCCCGTATTGACATCGGTAAAACAAACCGACCATAAGTCATTCGATGTTCCGCTTGCAAGGGTAGTCCATGTTGTCCCCCCGTTGGTGGTTTTCAGGATGGTTCCGGCACTGCCTGCGATGAAGCCTGTGCCGGTTTCGGGGAAGCTGACAGAGTAGAGGTCATTGGTTGTTCCGCTTGACACTGCAGTCCAGTGTAAGCCTCCATCTACGGTTTTTAAAATTGTTCCGCTCAAACCCACCGTAAAACCGTTGCCGGCATCTTTAAAATAGCCGGACCACAGGTCATTCACCGTCCCGCTCGTTTGTGTAGTCCAGGTTGTGCCTCCATTTGTGGTTTTCAGGATGGTTCCAAGGCCTCCCATCAAATATCCCGTATTGGCATCAACAAAGAAAACCGAGTACAGGGGATTCAGCGTCCCGCCCTGCAAAGCGGTCCAGTCGGCACCTCCATTCGTTGTTTTTAAAATGGTTCCCGCATCCCCTGCAACGTAACCTGTATTCGCATTCGTAAAGTGAACCGACCATAAATCATTGCCTGTTCCGCTGTTTAATGATATCCAGGCAGTGCCGGCATCCACGGTTTTCAGGAAAGTGCCTGCATCCCCTACAACATAGCCTGTGCTGGCACCGGTAAAAAACATTCCTATGAGATAGGTGGAGACTCCACCCGGCATGGCTGTCCAGGTCGTGCCTCCGTTAACGGTTTTTAAAATGATCCCGGCATCACCTGCTGCATAACCAGTATTGTTTCCTGTAAAATAAACTGCGTACAAAGAGGTAGTTATTCCGCTTGACAACCTGCTCCAGGTCGTACCGCCATCAATGGTTTTTACGATGGTCCCTGAATCACCCACAGCATAACCCGTATTGACATCGGTAAAGTAAACCGAATAGAGGGCATTGGTTGTGCCGCTATACAAAGCGGCCCATGTAGTGCCTATATTGATGGTTTTCAATATGGTTCCACTGTCGCCAACCGCATAACCGGTATTTGTGCCGGCAAAGAAAACCGACCACAGATCATTGGCTGTGGCGCCCGACTGATCTGTCCAGCTGGCACCTCCGTCTTTCGTTTTCAGGATAATCCCCCCGCTTCCTACTGCATAACCCCTGCTGGTACTGGTGCAATACACAGCATACAGGTCGTTGGAGGCTGAGGGTGATAAATCAGTCCAGGTTGTTCCTCCATCCGTGGTTTTTAAAATGGTTCCATAACCCCCTGCGGTAAAGCCGGTATCGGCGACGGGAAAGTGCACCGACCATAAATCATTATCCGTTCCCCCCGGAACTGCGGTCCACTTTGTGCCTCCATCCGTGGTTTTTAAAATGGTTCCGTAGTCACCCACCGAATAACCGGTATTGGCATCGGTGAAGGAAACCGACGACAACACATTGCCTGTAGGCAAAGGGTTTTTCCATGCCCACTGTGAATAGGCAAAGAGTGATAACATTGACAGGGAAAGTAAAAAGAAACTCTTTTTCATATTTATAACTATTAATTTATCACACTGCATTACCTGCTTTGGAATCCGGCACTGTTTATCCGGTTGATTGCGCACCGGTTCCGCGCCATAAAGGTACAAAAAAAAAGGAAAAGGAACAGGAACCGGATACTTTGAAAACGCTCAACAGATTTAGGTAAACAATGGCTTACCAGGGTTCAATAAAAGCTTTTCAGTAAAACCATAGCCGATATCAAATATTTCCCCTGCCTTTTGAATGTCGAAGAGCCCGTAGCTGTCCAATTCCTTTGGCTCGATGAATAAACTGCATCCATCGGAGGAGCGGTTGACCTTTTCCCGAAAACTTAAGTGTATTGCCCGGTCCATGATATCAAAAACACCCTCTCCGGGTTTAAATGATTTTATAGGATTGACATGAATACATACCACATTCTGCTTATTGCCGCTGAAAGGCTCAACAGGCAAGTTATTTGACAGGCCGCCGTCAACATAAGGCATCCCGTGGATTATCACAGACGGGAACACAACAGGGATGGAACTGGAGGCAATAACTGCATCAATGATGTTTCCATGGTTGAATATGCGCTGGCTGCCATCTGTAAAACTGGTTGCAGTCGCATAAAAAGGGATTGGAAGATCTTCGAATTGTTTATATCGCAAATTTTTCTGTAAAAATATCCTGATTTTTTTCATAGACATCAGCCCCATCTTAAAACCGTTCAGGGAGAGCATGCTTAATTTCAGGTTTTCAATGAAGATGTCTTTAATTTCATCAGGGGAAAAACCACAGGCTAAAAATGCCCCCGCAATGGCACCTGAACTCGTACCGGAAATTTCAGCAGGACAGATACCGCTTTCCTGCAATGCTTTCACTGCTCCCAAATGGGCAAAACCCCGACAACCCCCGCCGGAAAGCACAAAGAATTTTTTTTCCATATCATACTGGTTGAGATGATCCTTCTTCCGCGATTTATGAAACCATTACACCCCCGTCTGAAATGAGGCACCTTCAATCACAATGAATCTGCACCTGAACAAAGGTTCATCTTTTCGTTACCATTAACATTACACAATTCATGGAAAGAGTTATATGATTCACACCTTTCCTGAAATAAATCTGGCCCTCTTGCCCAAGTTATTGTTTAATGATCTTTGCAGTTTCAGATCTGTTACCGGAAATCACACGGATAACATAAACGCCTGCCGGTCTGCCTGACAGCGAGAATTGATGTTCGCGCTCCCCGGTTATAACCGCTGTAACCACCTTTTCTCCCCACATTCCAAATATTTCCACATTTGCCTTATCAGTCTGAACAACTCCTGTGAAATCAAGAATGAAGTTCCCTGTGGTGGGATTCGGGTTAATGTTGAAAAAAGATTGAGCGATGCTCCCAGTTTCCGCATCCCCGGTTGCTAAAGTTGCAGGCATGGAAGGATAGAGACAGTAAGGGCCTGCCGGAGCAATGTAGCCCCACATGGAACATCCTTCCTGAACTGTCGTTCCCGGCAGAAATGATATTTTCTGACCTGCGATGAAGGTCGCATTGCCTCCGGGCAAGAGATAAAACAGGGTTCCGTTCCCGGCAACAGTGATAACCTGTGTCGCATTATAACATTTCGTTTGACCGTTTCCGACAATTACATTGGTTATAGTCTGGGTTGCAGGAGGGTTGTTGACCGGAGGCAGTACAATTACAGGTTTTAGTGTATCCCTTTTACATCCATTAATGTCTGTAACCGTCAATCTTGTCATGTAAGTCGCTTGTGTTGCATAGAGATGAGTTGGATTGCTTAATGATGACATCTGGCCATCACCAAAGTCCCATGTCCAGCTGACAATGATCCCGGAAACAGAAAACGAAAGGTCTGTAAAGGTCGCAGGTGTACCCTGGTGAACCGTATCTGTTTTAAAATTTGCAATCGGATGCTGATTTACGGAGACTGTTTTACTAATGGTATCGGTGCATCCATAATTGTTAACAATACCCAGGGTGACCATAAAAGTCCCCGGAGAGGAGAAAACATGTACCGGATTTTGTGCGGAAGAGGTATTGGCTGCTCCAGACAGCGGATCTCCGAAATTCCAGTACCATCCTACAATTGACCCACCGCCGTTGGTCTGGGAAAAGTCAATAAACTGGACCGGTTGAAGTTCACAGGTAGCGCCTGATACAAAGAAATTTGCAATAGGAGCCGGAACACTCGTCACATTTTTTTCAATATAGGCGTTGCACCCAGTCGATGTGGTTACAGTCAACCTGACAACGTGGGCAGTTGCGGAACCGGCATATGTGTGCGAAACATTCGGGTTGCCCGGGAAGAGGATCATTAGTGGAGGTGATCCATCTCCAAAATCCCAAACCCATGAAGCGATATAGGCAGAACCCCCCGGGGGCACGAAGGATTGATCAGTAAATGTCACCGGATTGCCGATGCAGTTCGTTGTTGAAAAGGAAAAATTTGCTACTGGTTTCGGTTTTACCAGCACCTGTTTTGTAACACTGTTGGTACAGCCGTTCGAATTGACTACTGTGAGGGTTACATTGTAGAGGCCATAGGTAAAATAAGTATGCACGGGCGAGGACTGGGTACTGAATCCCCCGTCGCCGAAGCTCCAGTTATAGTTGACGATTACGCTGCCAGGGGAGGTAACCGATAAGTCGGTAAACTGGGTTGAACTCCCTTCGCAGGATTCCGTATTGCTGAAATTGGCAACAGGCAACATGTTGATGGTAATGATTGATGTATATATATCGGAACATCCATTCACATTGGTAACAGTGAGGTTTACCGTGAATATTCCGGCAGCGGAAAATATATGTGATGGATTCTGAAGGGTGGAGGTATTGTTTAATCCTGTTGCGGGATCGCCAAAATTCCAACGCCACGATTGTATGTTTCCGCCCCCGTTTATTTGTGAGAGATCAGTAAACTGAACGGCTTGACCGGCACAGGTAACATTGGAATTGCTAAAACCGGCTACAGGATGTGCAAGTACCTGGACCTGATGACTGGAAGACACAGATCCTGTGCTGAATTTAACCGTTCTGGTTACAGTATAGGTTCCCGGACTGGCATATAGATGAGTGGCAAAAACCGGCAATGATGCCGGAGGCAGGTACGTGTTGACGATGCCGTCGCCAAAATCCCATGTCTCCATCAGGATGATTCCGCCGGGTGGGTCCGGTGTAAAATGCATGGTATCGTTTGCACACCGGGGGGAATCAGTTGTGAACAAGGCCGATTGAGCATACGTTTGAAACAGGATAAAAATGAATAACCCGGATAAAAATGCTGCCTTTTTCATGTGAGGATTATTAAAGTAAGACTTATGTTTGGCAGTGCAATATAATTAAAAAAACAATCTTCTGTTGCAGCAGCATTTTCATCAAAGGCCGATGGTGTATTTTTCTTCTTCCGTGATACCTTTCCACTGGTCTGTCCTGAAGGGACTTGCGGGATACCCCTCTTTGTTAAACAGGCTATCTTTACCTGCGTCGTCGGCCCACCCGTATCTTACTGCCACAGGAATATTTACTGAATCACAGGATACAATTACCTCATCTCCTTCAATGAATGCTTTCGCAAAATGGAATATCCTGTCAGCTCCGGCAATCTCAAAACCTTTCAGGTACCCGTACTTGTCATTTGTCTTTAAACCGCTGCCTGTATTGTAAAAGGATAAGTATATGCTGTTTCCTTTCACCTTCATCGATTTAAAGAGGGGGCTGCAGCATACGATATTTTTCCCGTAGAGATTCTTCAATGCAACAGCAGCAAGGCGTTTACCAACATCCTGCTTGTTACGCGGGTGAATATCGGCTGAATCACCGATATCGGTAGTCACAGCCATGCCGGTGTTTGGCAGCGATAAGGTCATAAGCTGTGCCTCCCTGAGTTCAGCCCAGGTACTTCCGTTTTCGCTGTTGCCATTGTCTTCATTAAAGCTTGCCAGCTGCACAAAATAAAAAGGAAAATCGCCGGTTGCCCAGTGATCACGCCAGTCCCTGATCAACATCGGAAATGCCTTGCGGTATTGAAAAGCACGCACTGCGTTGGATTCACCCTGGTACCAGATGACTCCCTGCATCGCATAAGAAATGACCGGGTTTATCATGGCATTGTACAACAGAGAAGGGAAATCATTCGGCTCAACACCCTGAATTTTCATCGACATTGAATCCACTTTGAACGACCATTCACCGGCAAGTGAAATCTCTTTCCGGTTTACGATGATCTTCATGTCGGCAGGATTTCCGTAGATCCCGCCTCCGCCGCCGCCATCTTCCACCCTGATTGCCACTATATTCTTCCCGCTTTTTAAAATTTTTCCGGGCACCTCGTAGATCCTTTTTTTATTCCATACAGAAGCAGAGCCAACCAGTATCCCGTTCACATAGGTCCGGTCATTATCATCGATCATTGCAAGGTGTATCTCAGCAGGTTTACCTTCTTCCTCCCTGCCCAGGGTGAAATTTTTCCGGAACCAGACCGAGCCATCGAGGTATTTCAGCCCTTTTATTTGTTTTTCCCACTGGCCCGGTAATTTCATCTGCGGCCAGTTGCTGTCGGGATAATCTGCATTCATCCATCGATCAACATCATCGAAATTATTGACGCTGCCCTGCAATGATTCGATCTTTTTCTTCAATTGGGATAAATATTTCTCAGATGCCTTTTTTTTTGCATCAGGCAATGAATCCTTGCTGATGGCAGACATCGCCGCTATGATATCTTTGAAATCATCGCTCTGCTCCAGTGCATTTTTGCTGGTCCAGGTCTCAACCACCGTGCCGCCCCATGTGGCATTGATGAGTCCGATGGGTACTTTTATTTCATTGAAGATCTGCCTGGCAAAAAAATACCCGACGGCGGTAAAATCACCAACGGTTTCAGGATTGCAGACCTCCCAGCGGCCATCTGTAAAATCATCTTCCGGGAAAGCGCTGATCTTTTTGGGAACCGCAAAATGCCGGATCTGAGGGTAGCTGGCTCCCGATATTTCTGTCTCTGCATCAGCAACAGATTTTACCATGAATTCCATGTTGGACTGCCCGCTGCAGATCCAGACCTCTCCAACCATTACATCCCGGAAAACAAGTTTGTTCCCGCCCATGATCACTAATTGAAAGGGACCACCTTCCTTTTCAGGGTCTAAACGCACCATCCATTTCCCGTTGCTGCCGGTCTTTACTGATTTTGATTGCCGGTTGAATTCCACTACGACCTTTTCGCCGGGATCCGCCCAACCCCATACAGGAATAGCCTTGTTGCGCTGCAACACCATATGGTCACTGAAGATCGCCGGGACTCTCACGTTTCCAAAGCCTAAAAAGAAAGTAAAAAGGAACAATAAAAAAAAAACAGTTTTCTTCATAACAGGTTCTGATTGGCTCCTATATTTTTCCTATCCTTTTCAGTTCCCAAAAACACTTCGCTGTTGCGGAAATATCAAAAGCGGCATTATGAGCCTCGTCAAATCCGGTCCGGAATAATTTGTAATGCAGCTCAGATAATTTAGGCCATTTATATCCATACGGGCCATTAAGGGCGCAATAGGTTGTCGTGCTTTCCATGGTGCATATTTTTTTCTTTGAGGGTATTGAATTCCGCATTCCATTCCTGAGAAATTCCGCGCCTACAATCTTTTCATCAAAGTTCATGTTGTGGGCAACAAGCACCTCTGCTTCATCAATCAGCGATTGAAAATCGAGTAAAACGGTAATCAACGATTTCCCGTCCCTGATTGCTCTCTCTGTTGAAATACCATGAATTTTTGAGGCATCTGAGGGAATAGTAAATCCTTCCGGTTTGATAATATAATCACCACCCAGTATTTTCCTGCCATTTCCGTCATAGTATAAGTAGGCTAACTGTACAAGCCGGGGCCAATTGTTCACGTCTGTTACCGGGGCTTTCCAGTTTTTTGGCAATCCGGTTGTTTCGGTGTCGAAGAATAGATACATAATTCGTTATGTTTAAATGCGGGTTGAAAATGGAATGCAAATTACAAATTATAATTGATCCAGGGGGCCGGCAGTTTGATCTCATTTCACATTTCAGATTTCAGATTTCACACTTTTTACCCCCCTTCGTTTTGTAAACATTGCCTTATCCTTGTAAAAGCAGGTAGAATCCTTATAGAAGCAGGTAGAATCCTTATAGAAGTGAGTAGAATCCTAAAAAAAAAAAGTCGTTATAACCGTAACGAATTAATAAATAATACGTATCAGGCATAATAAATGTACTTGTAATGAAAACCAAAATGGAAAAACCAATCAAATTCGGTGAAGATGTGGAAGGATACAACATCCCGGTTTTAAACGAACGGGAAATACGGGCGGCAGCAGGAATGCTGTTTTTAGCCACCTTCACTTCATTAATGTTTATCCTGTTTAAACAGAACTTTGTCCCGATCAAGTATGTAATAACCATTTTCCTCACGGATTTTCTGATCCGGGTTTTTATAAATCCCCGGTTTTCGCCTACCCTGATTTTAGCACGTTTGATTGTCGGGAATCAAACACCCGAATATGTCGGAGCCGCCCAGAAAAAGTTTGCGTGGGTCATTGGTGTCGTATTGGCCGCTACCATGTTCTTCTTTTTCATTGTCGTAAATGCCTACAGCCCGATTACAGGTATTATCTGTCTTATTTGCCTGATATTCCTGTTTTTTGAATCAGTTTTCGGAATTTGCCTGGGATGTAAGTTTTATCCCCTCTTTTTTAAAGATAAAGTTCAATACTGCCCGGGCGAAGTGTGTGATGTCAAACAAAGACAGGATATTCAAAAGACCTCTGTGACTCAAGTTCTTATTTTGCTTGCCTTTATCGCATTCATCTTTTTAACAGTCTTTTTAATGAATGAAAGATTCAGGGAAAGACCTCACGATTTGTTTGGAAAGGACAATATTGAGAACCCGGATCCAAAGAAGTAAAGGCCTCCACTGGTCCCTTCATACTGATCTTCCTGTTCAATCACAAATGTAAGTTGTTGCTTTTCTATTCCACGGCAGCCGGCCAGTCAGGTGCAGGCTCGCTTGCCTGATTCACCTGTATTGTCGCCTGACGGCCTGGGTATGTACGTGTGGATTAACTTATTTATGGTTTATCTTATCCATTTCAACTTTGTTTGCCTGCATTGCTTCATCCATTGTCTTAAAATGTGCTTCGCTTTTCAATTTTTGAACAGATGAATCTATTTCAGATTTATTTAAACTGTCCTGTTTTGAAATAAAATCGGCGAGTTCAATGACGCCCGGTCCAGCTTGCAGTATCGACAATTCTGCAATTTGATTAAAGTAATCCGTTTCGAATTTTACTTTCGATGTGAGTTCAGCGATTTGCAGTAATTCTCCTGTATGATAACCGAATTCATGCGCTAAATCAGCGATATGAACATATGTGTCAAAATTTAAAGTTGCTTTTTCAGTGATTTTTAAAATGGATTTTACACTTTCATTGTGGTAAGTGGTTTGCTTCAGAATAGCTTTAATTCTCCTGATTGCATCATTCCTTTTTTGATCAACCTGACGAGACTCCGAAGAACCTTTACCTAAAGAACTACCAATTGAAAGCAAAAATGTTAAAAGAACAATGATCATTTTAAAAGATGATAAACCGGGGTAATACTTTCCTGTTTTCATAGTTCGATGATTTTTAAGTTGTTATATTTTTGTTGTTGACCACTGGTACATTATAGTATTTTACATTTGAGGTAATTCCTTTGGATGCTCAAATTCTTCTATTGGAGTGAATCCATCATAACAGCATGGAAGGATATTTATCCCAATAATTCTATAATTTTCTATTTGGAATCTACACATTTCAGTTGTTTCTTTTGTTTTTATATCACACAAATAGAATGACACTATAGATTTTCCTGTTTTATCTTTTCGATAAGAAATAAATGAAAACTTATTTAACCTTTTTTGATATTTCAGGTAGATCTCTATATGCTTGTAGTCCCAAATTAATTTTTCAAGAGTTCTATCGAAAACCTTACCGTCACTAATAATTCTCTTATCATTTTGACTATTTATGTAATTTCTAAAAAGCACTACTGTATCCTTGAATTGCTGCTCTTTAATGTTCCACCTAATCTTTTCTTTATAATAGTTGATATCCAAATTGTCATTACGGGTCTGACTTAGACCTGCAAATGCAGAAGAGAAAAATAAAAGAGTCATCAATGTGATTTTTGTCATCCTTGTAACGTTTTCATCATGATGCCGAACGGCCGCCGGCAGCTTTTATTTGGACAATGCAAATTCATAAATCTTAATACTCCTGTTATTATTTGAAATTCCAATCTTTATCCATCCTATTAAACCCTTGCATTTTATTCCAATATATTTTTCGTCTAAATTCCACCAATATCCTTCATAATAATGTTTATCCGTTGGAGGAATTTCCCAACCTGATCTTAAAATATTGAAATTCCCATTTTCCCAATGTTCATGAATAGTGATTGTATCGCCTAACGAAAACACTTTCGGATAAACTGAATCTACAGATGATTGATGAATAATAGTATCTCCATGTAAATCAACATGCGGGAATATTGAATCAACCACTATATAACTATCCTTATTTAATGATTCTACCCTTAGATTTGAAAGCGCTAAAACCAACCCGCCAAAAGCATACATGTTAAAGACTGAAAACTTAAAGTCATCTTGTCCATCCGAATTCAGATCAATCTGAAAGTAGTTTGGAACCTGGAATGATTCAATGGTAGTGTCAGGTTTGATATCATTAAGCAATATGTTTGGATTGTTATACTCAATGATAAATGGCGTAATTCCTGTTATAGGTGCGATTGGCTCTTTCTTTCCCTTATTACATGATGAAAGCAGTATTAAAAAGAAAGAAAATAAGAAGTATGTGTGTTTCATATGATTCATATTTTGGATTGTCTGTTTTACCTTTGCGATGGAGGTTTTATTTTAAGAGGGGGTGGAGGTGGTCCTGAAGGTTTTTCCAATGATGCATCCAAACAACCTGAAATTACCCAATCATTTATCAATTTTCTTGAAATACCTATCTCCTTTTGAAGTGTATGGCAAACTTCATCCCCTGAAAGTTCGCGTTGTTCTATACCTTCGATTGTCTTTGAAAAATATGTATTACCCCGGAGGATAATTATTTTCCCCGGATAATTTCTTCTGACATATAGTCTTTGGTTGAAGATGCTGCGCTCACGCGATTCCTCATAGCCTTCGTCAAAAACCGGAAATTCAACCGGATTACTTAAAATTCTGCAGTAGAAAAAATCATTCCCTGGTGGAGTTTGCATCCATAAAAGATGCGATTCTCCGTCCTTTTCTATCTCTGCTTGAAATACAGGGTCATTCTCTATTAAAGTATCCTGCCCAATGAGGAAAACTTTATTTAATAATAGCGAAGCATCCGCAATGTAATTCTGACCATTAATAGTAACTTTCACACTTCCATGATTAAGAACGCCCAAATCACGCATATATCCGGTAATCCTTCTTGCATCAAAGCCAATAGAAATAAGAAGTTCATAAAAAGCATTCGCCATTGGCCAACAAGTTGCCCCGGTACCATGTTCCAACCAGTTTTCAAAAAAATCAGAAGCATCCAACCCTGGCAAATTCTGTTTGTTCTCAGATTTCAAGGCGATCATTTTCCGTATATTGTCGAAAGGTACGTGCAAACACCAGGAAGCATAAATACGTTGCAGGGTTTGAAGATCCGGAATGATCGGTTCTCCAAATTCCAGATGTTTTAGAATTCTGGTTTGTAGATCCTTTGATATTTCAGTCATTAGGCTAAATTTTTGTTAGCAAAAGTAATTACCTCCTTTAACCAGTTTTTTTATCTGCGTTTTACCTGTAAACACGACAATGGAAAAATGCCATTGCAAAGGCAATCAGTTGATATTAATGTTTTTACAGGCATGTAAGCCTTGGTATAATTTATTTTCGTGGTACCATAACAATTGCATTTATCGTATCATGACCGATGATCCATGGGGAAAATGTTGTATTAGAGATTCTTTCTTTGACAAGTTCAATTTCATCATCGTTATCACTGTTATAAGTCATAACCTCTGCTTTCCCTGACTTGTATATATAAATAAACGCATGTCCAGCCTTTGGCTTTATACCTAACCCTTTTAACATGTTGACGAACAATTTTTTATTTATTTCCCTGGTTGTTGAATCGGTTAAAAAGAAAAATTCATCCTTAAAGTGAATTCTGTCATTGAATTCACTTTGATGTATTGATGCTTCCGGATGAAAAATTTCTTTTGGAAATTTATCCCGAATTATACTGTCCATGATCTTCTTATAACACCAATTATTCTAAGTACATGACAAAATTTTAATACAATTTGCAAGATCATTTATTGACAAGGGGTTCAGCAGTGAATAGGCCAAAAAAATCAACCCAAACTTGAACAAGCTAAAGGCCTTGCGACCATGTTTTTTGATCTCGATAGGA
>CAIKNA010000047.1 GCA_903828645.1 uncultured Bacteroidales bacterium
ATCACGGCTACCGGATGCACCAACACGCATAGTGTTGTGGTAACAGTTAACCCGATCCCCGTGCTTAGCAGCACACTCACACCGGCTGCCATCTGCAGCGGTTCGACCTTTAGTTATACTGCAACAAGCACGACACCCGGGTCTGCCTTTGGTTGGTCAAGGGGCACTCTTGCGGGTATCACCCCGGCAGGAACAACCGGAACTGGAAATGTGAGTGAAGTGCTGACCAATACCACACCCTCACCGATTGATGTCACCTATGGTTACACGACCACAGCCAGCGGATGCAGCAGTGCGGTGGAGAATGTTATCGTAACAGTGAAACCAATGCCGGTTCTGAGCAGTTCCCTCACGCCTCCTGCAATTGGCAATGGAGACACATTTGTCTACACTGCGACAAGCGCAACTGCCGCGACCATCTTCACATGGTCCAGGGCAACCGTATCCGGCATTACCGAGCCCGGAACAACAGGAACAGGTAATGTGAGCGAAGTCCTTTCCAACCCGACCACACAGCCGGTGAATGTCACCTATGTTTACACCAGCAGTGCCGGGGGATGTACCAATGCGGGCCAGAATGTAGTAGTAACGGTCAATCCTACGGCAGAACTCAGCAGTACATTGACGCCACCTGCCTTATGCAGTGCTGCAACATTTACCTATATCCCCGCCAGTGCAACTCCCGGGGCGACTTTTACATGGTCAAGAGCCACCCTGGCAGGGATCATCCCCTCAGGTACGACCGGGGCAGGAAATGTGAGTGAAGTGCTTATCAACACCACAACCGCACCCATTGAAGTCACTTATGTTTACACGACCTCAGTTGGTGGATTCAGCGGCACGCCACAGAATGTTGTGGTTCCCATCAACCCGACACCGATGCTCAGCAGTACGCTGTCGCCACCGCCTGTGTGCTCCGGCTCGGCATTTGTATATCTTGCCACAAGTGCCACCACCGGCTCGACGTTTGGTTGGTCAAGGGCTACAAAACCAGGCATAACCCCACCAGGCACAAGTGGAACCGGGAATGTCAGTGAAGTGCTGACAAACACTACTGCCTCGCCAATTGCGGTTACCTACGTTTACACCACTACTGCCAATGGATGCAGCAATACCGCCCAAAATGTTGTTGTGAGTGTCAGGCCTCTGCCTGCTGCGGTTGCCGGGAATGCCAGGACAATCTGTCCCGGCTCACCAACAACTCTTGGAGCAGCAGCGGTACCAGGCAGTACATACAGCTGGACCTCTGTCCCGGCAGGGTTTACCTCTGCCACGGCCAACCCATCGGTGAGCCCGACGGTAACAACCACTTATACGGTTGTGGAGACCTCCGGGGCTACCGGATGCACTAATTCACACAGCGTGGTGGTAACGGTAAATCCGGCTTTGCCCGTAAGTGTGACAATTGCAGCTGATGCCACCGACGTATGCATCGGTACGCTGGTCACAGTAACAGCTACTCCTGTCAATGGCGGAAGCGGCCCGGCCTATCAGTGGAAACTAAACGGCACGGATGTACCTGGTGCGACAAATTCTATCTATTCTTTCAACCTCACTGCAACCGGCACAGAAGTAACCTGTCTGATGACTTCAAATGCAACGTTCTGCACGACAGGCAACCCTGCACTATCCAATGTGGTGACCATTACAGTTCCTGATCTTTGCCCAACGGTAACCATTGTTGGAAATGTCATCGCCGGTGAAACCAGGTGTATCAATGCTACCGAAACCATAACTGTTGCCGGTACCGAACCATTTGTAGTTCATGATGGAGGTTCAGTGACCATGATCGCCGGGCAGAATATCATCTATCTGCCGGGAACAACGGTTGAACCGGGAGGGTACATGCATGGTAAAATCTTCGATGGTACTTATTGCGGGCTGATCACTGCTCCAATAGCCACAGCCACTTCAACAGAAGAGGAGATCCCGGTAATGCTTACCGTGAACAACTTCAGGCTCTATCCCAACCCGACAACCGGGAAGTTCACCATTGAACAAACGGGAGGCGCTCTCATTGACATTGTGAGGGTTGAAATTTACGGCATGCTTGGCGGCAAAGTGATGAGCGGGCAGATATCTTCAGAAAAGAAGCATGAATTCTCCATCGCTGAATTCCCTGCAGGAGTCTATTTCGTTAAGATTTTTGCCGGTGTGGAGGCGAGGACAATCAAACTGATCAAGACAAATTAAACCCGGAAAACAAAAAATCCCGCGAAAGCGGGATTTTTTTTTTAACCAAAAACTGAAGTTTATTTTACCGGAATATTCCGAAGGGTCTCAACCAGGAAATCCCAGAATTTCCTGACAGTGGCTATGTTTACCTTTTCGTCGGGAGAGTGAGGGAAACGGATGGTCGGACCAAAAGAGATCATATCCCAGTCGGGATAAGCACCGCCTAAGATCCCGCATTCAAGACCTGCATGGATGGCCTTGATTTCAGGAATGTTGCCAAACTTCTTCTGGTAGATATCCTGCATGGTCTTTAGGATCGGGGAGCCGGGGTTTGGTTTCCATCCGGGATAGCTGCCATCGAATTCAGATTCGGCCCCGGCCAGGTCAAACACGCTCTGCACAACCTGCTGAAGGTCATCTTTCGCGGAGTCGACAGAACTGCGCAGAAGGTTCATGACTTTGATGGTACCCTTTTCTGCCTTTATAATTGCCAGGTTGTTGGAAGTTTCAACCAGCCCGGTCATTTCGTTGCTCATGCGCATCACACCGTTCGGACAGGCATAGATGGCATTCATGAACTTGACCAGCACGGAAGGGTTGATCATCTTTTTTGGTGTCTCGGCAGGGACAGCTTCTATCTTAAGGGTGGGTTCTACTGCTGAAAGTTCATTTTTTATTTTTCCGGTCAGTCCTGTAAGGCATTCGAGGAACGCCTTCACATTTCCTGTCGGGATGGCCACGGAGGCAAAGGATTCGCGGGGGATGGCATTGCGCAGGCTTCCGCCGTCGATGGATGCAACCTGCAACCCGTGTTTCCTGAATCCATGGTACAGGACCCGGTTCATGATCTTGTTTGCATTGCCACGGCCAAGATGAATATCCACCCCGCTGTGGCCGCCTTTAAGGCCGGTTATATTGATCTTGTAGCCGGTGTAATCTCCGGTTACAGGCTGTTCGTCATAGGTAAAGGTAATATTGCCATTGGTTCCGCCCGCACAACCGATATAGAGTTCGCCTTCATCTTCAGAATCCATGTTCACCAGGATGTCACCTTTAAGAACTCCGGGTTTCAGTCCGGTTGCCCCGGTCATGCCTGTCTCCTCGTCAGAGGTGAAAAGCGCTTCAATAGGACCATGCTGCATATCCTTTGATTCAAGCACAGCCATTGCAGCGGCAACACCCATGCCGTTGTCGGCCCCAAGGGTGGTTCCATTGGCACGGACCCACTCCCCGTCGATGATCGTTTCGATGGGGTCTTTCTCGAAATCATGTACTTTATCGCTGTTCTTCTGGGGAACCATGTCAAGATGTCCCTGCAAGACTACTCCTTTGCGGTTTTCCATTCCAGGGGTGGCAGGTTTGCGGATGATCACATTTCCAACCTCGTCCTGGATGGTTTCCAGTCCAAGGTTTTTGCCAAAATTGAAAATAAATTCCCTGATCTGGTCCTCCTTTTTTGAAGGCCGGGGAATTTGGGTCAGGCTGTGAAAATTTTTCCACAGCGCTTTGGGATCGAGTTGTAAAATTTCGTTGCTCATGATCAGGTTTCTTTTAAATTATAATGGTACCGGCTTTATCCCGGTGGTAAATATATAACGTCAAAATTAACAAATTATTTGGCTTGTTGTTCCGTTTTGTCCTGAATTTCACGGAAAGTGATGTACCGTTCCTGGTACAGTACCGAAAGAAAATTTGTAACCCTGACTTCGGTCTCTTCAACTGGCTTGAGTTCCAGGGGAAACAGTTCTTTCAGTTTTGAACAGATCTGTGCCACGGTCGAGTTCCCGTCGATTAAAAGCCATGTGTGGGCCCCGAAACGATCGAGTTTGATCAGGATGAATTTTTCTTTTGAATTTGGCTGAAAAAGAGTTGAATTCACCCGGTTTTTAAACCGTGGCATCAGCAGGTTGATCCCACCGTCGTCCCTTGGCTCATGCCCGAGCACCCTCACGGGCCTCAGGTCAAGGAAATTGGCTTTTTTGAAAATACGGCGGCGTTGGAGAAAGTTCATGCGATGAGATGAATTAAAGAGAGCTGCCTCAGATTTCAGAAGCAGCTCTCTCAGAATTTATGGGCAATCGTTACATTCCCGAAGCAGGAGGAGCTGGATCGTCAGGTTTTCCTGCATTTTTCAGAGGTATCTGGATCAAAACATAGGCAATGATTGCCAGGACCACGAAACTGATATAAAAGGTAGGGGTTTTAAAGAAACTGAAATAGTTGTAGAGGAAGATATTGAACACCGCGAAGATCGCGATGAGCAGTCCCATGAGGGCCTCCCCGGCAATCATGCCCGATGCCAGCAGTACCCCGGTATTTTCAACCCGCACCTTCTGCGCTTCATTGTGTTTGCGTTTTTCAGAGTACATTTCAACGGCTCCCTTGATCAGCCCGCCAACGAAAATGGCGAAGGTGGTCTCGATCGGGAGGTACATACCCACGCTCACAAGCATGGGGCTCTTAACCTGCATGAGGATGAATGCCACACCCATGAGCATCCCTGCAATGATGAGCGGCCACGCCATCTGTCCCTGCACAATGCCGCGCGACAGGATGGCCATCAGGCTCGCCTGGGGTGCGGAGAGGTTTTTACTGCCAAAGCCACCCTGGTATCCAAGGTTTTTACCGCTGGCGATGTCGCCGTCGTTCAGGAAAGCAAGTACCACAAACATGACCGCACCTGCGAGGATCACCCCCAGGATGTCGCCGATCTGCATGCGCCAGGGGGTACCGCCAAGGATATGTCCCGCTTTCAGGTCCTGGAGCATTTCACCGGCAACCGCTGCCGAAACACACACAATGGCTGCAACACCCAGCACGGTAGCCACACCGGCATCACCCTGTACCCCAAGGGCAACAAGGATGAGTGCAGTTACTACCAGTGCGGTGAGGGTAAGCCCGCTGATGGGGTTGTTGGAGGATCCCATGATGCCGACAAGATAACCTGATACGGAAGCAAAGAAAAATGCCAGGATGATCATCACCGTGGAAGCGACCCCGGCGATAAGCACATTTGTCTGGAAAATAAAGTAGGTGATGCAGAAGGTAAGGATGGCGACAGCCACGATTCCGATCATGATCCAGCCGAAACTGATGTCTTTTTCATTTCTTGGAACGTTGTGTTCGATCCCGGTGGCAGCTTTTTTAACATCTTTCACTGAACGTGCGATCCCGGTGGTGAGGCTTTTCCGCATTTTAAACAAGGTGAACGCGGCGCTCACCAGCATCCCGCCAATGGCGATCGGACGGATGATGAACTTCCATATCTGGGTGATTTCATAGGCGGGGTTGCTTACTTTGGCCATGGCTGCATCAAGCGTCATGGTGGGGTCTTTGGCCATCAGAAAAGCCGCCCAATCCTGGAAATTGATGCTTGGCATCAGGAAATACATGATCATGGGAGCCATCAGTCCCCAGGCAAGAATTCCACCTGAGAAGTTAAGGGCGCCCAGCTTCGGGCCGATGATGTAACCAACACCCATATAGGCGGGACTGACCCCGGGGGAGCTGAGCAACATCCCACCCTGGCCGGTGAATACCGTGCCGGTGATGGTCTGCCTTCCGAAAACCACGAATTTTTCCCAGAGATACTGGAACAACTGAAGTTCACCAAGTATCTTGATCAATCCGCCAAGACCCATAGACCAGAAGAGAAATTTTGATCCGCCTGAACCACCCTGGCCTGCCTTGTGGATTTCGGCGGCGGCCACTGATTCGGGGAAGGGAAGTTCAGCATCTTCGACCATCACACGGCGAAGCAGCGCCACAAACATGATGCCGAGAACACCGCCTGCAATTAATATGAGTGAAGAGGTGATGTAGTGACCCATGGTGAAAAATTCCGACCAGATGCCTGAAACAAAAAACGCCGGCAGGGTGAAAATAGCTCCTGCGGCCACCGATTCACCAATGGAACCCACGGTACGTGTAAAGTTTTCTTCAAGGATTGTACCCTTCATCATCCGCAGAATGGCCATTCCGAGAACGGCTGCGGGATAGGTTGCGGCAATGGTCATGCCTGCTTTGAGTCCGAGGTAAGCATTGGCTGCGCCCAGTATGACGGCAAAGAAAAGGCCAATGATCAACGCCCGAACGGTGAATTCCTTCATGTTTGTCTCAGCGGAGACGAAAGGAATGAACTTCTTCTGTTCAGCCATAAATCTTGATTTTAAGTGGTTAGATTTTATTGAGAATGAGTGGGCTAAATTATGAAAAGTTATGGAGATGGACTAACTTCTTGGTGGTAAAATATTCTTCGGTAAAAAAGCCGGCGATGGGCCATGTGGTCGAACTTGCCCTGATTGTCGAAATATCCTGTTCCGTTTCACCTCCGGTGAGATAGAGAATGCCGTTAGGCAGGTCGTTGAATCCACCGCGCTTTATGCAATTTTTTACCATGGAAACAAAGAGTGGCAGTTTGGATACCGCGCGGCCGGTGACAAAATCGAAAGAACCTTTCACGGTTTCAAAACGGGCATTCATCGTGGTGATGTTGTCAAGTTCAAGGGCTGCGGAAATGTCATCGATCACCTTGATTTTTTTCCCGATGGAGTCGACCAGGGTGAAGTGGACCTCCGGAAACATGACAGCCAGCGGAACACCTGGAAAACCTCCTCCTGTTCCGGCATCCATCAGGCGGGTTCCCGGTTTGAAGGAGAAGACTTTAGCGATTGCCAGGGAATGGAGAAGATGTCGCATGGCAAACTGGTCGATGTCCTTTCGCGAGATCACGTTGATCATGGCATTCCATTCGCGATAGAGATGTTCCATCAGGGCAAAACGATCAAGTTGCACCTGCGACAGCCCTGGAAAGTATGTTGAGGCAAAGTTCATATGAAACGGTAAGTGCCTTGTAAAACAAAATCGTCCGGAAAAGCTGATGCCGATCCGGACGTGTTCTGTAAATTCAATGACAGAAGAAGGTTATGATGCAGCAGGCTCTTCGTGCTCAGCTTCTTCTTCCCCTTCGGCGTTCTTTTTCTTTGCTTTGGTGGCTTTGTGCTTTTCTTCGGTTCCTTCTGCATGCTCCTCTGTTTTTTTAGCTGCCTTCTTCGGGGCAGCCTGAACCGCAGGAATTACCTGTTCTTCAACTTCCTTTTTGGGTTTTGGTTCAGCTTTTGCAGCGACTGGTGCAGGGGTGTTCTTTTTTTTCCGTGACCTGCTCACACCGGACGATCCGATGATAATTTTGCCACGTTTTGTTTTTTTATCTCCTTTTCCCATGTTAAATTGTATTATTAATTTCTGACAATCGGCAAAGGTACAAAAAAAGATTTACGATTTACGATTTACGATTTACGATTTTGGATTTACAATTTGCGATTTGCCAAGAAATTCACGGGTGATTTTGTCCGATTCTTTAATTGATTGGCGGAGCCAGCTGAGAAGGACTGTGTCTTTTTCAAATTCGGGAAGCCGCCAGTCAATTTCAGAGGAGCGGAGCCTGTTGGTGAGGGTTTGGATAAAAATGGCTGCGGATACACTGATGTTAAGGCTTTCGGTAAATCCAACCATGGGGATACAGATGTAATCATCTGCCAGTTCAAGTGCCAGGGGGGTCAGCCCGGCCAGTTCCGTTCCGAAAACCAGGACGGTTTTTTGGTCAAGGGGCATGGATTCAGGGGTGAAGCCCTCTTTGTGCGGGGTAGTGGCGACAATCCGGTAACCCTGCCTTTTCAGCCCGGTAAGGCAGGCAACGGTATTGTTGCCGGTACCATTATAGCGGATGAGGTCAAGCCATTTTGATGCACCCAGGGCAACATCTGCATTCACCTCGAATTTATTCCGGTTCTCGATGATATGAACGTTTTGGATGCCGAAGCAATCGCAAGTACGCAATACTGCGCTTGCATTATGCGACTGGAAGATATCCTCCAGGGCGATGGTGAGGTGGCGGGTCCGGAATCGGAGGGCTTCCCGGAATTTCAGGAAACGTTCCTCCGTAACAAATTGCTGAAGGTACGCAATCAATTCTCTGGTAATATCGGGGCTTAAATCGTCAGCCGGGTACATGATCCTGGTCGTTAGAATCGTGCAAAAGTAAAAAAAATGGGTTACCATACCTGAAGTTCAGGAAAAAATGTAATTTTGCACCTCCAAATTTTACAGAACATGGCAAGCAAGCAGGACAAAAAGATTGACAAAACGGAAGAACGTATCGTTGCAGTTGAAGAAGCATTCAGCAAAACCGAACAGTTCATTGAAAAGTATCAGCAGATCATCCTGATCGTTATTGGCGTATTGGTTGTGATCGTGCTCGGATATTTCGGGTTCAAGCGGTTTTACCTCGCCCCGAAAGAGAAGGATGCCCAGAGCCAGATGTTCATGGCGGAAAAATATTTTGAACAGGACTCCCTGAAAAAGGCTTTGAACGGCGATGGCCAGTATCTTGGTTTTCTTGCCATTAGCGATGAATTCGGCATGACCAAATCAGCCAACCTTTCTCATTATTATGCTGGAATATGTTACCTGAAACTGGGGCAGTTTGACAAGGCCCTGGAGCAGCTCAACAAATTCAGTGCGAAAGACCAGCTGGTCGGACCAATGGCCAAAGGTGCCATGGGCGATGCAAACATGGAGTTGAAACAGGTCCAGAAAGCCGCAGATCTATACATGGATGCTGCAGAAATGAAGAAAAATGAGTTTACAACTCCGCTCTTTCTGATGAAATCAGCCATGGCATATGAAGAACTGGGAAATTACGAAAAAGCTGTCACCATCTACAAACGGATAAAGTCCGATTATCCCCGCTCCTATGAAGGCCGGGAAATCGACAAATACGTGAGTTATGCGGAGGGAATGATTAAAAAATAATTTTAGATTTACGATTTACGATTTACGATTTAAGGTTAGCATTGGCGTCAGGAGGGTAAATCCAGTTTTCTAAATGCCAAATCGTAAATCGTAAATCGTAAATCGTAAATCGTAATTTTCCAGCCTGATTCTTCAGGCTTTTTTTATGAAAACATCTCCCCGGATCATTTTTTTTGGCACACCTGATTTTGCCGTGGCCTCCCTCGATCAACTTGTACTTTCCGGTTATTCGGTTGCAGCAGTAGTTACGGCGCCCGATAAACCCGCCGGAAGGGGACTGAAGGAGAAAATTTCACCTGTCAAAGAGTTTTCGCTGAAGCATGGCATCCCGGTTTTGCAGCCGTTGAACATGAAGGATCCGGTTTTTCCCGAACAGTTGGCCGCATATAAACCCGACCTGCAGATCGTCATTGCCTTCAGGATGATGCCCAGGCAGGTGTGGGCTCTCCCGCCCATGGGGACTTTCAACCTGCACGCCTCCCTGTTGCCGCAATACCGCGGAGCAGCACCCATCAACCGGGCAATCATGAACGGGGAACATGAAACCGGGGTGACGACCTTTTTTTTAAATGAACAGATCGACGCAGGGAGGATTCTGTTTAGTGAAAAGATGGAGATTGGACCAGATGAAACAGCAGGAGAACTGCATGACCGGCTGATGAAAACCGGCTCGTTACTGGTGCTGAAGACTGTTGATCGGATCGTTTCAGGAGATATTGGGGAAATCCCCCTGGAATCGCCGACGGTCGATCCAGCCTCATTAAAACAGGCCCCGAAGATATTCAAAGAAGATTGCCGCATCAACTGGAACCAGGAGGTTATAACCATCCACAATTTTATACGCGGGCTTAGTCCGCATCCGGGGGCTTATACAGATTTGAATACGGCAGATGCCGGTGCTCTGAACCTGAAAATTTTCCGTTCACTTCCTGAACAAACAAATCCCGATGGTTCGCCGGGTGATTTTCTCACGGATGGGAAATCCTGGATTAAAGTTGCTGCAAAAGATGGATTTATTCACCTGCTGGAGGTGCAGTTGTCGGGACGAAAAGTCATGAGTAGCGGGGATTTCCTGCGGGGGTTCGGACGAATATTCCCTGAAACCCATGGTATTTAACCCTTTTAAGGGTTGAGATATTAACAAAAATTCCATTTTATCAACATTTTCGGTAGTTTTAAGAGGAAAAGACTTGACTTTTTTTGCAGATGACTTATATTTGCAGGGATTATTCATCATTTATTCATTAAAACTTACGAAAATGAACAAGGCTCAATTAATCGAAGCGATTGCCATTGACGCAAAAATTAACAAAGCTGAGGCAAAACGCGCTCTGGAGGCTTTTATAGAAAATACAAAAAAAGCACTCAGCAAGGGTGAAAGAGTTGCTTTAGTTGATTTTGGATCATTCTCCGTATCCAAAAGGGCTGCCCGCAAGGGACGTAACCCTCAGAACGGAAAAGAGATCAAGATCGCAGCTAAGAAAGTTGTGAAATTCAAGGCTGGTGCAGCTCTTAGCAAAAAAGTAAAATAGCACTTTTCTGCAACCAAAAAAATAGCCGACCCCAGGGCCGGCTATTTTTTTGCATGGAAAGTTACCCCGGCATACGATTCAGCAAACTGATTGTGTGACATGCTACAATACCCGCGGTTTCGGTGCGCAAACGGCTTGAACCCAGGCTGATTGGCGTAAATCCCGATTTTATTGCCATTGCCACTTCGTTTTTCGAAAAATCACCTTCGGGGCCAATGAGAACCAATGCTGAGGATTTCTCCCTGTAAAGGTCGTGAAGTTCCGATTCATCGCCTGTTTCACAATACCCGATAAATTTCTGTCCTGCGAAATTGCCGGTGATGAAATCCCTGAACCTTGCCGGTTCGTTCAGTATAGGCAGCCAGGCCTTAAGCGATTGTTTCGTGGCTGAAACAAGCACTTTTTCCAGCCGTTGCAGTTTCAGGACTTCCCGCTCGGAGTGTTCGCAAAACAGGGGCGTGATCTCCTCAATTCCTATTTCGGTGACTTTTTCGAGGAACCATTCAAAGCGATCTATGTTCTTGGTAGGTGCAATGGCTATATGGATGGGCCAGGGATTCGGAGGAACAGCTTTTACCGATAAAATTTCCACCAGGCAGCCTTTGTGATGTATCCTTGCCAGACGTCCGTGATAAAAATTCCCTGTGCCATCGGTCAGATCGATCGCATCTCCTTCAGACAGGCGCAGGACTTTCATGCAATGCCATGACTCTTCCTCGCTCAGTACGCATGAATTGCCTTCAACCCCGGAAACATAAAACATTTGCATGATTAGAAATTGGGGGAAATGACAACCTTTTTAACAACAATGGCATCTTCCAGCTGAACCCGGAGGAAATAAATTCCCGGAGGCAGTGACCTGACATTCACATCCGTCCGGCAAATTGCCAGTGAGATTGCGGATTGTTTCACCATGGTACCCGAAGCGGACCATAATTGCCAGCTGCCATTGGCAAATCCATGAAGTTCCATCATGAAATGACCATTTGAGGGGTTTGGAAAGATGGCAACATCCTTTCGGTCATCCGTACCAGGTATTCCGGTACAGTTGTCAAAGGTGATCCTGATGGAATCAGTAACTTCGCAACCCGCAGGATTGGTAACCCTGACCCAATAATCCCGCAGGCCATACCCGACCCCGGTCGAATCAGCCACGATGGTCTGGGATGTCGCGGCGTTTGACCACAGATACGACATGCCCGGGTTTCCTGCATCAAGCATTATCGTGCTCCATGCACAAATTGAGGTGTCATTCCCGAGATTCACTAAGGGCGGTGTGCTCGCATGGATAAAACCGGTCTTTGTTGCAGAGCCCATTGTAATCCCGTTTGAAACACTCAGGCTGACATTGTATATCCCCGGAGTGTTGTACCGGATGTTCACCGGGTTTTGTACATTTGATGAGGAGGGTGTTCCCCCCGGGAATGACCAGGACCATGAAGTGGGATTTCCGGTTGAAAGATCGGTGAAATTTACACTTGCCATGGTGCAGGGCGTACTGGTGCTGGCCGTGAAGTTTGCTACGAGCGGGATGGTCAGCATCTCAATGGCATCGAGGTTGAACCCCGCTCCGACACCGGAGGCGGCACCTGTACCATTGTCTTTGATCTGCAGGTAGCGCACCTTGGTTAAAAGGGCGGCTCCGAGGTCGAAACTGGTTGTCCCGCTTCCCGTCCCGATGATAGTGTATGGGCCATCGATGTTGTTGCCGCCAGAAACCGTGTAGGCTTTATTGATGTTGCCCGACTGGATGACTTTAAAATCAGCTCCGGGGCCGTTAAATATCGTATCGCCCATATCCAGCACGATCCACCCGTTCCTTCCAAGGGCATAGGGGATTCCGTCGGGCTGCCCGAGGGCCCCGGGTGTATATCCTTCATCGCCGAAGTTATTCCCCGGTATCTGGCACCCTGTAACCTTAAAGGCATAGTGGCTAGGTGCCGGTACCAGCTGAATGTCGGTGACTGCCACTCCCTGGGCCGGAACAGCAATGTTCGTCATGGTTTTAGTTTGGTACCCGTTGGCGACTACCTTCAGCGTGTAGGTTCCCGGGACAATAAACTTGTGGTAATCGCCTACTACAGGGTCGGTGTAAACAGGAAAGTAGTTGTTCACCCATACGGAGGCGCGAACAGGTTCTCCTGTGACCGAATCCGTGACCATTCCCGAAACGCCCCAGCCGCACTCTTTGATGATCTCGATCATGGCTGGTTTGTTTGCATTGTAGTAATAACTGATCAGGGAAGCAGGTGGTTGTTTGTCTATCGAAATCTCAATGGACCAGCCGATATTTCCAAGGCTGCCATACTGAAAATCCTTGGTGCTGCCATTGATGGCATACATGATGGTATAACCCTGGCCGTAAGCAAGGGCTGGGTAACCCGAGGCACCGGCGTAAACACCGGCAAGCTGGTTGATGTGCACATAATCCCTGGGGGGCTCGGCCCGGTAGCTCCATGGGTAGGAGAGGACCTCAGATCCGCTGTGGTAATTTGTGTAAACGACAAACTGGTTGTCAAGGATGCCGTTGCGCAGCGCTTTGGTTTCAACCTGTGAAAAGGCCCCGTAACTGTTCCCTTCGCCGTTCCACATGTATCCATTGTCGCGGTTGCAGTCAACGCCGTTGTTGTTGTACCGCGACATCGCCACCCGTCCGTCGGGGTTGACCATCAGGTAGAGCCATATCTCGCGTGTGTTGATCAGATCGGTGAGGATGGGATCGGAACCATATCCAAGGCATAAATCACGCGCAAACATGATGACATTCTGCGATCCGCCGATTTCATCGCCATGGATCCCGCCATCAAACATGATTTCGGGCTCAGGTTCGTCAATGTCAACATTGTCGCTGATCTTCAGCGCGGCAAGCTGTCGGCCTCCCATGGAGGTTCCCCAGATCACTTTTTTGCAGATGGCCGGGAAATGGGTGGCAAGGCTGTCGGCAATGGAAATAATCTCTTCGTAAGTATAATATCCGGCCGGAACCATTGGGTTATCCCAGAAATGGGCAAAATGGCTGTTCATGTCGGGGATGGTTATCTCGTAATGAAGGTGGCTTGTTTGAAGTAACTTCAGATCAGCAGGAATGAGGTACATCCTCACACAACTGCCATCTGCGGCCGCGGGTTCAAAATCCAGGCCCAGGCTTCGGATCTTCTGTATATCAGATGCATGGGCAGTAAACACCCTGACTTCCATCTCCCCCTTCCGCCATCCTTGCGCCCCTGCAGTCAGAAAAAACAAAGCCAGGAACAGTATTGCAGAGATTCTTCTGGTCATTTTTTTTGGTTTAAAACGTCTGTCACCCGTCACGTGTCACGCGTCACGCATCACCCGTCTCGATTTCATTGAATCACAATCTTCTCCACATCAGTCTCCCGCTCACCGGTCAGCTTTACAAAATAGATCCCCCTGGCAAATCCTGAAAAATCAAGTTGTTTCTCGATCCTCCCTGAGTTTGATACCAGTGTTTCAGTGTATACGACCTCTCCCTGCGGATTCATGACCGTCATGTCCACTTCACGCCGGCTATGCGTGATGGTAAGGTTGAATTTACCGTGCGACGGATTCGGAAAGATGCTGATTACCTGGCGGTAAGGGGTGTTTTCAGCTTGTCCAACCGGTGCATTCACCTCGATATCATTCAGGAAAAGGTTGTTCCCGTAACGGTTGTAAGCTTCAAACATCAGTTTGATATCCGGTTGATTAGCCCAGGGAGAAAGGTCAATGGTGTAGCACCCGGTACCATAACTGCCGCCGCACCAGTCATCGGCCGATTGGGGATAAAACGCGAGGTTGGTACTCGGATGGGTGACAAATACCTCCGGGGTTCCGTCAGGTCCCATGCCCCATACCCGTTGCCACGTGGTTCCACAGTCGGTTGAAATCCTGACGATGAGTGAATCTTTTCGCACACGCTGTTCGTAGGCATGCTTAAAAGTGAGGTTCACCGAACTGTAACCGCTGAAATTGAGCGCCGGGCTGATCAGCTGGTCGCGCCGGTTCACCACGGCATAATCGAAGAAATCCATATAAACGGATTTTGATCCTGCAGGGGTGCCCCCAACCGTAATGGTATCCCAGGTGATACCCAGGTCGGGATTCTGGATCTGCCAGTGTTTCGTGTCAAATCCCGATCCGAATGATTCCATGAACGGAAGCGGGTACCCGTCTTTAACGATATAATCAAGTCTTGCAAGGCTTACCGGCCCTACGGCATTTACGCTTACCAGTTCAACATCATAAGGGCCCGGGGCATTGAACTGAACCACCGGGTTCTGGCTGTATTGGGAAGTGCCTTCAAGGAAAGTGATGGTTGTGGGATTGAAGTTCCACAGCCAGGATGAAGGACAATTGGTCGATTTGTCGGTGAAACGCACCACGTCGTCTCCACAGAGAACAAACTGGTTTGCAGTGAAGTCTACAACAGGCAGCAGGGTACTGCTCACGGTGATGTAGTTTGTCTTTGTCACCGAATCAGCTCCGAATTCGTTCCAGACCTTGAGCCTGACTTCATAGGTTCCCGGGATGCTGTAAACAATATTCCCGGGATTTTTCAAGGTGGAGGTCGAGGGATTCCCGCCCTGGAATGACCATTGGAAATAGGTTGGCACCCCGGTTGACAGGTCGGTAAAATTAACCGCGCAGCCGATTGGTACGGTTGTCTGGTAAGTGGTAAAGTCGGCATGAGGAGTGGTGTGGTAGAGGTCGGAACTCCACAACCCCCGTCCATAGGTGCTTGCCCTGATGGCATCCTGCGAAACAGAGTCGTTGTCGTAATAGATTTCAAGTTCGGTGATCCGGCCATTCACTGGCAACCCGGTCCTGAAAGGGATCCACCCGGTCGTAGTCAGGTCCTTGTAATAAACTCCCGCATCCGTCCCGACATACAAGCCTTCGGGGGCATTTCTGTAATAAGCGATGGTATTTTTCGGAATGGCTGGCAGGTTTCCGGTGATGTTGGTCCAGGACAATCCTTTGTTGACCGATTTATACACCCCGTTTCCAAGGGTGATGTAAACAATATTTTCGTCAGTGGGATGGGTTTGAATATCGGTGGGTGTGCCCGAGGCCGGCAGGTTGGATGTAAGATCATACCATACAGGATTGCCTGCCAGGCAGTTATCGCTGCGGAACAGCTTGTTGTCGGAACGGGCAGTATAGAACATGTTTGGATTGATGGCAGAGTGCTCCACCACAGCCATATCGGAACCATTCGATCCCCCGAGGTTATCAGAAATTTTTGTCCAGGTTACAGGATAGGAGGTCACATGGCTGCTTCTCCAGATATTCTTGTATCCTGCGAACATCCCCTGGTGATCGGCCTGGTTGAGGCAGAAGGGGGTGACCCAGGCACCGCTTTCGGTAATCCCGTTCACGCCGATGCCCGCTATTTGTGCTTCAGCGGCATTGTTGAACTTTCGGTAGATGTCGCCGTTATAGATGGTATGGTAGGTGTAGGCAGGGTTCTCAGGGTCGATGGCACACTCCATGCCGTCTCCGCCGCCCACGGCAATCCACCCGGTCGGGGTGATGGCATAGGTGCCATTATCCTGGAATCCGTTGATCACCTTGTTTTTAATCGTCTTCGACTGTCCCAGTTTGTAAATCTGGCCGATGGTCATGCCAACCGTACGATCAGTCCAGGTGGTTCCGCCGTTTGCAGTCACCCAGCAGCCGCCATCGTTGCCTGCATATAGTTTCCCGTCAACCGGTGAAAAACCGAGGAAATGGCAATCGGCATGGACTGCAGGGACGCTGCATCCTCCGTACCAGTGGGAATTGATGACCCAGGTCATTCCTCCGTTTGTCGATTTCCACACATCCACCCCGCCTGCATAAATGGTTTCGGCATTTACAGGATCGGCGGCCAGTGAAAGATCGTACCAGCCCTGTCCGCCCGAGTCGCTGCCGGTGCATGACCAATCCATGATGTTTGGCGAATTGGACCGTGTTGTAAAGGTAAGCCCGGCATCTGTCGACCGGTACAATCCCTGGAACCCGCTGGTACCATCGGATTGCATGAAGTAAACATAAGCCGGATTGGCCGCGGTCACGGCGATCACGCCACGTTGTCCCCCGGTGAGCCCGGCGGTAATTTTCACAAAAGAGATGCCATTGTTTACCGAACGGTAAAAGTCAGCGCCGGCAGCCGCATAGACAATGTATGGATCATCTGTTTTGAAATGGATATCTTTGAAATTGCCTGACTGGGTATTGACCCATGTGGTTCCTCCGTCGGTGGAGCGGTATATTCCGCCACTGGTGGCAGCAAGGAAAATTTGCGAATTGGCGGGGTGTTCGATCATCTTCCCGATGGTTTTGCTTCCCATGCCGGTGTTTAAAAGAGTCCAGGAGAGGCCTCCATTGATGCTTCTGAAGACTCCCAGGCCGGGAGCATCGCCTGCATCGCGGTCACCGGTGCCAATCAATATCTTATTTGGATCGGCGTAGTCAACAACGATGGCTGAGACTCCCAGGGTTGACAGGGAGTCGGTATGGGTTGCCCAGGTATTTCCGCCATCAGACGACTCCCACAGCCCCCCCGAGGGGGCGCAGACATAAATTTTATTCGGGTCGGTCGGGTGGAAACCAACGGCATTGACACGGCCCAAACCCTCATAACCGCCCGGCCCGGGAGCAGGTATCTGCGCAGGACCCAGGTTTACCCAGGAACCGCTGGTTGAACGGTTGCTTTGTTCATATACGCTGTAGGCCCTGAATGTTTCATCGGGTGCCCGGCGCGTGCCATCAGGAAGTACACGGCTTTGCATCATGTACTCCCAGCGTTTGAAAACTTTCCAGCCATGGCCCCTCTTAATCTCCCGGCCTTTCCAGTAGATGTTGAACGCTCGCTGCGTCTGGAAAAAATTGGCATCAGGATCCTGCATCATCTGGATCCAGTATGGGTAGTTTGCAGTGTCATTGGCTGATTTATTAACGGTATTCTGTGTTTTTCCGACCATGAAAAAGAGGAAAAAACCGGCAAACAGGAGGAGCGATCGAGTCATAACAGCGTTGTTTTGGGATTAGGGATGTAAAGGTACAAAAAAAGTGGACAGATAAACGGGCAGTCAGGCTGGTAAACTGACAGGCGGGAGGAGGGGGCGGGAAATTTATTGACAGGTTGTGTTGTAATGGAATGAAAGATTTTTCCGAACTTTACGAATTATTAGTAAATAATGCTCGTATGCCCAGCTGTTGGATAAGATGAAGGAGAACGACATAAAAATTATCGGATTTGATGCGGATGATACGCTGTGGATCAATGAACCATTTTATCAGAACGCTGAAAACGAGTTCTGTGAAATATTAAAACCCTATTTCTCTGTCGCAGAGGCCCACAAGGAGTTGTTCAAAACCGAAATTCAGAATCTGGAAATGTACGGTTATGGTGCAAAGGGCTTCATCTTATCGATGATCGAAACCGCATTGCGGATTTCCGGTCACAAAATATCCTCCTTTGATGTGACCAGGATTTTGGAGATTGGCAGGAATTTACTAAACCAGCCTGTGGTATTGCTCAACAACGTTGAAATGGTGTTGCAACAGCTGCAAAAAAAGTACAAGATAATCCTTGCAACCAAGGGAGACCTGCTGGACCAGGAAAGGAAACTGGTAAAATCAGGATTGGCGAAATATTTTCATCACATCGAGATCATGAGCGACAAACAGGAAAATAATTATAAAAAACTCATCCATCATCTCGACATTGAACCCCGGGATTTTATCATGATCGGGAATTCCATAAAATCGGACATTCTGCCGGTGATAAACATCGGTGCAAAAGCCATCCACGTGCCCTTTGAAACCACCTGGCTTCATGAGAAAATTCATGAAAAAACTGATCAGAGCAGGTTTGTTACCGTGAGTAACCTGGATGAGGTTTTAAAACTTCTTTAACCGGAATGAAACATGGCCGTTATTTATCATAGCAGTTCATCTATCGTTTTTTCATTTACAAACCCTTAAAAAATGTTGCGATGAAAACAACTATTCTTATCTGCATCCTGATTGCCTTTGGCAGTCACTTGTATGCCCAGCAGGGCTGGCAATATCAAATTTCAAATCTTACCGGCAACCAGTGTGGAGCCATCTGTTCAATAACCAGGGATACGGTATGCGTGATGTCCGATGGCGGGATGTTTCTAAAAACCCCCGATGGAGGTTCCTCCTGGACTGAACACAATACAGGGATCAACCGATCGTTCTTTGACCTCGCATTCAGCAACAGCAACACTGGCTATGCAGCCGGGAGCAAAGGCACCATCCTGGAAACTTTTAATGGAGGGGCAACCTGGATTCCGCTGGCAACGGGAACAAAAGCAGATTTATTTTCCGTTTGGATCAAATCTCCGGAAAACATCTGGGCAGTTGGCGACAGCGGGGTGATTTTAAATTCAGCAGATGGAGGATGTACCTGGACGAAAAACAACACATTGACCGGCAACAGGTTGAACAGTATTTGTTTTCAAAATTCAAATACGGGGTTTATCGCCGGAAACGGCGGAATCTTGTTGGGAACAGTGAACAGCGGAGCAACCTGGAGTCCCGTGAACATAGCCACCACCAAGGACCTGTTTTCCTTATCCGCTACCAATAACTATACCTACCTCCTGGCAGGGGGAGTTTTTAACTACGATTATAACAGCGATGAAGTTTTTAAATCGGCTGATCAGATTAACTGGACAAGCAATAGCATTTGGACTTCGATACCAGGACTTTCGAGGTTGATTTTTCAGAATGACAGCCTGGGCTTTACAATTGGTTCCGAGTTAACTACGAATGGCGTTAGCATTATCATCATGAACAAGTCAACAGATTACGGACAAAACTGGTATACGAGTTTTTATAACTGGAATCCACCCTCATCGGTTGGCATTGCCTATGGAGATATTTCATTTGCTACCGACAGTGTCGGGTATGCGTTATGCGGAAATAACATTTTAAAAACAACTGACCAGGGAACATTTGTAAGCATTAAGGAGTTGAACCACCATCCCGGTTTTAAAATTTTTCCGAATCCCTCTGCTTCAAATGAAGTAAGCATTGAATTAACCGGGAATATGCAGGGATTATCCGTCGAAATCTCAGATATGCAGGGAATGATACTTGTGAAAAAAAATAACCTGAAAAGGTTGAATCTCCTTGATGTTTCACAGACCCACCCCGGCGTTTATTTTGTCAGACTTATGCAGGACAACCGGATTATCGGGGTTGGCAAACTGCTTCGATTGGAACCAACTCAATAAATCCATGCCAGAACCCAAGAGAGAACATCCCAAAGAAAAAACCAGGCTGCACCCTCGAAACAGGCACAGGGAACGATACAACTTCAAACTGCTCACCGAAAGTTGTCCGGAACTGGCCCCATTTGTCAGACTGAATGTTTACAGCGACGAATCCATTGACTTTTCTGATCCGGAGGCGGTGAAAATGCTGAACAGGGCGCTCCTGAAAAGAGATTACGGCATCGAACAATGGGATATCCCCGCAGGTTATTTGTGTCCGCCCATCCCCGGAAGGGCAGACTATATCCATCATGCTGCCGATGTATTGTGCAGCAAAAATTATGGGAAGATTCCCACAGGGGATAAGGTGAGGTGCCTTGACATCGGTGTAGGGGCGAATTGCGTTTACCCGCTCATCGGGAACAGGGAATACGGATGGTCTTTTGTAGGTTCCGACATCGACCCTGTTGCCCTGGAATCTGCGGGCAGGATAGTGGAATTGAATCCACTTTTAAAAGAGAAGATCGGCTTCAGGTTGCAACACCAGCCCAATGACATTTTTTTCGGGATAATCCGGAAAGACGAATTTTTTGATCTGACTATTTGTAATCCCCCGTTTCATGCATCATTGGCGGAGGCCCAAACAGGGACCCTGCGAAAACTGAATAACCTGACCCATGAAAAAGCCACCCTCCCCGTGCTGAACTTTGGCGGCCAGAGCAATGAATTGTGGTGCAAAGGCGGTGAAGAGCGTTTCGTACGCGACATGGTCCGCCAGAGTAAGTTTTTCGCTGCCTCCTGTTTTTGGTTTTCCACCTCGGTTTCAAAACAATCGCATCTCAAAAGTGTTTACGAAGCACTCAGGAACGTGGAAGCTGTTGAAGTGAAAACCATTTCAATGGGCCAGGGTAATAAATCAGGCAGGATTGTTGCGTGGACTTTTCTCTCCCCCGAACAACAGAAAGAATGGATTACAGAAAAATGGAAGGCGTGAAAAGATGAAAAAAATCAACTTCAGGAATCTGGTGCCTTATGGGGCCGCGGTGTTAATCTTCATTGCCATCACCATGGCATACCTCTATCCCTTGCTGGAAGGAAAAAAACTCTACCAGTACGACATCATCAACTTCAGGGGAGTTTCAAAAGAGATCTGCGACTTCAGGGCACAAACCGGACATGAACCGCTCTGGACGAACTCGATGTACGGCGGGATGCCTGCTTACCAGGTATCCACTGCTTACCCGGGAAACCTTACCGGCTATCTCGATACCATACTGTCCCTTGGACTGCCACACCCGGCACAACTTATCTTCTTGTATTTCATCGGTTTTTTCATCCTGCTGCTGGTGCTCAGGGTCGATCCCTGGCTCTCCATCGCGGGAGCGATCGCCTTTGGATTCTCCTCCTTCTTTTTCATCATTATCGATGTCGGGCACAACTCTGAAGCGCATGCCATCGCTTACATGGCCCCGCTCATCGCGGGAATGATCCTTACCCTGCGAAAAAAATACTGGCAGGGAGCTCTTCTCACAGCGGTATTCCTTTCACTCGAGGTGAAGGCCAACCACCCCCAGATCACCTATTATCTTGCCCTGATTGCCTTATTGCTGCTTATTTTCAAGCTGACCGAGGCCGTCCGGCAGAAAGAATTGAAGTCGTTTTTTGTTGCATCCGGAGTGCTGGCTGTTGCCCTTGTTTTTGCCGTGCTTACCAACATCACAACGCTTTGGGCGACCATGGAATACACCAAATATACAATCAGGGGAAAATCGGAACTGACAACTGAAAAAGCCAACCGAACCGCCGGGATCGACCGTGATTACGCGACCCATTGGAGTTACGGGATAGGGGAGACAATGACCCTGATGATCCCTGATATTTACGGAGGGGCTTCGGGGACGAAGGTCAGGGATGATTCAGAACTGGTGAAGGCCATGCAGGAAAACGGAATAGATCCCGGTACCATCCGGCAGTTTTTAAGTCAGCCGGTTCCGTTTCTCTATTACTGGGGAGATCAGCCAAGCGTTTCAGGTCCGGTATATGCGGGTGCTGTCATCTGCTTTCTTTTCTTCATGGGACTCTTCGTAGTAAGAGGCTATGTGAAATGGTGGCTTCTTTCGGCCACACTGCTCTCCATCATCCTTGCCTGGGGCCATAACTTCATGGCTGCTACCGACCTTTTCCTTAACTATTTTCCAGGATACAACAAATTCAGGGCGGTGACCATGATCCTGGTCATTGCCGAGTTCACCCTGCCGCTGCTGGGCATCCTTGCTGTAAAGGAACTCCTGGAAAACACGGACAGGAAGAAGCAGAACCTCCGGGGGTTGCAGATCGCCTTTGCTGTTACTGCGGGAATCTGCCTGCTGTTTGCCATTATCCCCGGGTTGTTTCTCAATTTCACAGGGCCCGCTGATGGTGAACTTTCGCGTCAGTATCCCGATTGGTTTATGACAGCAGTCAGGGCCGACAGGTTGAAAATGGTCAGGAGCGATGCTTTCCGCAGTTTCATCTTCATCACGCTGGCAGCGTTGCTGCTCCTGGGAACGATGTATGGGAAATTGAAAAAGGAGTATCTCTTTCCTTTGCTGGCGCTGCTGTTTCTTGCAGATATGTTTACAATCAACAAACGCTACCTGAACAGCGACAGTTTCACGGCGGCATCAGCCCTGGCCGTGCCGTTTGAGCCCACGGCCGCCGACCAGCAGATCCTTCGCGACCCCGATCCCGATTACCGGGTATTCAACCTTGCCTCCCCGAATCCCTTCATCGATCCTACTACTTCCTATTTCCATAAGTCGCTGGGCGGTTACAGCGGGGTGAAAATGCGCCGTTACCAGGAACTCTGGGACCGTTACATCAGCAGGAACGACATGGCTGTGCTGAACATGCTGAACACGAAATACTTCATTGTACCGGGCAAGGACCGGCAACCGGAGGCGCAATTAAACCCCGGGGCCCTTGGAAACGGATGGTTTGTCACGGCTGTAAAGAGTGTTAACGGCGCCGATGAGGAGCTTCAGTCACTAACCGGTTTCAGGCCTGACTCAGTTGCCATTGTTGATCGCCAGTTCAGCGAACTGCTCAGGGGATTCGGCGGCGGACGTGATGCCGGCGACCGGA
>CAIKNA010000048.1 GCA_903828645.1 uncultured Bacteroidales bacterium
GGTGAGCCCCTGGCAGATCCCTGCGGCATTGAGAGAGCTGATGACCGGCACAGGCCGTGGGGTAAGGTTTACGGTGTAAGCCGAGGAGGCTGTACAGGCGGTCGGGAAGTTCTGGTCGGTTTCTGTAACCGCGACCGAGGCCGCAGGGTCGGCAGGGCCCCAGTCTACAACCACCGTTGCCGCAGTCGAAGAGCCGGAGATGGTGCCACCGGAGACGGTCCAGGTGTAGGTATGCCCTGCCACAATAGGAACGGAATAACTGACACCGGGCTGGTTTTCACATTCGATGTGGCCGGCACCGGGACCTGTTCCCCCTGTGATCACGGGGGTCAGGGGTAATGGGTTCACAAAAATGGTTGAATACGAAACACCTCCCGGGCAGGTAAAGTTGCCTCCTCCGGTATAAATCGGGGTGATCTCGTATTTGACATGACCCTGCAATAAAGAAGTGGTTTGCAGCACTTGTGCCGGTATATTGTCTGTATTTCCTGAAGTGACGGCGCCGGTAACTCCGACTACCTGGACAGCTGTCCAACTATAAGTGACCGGTGTTACATTCGGGGTGAAAATAATCGGGTCGCTGGAACCACCGGAACAGATGGGAGCGCTGGTCGAGGGCATAACACTCGGGCTTGGATTGACGTTGACCCTGTATATGTTTGACGTTCCCGGGCACCCGATTCCGTTTGCAGTCAGGGTAGCCTGAACCACATAATTGACATATCCTGGTGTCATCAATGAACTAACCAGGTTCTCCCCGGGGATGGTGTTTCCGGAGTTAGGTGATAGAAATCCGCCAATGGAAGGTGTTAGAAATCCCATATCATCAAAAGCCGTAACAGTCCATGCATATGAAACTACCGGTGACGTAACATTTGTACTTAATGTAATGGCGGTCATGCTGTTCGATCCGGAACACACATTTTGCGAAGGAATACCCGGAAATTGCACTGAGGGAGAAGGGTTTACAGTGATCGTAAAAGAGGCTGAAGTTCCGGCGCAACTCTTTCCCAGGTTGGTAAAGGAAGGGATAACAGTGATGGTTGCAGTCACCGGGTCGGTGGTAGTGTTTGTAACCTGGAATGGATCAATACTTCCAACCCCGCTTGCTGCAAGCCCGATGGTTGGATTGTTGTTGGTCCAGTTATAAATGGTATTGGCAACATCTCCTGAAAACGAAACAAGTGCGGTTTGGGTCGCGTTGCATAAAACCTGGTTACCAATCAAATGGACTGTCGGGGTGGGGTTCACCGTGATAATGAAGGAAGTCGGGGTTCCCGGGCAGGTCAACCCCAGATAAGTAAATTCAGGAGTTGCAGTGATGTTCGCAATTACAGGGGCAAAGGTGGTATTGATCGCCTGGAATGCAGGAATCCCACCGACCCCGGAGGAAGCAAGACCGATGGAATTATTGTCATTGGTCCAGTGATAGACTGTATTCGTAACATCTCCAGATAGTTGAGTCAGAGGGGTTAACTCATCATTACAATACACCTGGTTTAATACAGTATTGACCGTCGGTGTTGGGTTCACAGTGATCTGATACACCAATGGCGTCCCGATGCATGAATTGGCTGTCGGGGTGATGCTGATGCTGGCGTTGATAGGTGCGATCGACGTGTTGGTTGCAGTAAAAACAGGAATATCACCTGTTCCCATGGCTGCAAGGCCAATCGAAGGGTTGCTGTTGCTCCATGAGAAAGTTGTTCCGGAGCCTACCGGGCTGGTTACCAGTGTTAACAGGGTGGTGCCGCCGTTGCAATAGATCTTGTCTAAGATTTGAACAACTGTTGGTGTTGGATTCACAGTGATTGTGTAACTAAAAGGTGCGCCGGGACAAGTATTTGCAGTAGGAATGATGCTGATAGTACCGCTGATGGGTACGATCCCGGTATTGGCAGCCACAAAGGCTGGGATATTGCCTGTTCCGATGGCGGCAAGGCCGATTACCGGGTTATTGTTGGTCCATGAAAAAGTTGTTCCATTTCCGACAGGGCTGGAAACCGTCGTGAGGGGGGCACCAATTCCATTGCAGAACGTCTGGTCGAGAATTGGATTCACCGCCGGGGTAGGATTCACGGTAACAGTATAGCTCAAAGTATTGCCGGTACAGGCATTTGCCATCGGAGTGATGCTGATGCTGGCAATGACGGGCGCTATCCCGGTATTGGTGGCGATGAAGTCAGGAATGTTTCCTGTTCCGGTGGAAGTAAGGCCAATGGAGGGTATGCTGTTAGTCCATGAAAAAGTCGTCCCGGCCCCGACCGGGCTTGTAACTGCAGTAACACCGACACCAGTGCCGTTGCAGTAAGCCTGGTTGAGAATCGGATTTACCGCTGGGGTTGGATTTACAGTGATGCTGTAACTCAATGATGTGCCGATGCAGGTGTTGGCTGTTGGGATGATGGTAATGCTGGCGCTGATGGGCACGAAACCAGTATTGGTGGCGGGAAATGCAGGAATGTTCCCGGTTCCGCTGGCAACGAGGCCAATGGCGGTGTTGCTGTTAATCCAGGAAAATGTTGCCCCGGCCCCCACAGGGCTTGAAACCCCTGTCACCGGGGCAATAACGCCATTGCAGAAGGTCTGGCTGAGTATCGGATCCACCGTAGGGGTAGGATTCACTGTGATCGTATAGGTTAACGGAGTACCGACGCATGCGTTTGCAGTTGGTGTAATGCTGATGATGGCGCTGATGGTCGCAATCCCGGCATTGGAAGCCGTAAAGGAAGGAATGTTGCCTGTTCCCGAGGCAGCAAGACCAATGGAAGGGTTGTTGTTGCTCCATGAAAAGGTCGTGCCGGTGCCAACCGGACTCGAAACCGCAGTAGGCGTGGCATCAATTCCATTGCAATAGGTCTGGCTGAGAATTGGATTGACTGTAGGTGTTGGATTGACCGTGACGGTGTAAATAAATGGTGAGCCGGTGCATAAGTTTGCCGTAGGGATGATGCTGATATTTGCATTGATGGGAGTTATCCCGGGATTGGTGGCAGTAAAACCAGGAATGTTTCCTGTGCCACTGGCGGCAAGACCGATTACCGGGTTGCTGTTCGCCCACGAAAATGTTGTTCCGCTTCCAACCGGGCTTGTAACTGTTGTTGAGCTTACCCCGATACCATTGCAAAAAGTTTGATTGAGAATGGGGTCTACTGCAGGGGTTGGATTAATGGTGATCGTATAAATTAATGGTGTGCCGCTGCAGGCATTGGCTGTCGGGGTGATGCTGATGCTGGCAATTACGGGCGTTGTTCCCGTATTGGAAGCAATAAAACCCGGAATATTTCCTGCGCCGTTGGCTGCAAGACCAATTGTTGGATTGCTGTTGGTCCACGAAAAGGTTGTTCCACTTCCAACCGGGCTTGTAACTATGGTTGGGTTTACACCGATGCCATTGCAGAAAGTTTGATTGAGAATTGGGTCTACTGCAGGGGTTGGATTCACCGTAACGGAATAAATCAATGGTGTGCCAATGCAGGTGTTAGCTGTAGGAGTGATGCTGATGCTGCCGCTGACGGGAGATATACCACCGTTTGTAGCCGTAAATGAGGGGATATTCCCTGTTCCGCCAGCAGCAAGGCCTATAGCAGGGTTGCTGTTCGTCCATGAAAAAGTTGTTCCACTTCCCACAGGGCTCGTAACTAAAGTTACCGGTGCGGTAATTCCGTTACAGAAGGTCTGGCCGGGAATTGGATCAACTGCTGGGGTAGGATTCACGGTTATGGTATAAGTCAACGGCGTCCCGACACATGCATTGGCCGTCGGAGTTATGCTGATGGTGGCGCTAATGGGAACTATGCCTGTATTGGTGGCTGTAAAAGCTGGGATATTCCCGGTTCCGCCGGCAGGAAGGCCGACTGCCGTGTTGCTGTTGGTCCAAGAAAAAGTTGTTCCTGCTCCAACCGGACTGGAAACCGTGGTTATCCCGGCTCCAACTCCATTGCAGTAAGTCTTGTTTGGGATTGGATCCACAGAAGGCGTTGGATTCACCGTGATGGTATAGATCAAAGGCAGCCCGGGACAATTACCGGTAGTGGGGATGATTGAGATGTTGGCAACAACCGGCGCAGGAGTCATGTTGGTTGCGGTAAATGAGGGTATATTCCCGGTTCCGCTGGCGGCAAGGCCAATTGCCGGGATGCTGTTGGTCCATGCATATGTTGTAACGTCTCCCGGAGGACTGGTAACTGCCGTTGTCAGCGCAACATCGCCATTGCAGTATGCCTGGTTGAGAATTGGATTAACTATTGGGAGGGCGGCAACAATGACCGGGTAGGTGACAGTATTGGTACATCCTTCGGTAGAATGGACCGTAAGTGTCACATTAAAGGTACCTGCCGTACTAAAAACATGCAACGGGTTTTTTTCATGTTGAATGGCAGAGGCATCGCCAAAATCCCAGTCCCAGCCAATAACCTCGTTCTGATTCGTATGACTCAGATCGGTAAATGCTGTTTGCTGACCAAGACAGGCCGGCCCAAAAGAAAAATCAGGTGTAACTATCGTATAATGCAGCACGTTGGTGATATGTGCCGTACATCCGTTATTGGAAGTCACATCAACCCAGTATTGGGCACCGTCGACCGGGCTGGTAATTGTAATGAATGAGGTGGTTTCCCCTGTGCTCCAAAGGTAGGTCGCAAACCCGGGAGGGGCGGTCAGAATTGCCTGCGGGGCTCCTTCGCAAAGAGCTGTTTGGATGGTGAGCGCACTGCAGTAGGTTGAAATGTAGGCATATCCGCGATGGGCCGTATGTGAGCAGCCACGGGTGGTAAAGACGATTTGTATGGAAGTATAGGATATAAAAGGGGTGAGATCAAGGGCAATTGTTGTCCAGTCGTGCCAGTAAAGAGGAACAGGGTTAAAAGTAGTTCCAATGTCTTTGAAATTCCATTCAGTGGGGACAATACATCCCGGATCAGTTGGCAGACAGGATGGTGCCACAAACTCATAAAAACCGCATACACCTCCCAGAGGGTCCCCGTTCAGGGTCTGAACCTGGATGGTGAATTTAGGCATTTCGTCTGCCGGGTGGTTGTATGATTCAAGAACGGAGGCCCACCTGTAAACAAAAAGATAGTTGTCCTGTCCAACGGTAACGGTGTATTTCAGTTGCTCGGCATGTCCTCCACCCTGGGTATCACCCAGCCTTGCCGAATGGGTTTCTCCGGGAAATACAGTTCTCAGCGGGTCGCCGATCAAAGCATCGAAATCCTGAGGAGGAGTTCCTAATGGCATAATAACATGGCGCGTTGAACTGAATCCGGGGGTTTCACAAGGTACACAGATGGGCTTTGGATTAGGGCCGTTTGACATGTAAAAACGGCCATAGCACCCATCCCAGTTGGAAAAATCCCCTAAGGAAAAGTCTGAATTCGTACAAGTTGTTACCAGCGATTTTGGAGTGTTGTAATGAAATAATGCGGTTGAGGCATTGTCAGGTGTAAGTTGAAGACCTAGATTGTATACCGGTGTCTTCTGCTGTGCTTGCACCATGCACGAAATGAGGAGAGAAATCAGGAATGGGAAAAGAAGGTTGTATTTGTGTGACATTTCGGTCGAATCATTGTAAAATGTAAAATTACATTTTTTTTCATGCCCTAACATCACAGAAGTGATTTTTATATTGTTTATTCATTGGTAATGTTTTGAAGAGATCCAAACACCTCTTTGACAGGGAAGATCAATGTCAGATTATAAGTTTGAAAAAATCAGTCCTTCACACACCTCACCGGGAATGCATTGGCTTTGGAACTTTCATACCTGGAAACAGAGGGATCCGCTGAATTGCGTCCACGTGCAATGGGTTTCGTGCCGGAAAGTGTGGAAGTCCAGAACATCGTCGCGCTGGGGGTTCCTGCAGTAAAGGCCCAGGAGATGTTTTGATACAAAACTCCTTCAGCCAATGCGTTGAATCCTGTGGAACCATTGAGATAATCCCCTGCAATGCCATCCCCTGGTGACATTTTGGCAACAGCATCGATCAGGTCCTGCCATTCAACGGTGGTTGGGATGTGCCAGGCCGGCGGGCATAAACCCTGATACGGGGCCTGGGTCTGACCATATTGGATAAGTTCATCCCATTGATAAAGACCCCCATAGGAACTACATTTGGCATCATCCGTTGAAAGGCAATACTTTTCATTGATGCAGTTATCCGTTTGAGACTGGTCTGATGGGGTTGAAGTTCCCCAGTTGAGGTTTTTAAGCATCCAGCAGGCAGTTCTTCCGTTGGCTGTGACCAGTGTCGTTGGGTATTTATTTGTTGCGGGATCCGCGTTGCGGGGATCATTAAAGTTATTGTTCATGCATGAATAGCCGGCATTTGATGGATAAACCGCAATGGACTTGCTGTCGGAAGCCTGGCAGCCATTTACATCAGTATATATAAATGAGATCGTATGGTTGTTTTGGCTGAGATTTGAAGGATCGAGGATGCCGCCTGTGACCAGTGTTCCATCGATATAATATTTTCCGCCGCTGCCAAGGGGCGTTCCGCCTTTGAGCAGGAACGGTTTGGCATTGCGCGTGGTTACCAGATCAAAACAGGATGCCAGTTGCGTATTCGGTTTCGGATTGATGAGAATGGCAACAGGGTTTGATGATGCAGAACATGCAGGAACGGTTCCCGAAGTAGTGGCAGTAAGCGTCAGCAGGGCAGTTTGCGCGGTGTTGCCTGTCAATTTCCATGTGATTGAAGCCGGGTTGGCAGTAGGATCCGCAATGGAAGCATAGGATGCCGGGGTTACCTGCCACTGGTA
>CAIKNA010000049.1 GCA_903828645.1 uncultured Bacteroidales bacterium
GGAACGGGAATCACATCGGCGTTTAAGTACGGGGGGACGATCAGTACGGCAAATTACGTGAGTACTTCAAACAATAACTACTATTTTGCCGGTACCCCTTCATCTTCAAGGGTGATTTTCCAGGATGCCACGGGTACCTATTCAACCCTGGCGAATTTCCAGTCGCTGGTCTCGCCACGCGACAATTTCTCACTTACCGGCGGAACAGCCCCGGTTTTTCAGAGTACCTCCTGTTCCAGCGCCAGCTTTCTGCATATGAATCCTGCGGCCTCGGTCATTGAAAGCGGGGCATATCCCATTGACGGGTACAGCAATGATTTTGACAACAACCCCCGGCAGGGAACCGCCGGGTACCCTGTCCAGGTGAACGGCGGCGGTTTTATGCCGGATATCGGGGCGGATGAATACGACGGGATTCCGAATAATAGCTGTGCGATTCCTGCACCCGGAAATACGCTTGCCGACATAAACAACATATGCCTGGGGCAACCTGTCACGTTGTCGTTGCAAAATTCCATCACCGGCACCGGCATTACCTTCCAGTGGCAAAGTTCATCCGATGGGCTGGCCTACGTCGATATCACGGGGGCCATGCGGACTACCTTCACGACCCAGCCGGCACGTTCAACATTCTACCGGTGTATCGTAACCTGTCATAACGGGCCGGTTTCTGTGTCGTCAACCCCGATCCATATTGCATTCGCAAATTCAATCCTTTCGACTACACCCGACACCTGTTGCGGTTACGGGTCCGTTTCCCTCATGGCTACGGGCAGCGCAGGAACTGTGAGGTGGTACGCTTCGCCGTCGGGAGGTACGCCTCTTGGCACAGGATCAACATTTGCAACCCCGGTAATTCATTCAACAACCTCCTATTATGCAGCCACAGAGGTTACAGGCACGACCGGAGCTGTTGGTGCCGTCACCAATGGCATCGGAACCGGTTCCTCGACCCAATCGAGCGACTGCCCCCTCTTTGACGTATACTCCATGGTCAATCTGCAGGGTGTGTATGTTTATCCCGGTGCAGCAGGAAATGTAGTATTAAAAATTTCCGACAAATTTGGTACTGTTTTACAAACGGTTACCTACCCGGTCACCTCCACGAATATCAATGTAAAAACTTACATTCCCGTTAATCTTATTATCCCGGCCGGGACAGGTTACCGCATATATATGGCAAGCGGAACGGTCAACCTGTACCGGAATACATCCGGAGCAGCATACCCCTATACCATCCCCGGCGTGATTTCCATTACAGGGAACAGTGCCGGCGGCACGTATGCCGGTTACTATTACTATTATTACGACTGGCAGGTGAATACATTCTGCTCAAGCGCCCGCAGCGAAGTAGTGGCAACCGTTTTACCCGCCCCGGATCTAACCGTGAGTTCCAATCAAACCGTATGCAACGCACAGGTGGCCACCCTTACCGTTTTATCGACCCTTTCAAACTTTGACACCTATACGTGGAGCCCTGCTGCCAACCTGTTCACGGATGCGGCCTGTACAATGCCGTACAACGGAATTTCAAGCATCACAACCTTGTACTTCAAAACCGCAATCGCAAATACAACCGCAATTACCTGTACAGCCCTAAAAACAGCCACCGGCTGTATCAATTCGGTAACTTCGTCGGTAACCACGTTGCCTTCACGGCCCGATATCATTGCCGTACCTGAGAACATCTGTAACAGCGGGTTGTCCGTGATCTCTCTGAGCCCGGCCACCGGATGGGGGGATGCTGCATTCCAGTGGCAAACCTCGCCCGATAATCTTAGTTTTTCCGACATTCCCGGGGCAACAAACGCTAATTATTCAACCCCGGTACTTACCAGCCCCACCTATTATAAACTCAGGATCAGCAACAGTGCGGGCTCCCTGTGCATGGCATTGCCACGCACCGTCACTGTATTTAACCCGCAGATCACCTCCACAACGGATGGAGGCCGTTGCAATACCGGCCCCGTTGAAATAGGGGCAACCGGAACAGACGGAGAACTTAAATGGTACACCGGTTCATCCGGGTGGGGCTCGATTGGCACAGGCTCTCCATTTTTCACGCCAACGATCGCCGCCACTACTACTTTTTATGTTGATGCTGAAACACATCTGAACGGTACAGTCAATATCGGCGCTGGCAGTTTAACATCGTACAGTCCCAATCCTTTCTATCACGCTTACGGCGGTGCAAAAACCCAATACCTGATCCAGGCTTCCGAGTTGTTATCCACCGGATTGACGGCCGGGAATCTGACATCCGTATCATTTGAATTCGTTTCCAACGCAGGGCAAACCTATAACTCCTTCAGCCTGAGCATGGGGCATACATCCTTAAATGCGCTCGTTTCCACGCTTCAGTCAAATCTGACTACCGTTTATACGGCAGCCAGCGTCACCCCGCCATCGGGGATCTACACGGTTCCATTTACGATCCCTTTCACCTGGGACGGAGCCTCGAACCTCATCATTGAAACGTGCTGGAGCAATAACAATACGGGGGGAAACTATGTGTATATTAAATGTGATAACACCAGTTATGTCTCTACCCTATACTACCGTGCAAACAGCCTTACCGCCCCGGTTTTATGTGCGGGTACGGCCGCTTCCGGTTCCTATACGATGCGTCCGAAAATGACTTTCGACGGCCAGGTTCTGTGTGCAAGTCCGCGAAGTGCAGTCATCGCTACGGTTGTTCCTCCGCCTGCCATCTCGATCACGGGGGGCCAGACGATCTGCGCCAACGACATCTATCCAATGAATGTAACGACACCCCTGTCCAACTTCGATACCTATACCTGGAGTCCGGCAACAAATCTCTATACCGATCCTTCATGTACCATTGGCTATGTACCACTTTCCAGCGCAACGGCCGTCTATGTGAAATCGCCGGCAGGATCGGTCACCACTTACACCTGCACCGCCACGAATTTTGCAAGTAACTGTATCAACACAGCCCAGGCAACCGTTACAACGTTACCCCCGCTGGCGTCAATCAATTCATCCCTGGCATCCCTCTGCCACAGCGGATCGGTTGTGTTAAGCCTTTCACCGGCCACCGGTTGGGGATCCGCAACCTTCCTGTGGCAAAATTCGACAGACAGCCTGACATATACAAATATCTCTGGTGCCACTACCACGACTTATACAACTCCTTCTGTTTCAGCGACCACCTACTATCGAATGAGCATTAAAAACGGAACGGCAGCGGAATGTCTTTCCCCGCGTTTCAAGCTGGTTGTTGAAAATCCGCAGGTTGCCTCCACCACACCGGGCAGCCGGTGTGGTCCCGGGACGGTTTCGCTGCAGGCCACCCTCAGCGGGGGCGGGATTTTGAAGTGGTATTCATCGGCTGCCGGGTCAACCCCCGTTGGAACAGGATCCCCTTTTGTGACGCCCGTTATCAGCGCAACAACCACCTATTATGTGGCTGCCGCAGGAACAGGATTCTGGAATGAAATTACCGGGCAGACCTATGCGTCAGGTTCCTCCTCGACCACCTTTTCAAATTACGGCATCGTATTCAGTACCACCCGGGATGTTGTCCTTAACACGGCCACCATTTACACGGCAGGAAGCGGAACCGTTACCATCGCCCTGTTGAATTCATCAGGAACAGAGATCGCCGTTACTTCGCCCATTGCTGTATCAGGGGGAGCATATACGATGCAGGTTCTCAATCTTGGATTTTATATTCCGGTCGGGACAAACTACAGACTCCTCATGAAAGCATACACCGGGGTCACTTCCATGTACTATGAACCTCCAAATTATTCCTATTTCCCCTATACGTCTGCTTCCGGTGCGATGGTCGTCACCTCCGGCTGGAAGAACTCAGCGGTGAGCACAAGCAATTATTGGTTCTATAATCTGAACATCACCACGGGTTGCATTTCGGCACGCACCCCTGTTGTGGCAACTATTTCACCCCCGCCGGCGGTTACGGCAGCTGCCCTTCCTTCCAGCGTTTGTGCAGGTTTTCCCAGTACCCTCAGCGCTACCAGTTCCAATCAGAACTACATATATACCTGGATCCCTGGAAACCTCACCGGTGCGGCTCAAACGGTTAATCCGGCAACCACCACCACCTATACCGTTACCGCCAGTGTTCCGGGGGCCACATGCTCAACCACCGCTACGGCCACTGTTACGGTGCTGCCGACCCCTGCGCCTGTTACGATAACACCTGCTGCACCTGTCATGGTATCAGGAACTGTTCAGCAACTCGATGCCACCGGTGGAACGGTTTCGGGGGTTTCAATTTTATCAGAAAATTTTAATGCCGCAACCAACAACTGGACGCTGACCAATAATTCAACCGGGGGTACTCCCGCCAACGCTGCCTGGACCCTCCGGGCCAACGGGTATGTATATTCTTCTTACGGCACATGGCATAGCAATGACAACTCCCAATTCTACCTCACCAACAGCGAAGCCCAGGGTTCCGGTGGTACCACTGCGACCATTTTACGCTCGCCCCCGTTCAGCACCGCGGGCTACAGTGCTGTAAACATTGGTTTCTATTATTGTTTTTATGAAATCAGTTCCGGGATAAGCACAGGGAAGGCAGAGGTCTCCACCGATGGAACCAACTGGACAACACTCACAACCATCAACAGTAATTCTGGAACCGTGGGGGCATTTGCCAGCGCATTAATCCCCCTTACGGCACCATTCCTGAGCCAGCCGGTGGTGTATCTCCGGTTTAAATATGACGCGGTTTACCGTTATTTCTGGGGTATCGATAATGTGTCGGTTACAGGAACACAGCCGGCCAGCATTACCTGGTCGCCCGTTACCGACCTTTATTCCGACATGCCGGCTTCTGCTCCCTATACCGGGCAAGTTCTGCCCACCGTTTATGCCAAACCTCTATCCAACATTACCTACACAGCCACATCCACCATGCTTTCAAACGGATGCTCATCATCAAAAACGGTAATGGTTACCGTAACTCCCGCTCCACTGGCTTTAGCCGGAACCGTCACTGATGTAACCGGCTGTTATGGCAATGCGAACGGATCTGTCACCACGACGGTGTCGGGAGGAGTGGCACCATACAACTACCAATGGAGTAATGCGGAAACCACTTCAGCATTATCGGGATTGGCGGCGGGCGGTTATTCGGTATCCGTTACCGATGCAGCTTCAACTACTGCAACCGGAAGCTGGATCATCCAACAACCTCCTGACCTCAGCATCTCTGTGCAGGTAATGAATGCCGGGTGTCCTGACAGCCATGACGGAAGCCTTTGGCTCAATGTAACCGGCGGAACGGGGGGGTATGGCTTCCTGTGGAGCAATGCAGCATCCACTGAGGGTATATCAGCACTGGCACCCGGAAACTATTCAGTAACGGTAACTGATGGCAACGGTTGTTCAAAATCAGGCACCTATGCTGTTGGCATAAACGACCCGGTTTGTACCAACATCAGTGTGACGGGGACAGCTACGGGCAAGGTTTGTTACAATGCCCATGACACGATTATTGTAGCCGGAACAGATACGCCTTTTATTGTAGCGGTACCCGGCGATAGCGTCACTTTTATCGCCGGGCAGAGCATCCTTTTTAAACCGGGAACACAAATTTCCGGTGGTGCATTTATGCATGGATATATTGATACGGTATTCTGCCAGCAGGCGGATGCACCGGTCGTTATCATGATGAAAGTACCGGATGATTTACAGCCACCCGGTTCACCGGTACATTTCATTCTTTACCCCAACCCGACCAGTGGGAACTTTACCATTGTCCAACAATACGGGAAACAATTCTCCGCCATTCGGGTTGAGATTTTCAGCATGGATGGCGGAAAGAGAATGACCGAATGGATGATCGACGGGAAAAAACATGAATTTGGCTTTGAACAGAATCCTTCGGGACTCTACCTTGTCAAAATTGTAGCGGGTGACTATATTGAATTCCACAAACTGGTAAAGACCAGATAACACGTTACATCATGAATCATCCGGTGTTTCACTTTCTTCCTGTGTATCATCCTGATCTAATTTTACCGGTGTATCAATCTGAAATGCGGATCTGAAATCTGAAATCTGAAATGCGAAATATGGGGTGATAACAGAGACCCGGGATCGCATTTCACATTTCAACTTTCGCATTTCGAAATTGCCTTTTAGCCTGTAGGAGACCCTCACATCCTTTTATCCTTTAACCACATTGTCTCATCGCAACATAGAACGATTAGGTCATCTTAACAGCGAGATTGACCGGCAGAAAAGACGGTATCAGGAGATTAATGTTTACCTTTGATCATTATGAAACACATGATCGCGATGCTCCTTCTTTTTTTGGTCCGGGAGTGTTTTTCCCAGACGGTTCCTTCACTTCAGTTTACTTTTGTGCCTGACTGGGGCAGCACCGGTTTATTGCAGGGGAAAGTAAAAAACACAGCATTAAACGATCACGGGGTTGCAGTTTATATTTTTGTTGAAGAAGCAGGCGGATGGTGGAATAAACCCTATTCATCAAACCCGGTCACCACCCTTCAGCCAGATTCGACTTTCAACACAAACATCGCAATAGGTGAAAATGATCAATTTGCGACGAGGATCATCGCCTTCTTAATACCCCTGTCTTTTTCCCCGCCCATCCTTTCGGGAGGAGAACTTCCGGCAGAACTTCTCTCATTTCCGGTTGCTGTATCATGCAGACCGCATGGAAGACGAATCATTTCATGGTCAGGATTTGATTGGGTCGTCAAAAAGTCGATCGGAGATAACCCGATCCCTGCCGGACCCGGTCCGAACATTTTCAATGACAACGATTCGATGGTATGGATTGATGCCATGCAGAAATTGCATCTCAGAATTGCAAAAAAAGGAAGTAATTGGCATTGTTCAGAGTTAATCTGTAAAGCATCACAAGGATACAAACGATATGAATTTGATGTTGGCAGCAGGTTCGATCTCCTTGATCCGAACATCATCGCCGGAATTTTCACATGGGATGAATGTTCACCCTATGCACAACCACCCAATAATTACTTCAGGGAAATTGATTTTGAATTTTCAAGATGGGGAAATGCAGGCAATGAAAATTCCCAGTATGTCGTCCAGCCCTGGGATATTGCAGGTAATATTGACCGGTTCAATATCAACCTGGCAGGTCTTTCCCATTCTGTTCATGCATTCGATTGGAGAGCAGACTCAATTGTGTTTACAAGCACCTGGGGAGTCTCTTCCTATTCATGGAAATATACAGATCGGGCTTATATACCTGCGCCGGGCAATGAAAACGTAAGGATCAATTTCTGGTTGTTAAATGGAATACCCCCGTCGGATAACATGCAGGCTGAATTAATATTAAATTCCTTTTTAACCAATACGGGAGAGCACGGCCATGAAAGTGAAAGCGTGACCATTTTCCCAAATCCAATTGAATCGGGGTGTACCATGGTTATCCGGTCTTCCGTGATAACAGAAACTGAAATTGCTGTTACAGATATGTATGGCAATCAGATCTGTAAAGTATTTTCCGGTAAACTTGTCATTGGCTTGCACAGGTTTGTGTGGGACGGGAAGAATAACCAGGGTCAACAGATCAAACCTGGCTTGTATTTGCTCCATATCAGGAATAATCATGAAACAGCATGTTTCAAAATCATTAAAATTTAAATCAAAATGCCCCGGTCTTAAAACCGGGGCATTTGATTCACTTTGGGCTGCCGGACATTGGTCCAAAATTATGTTTATCCGAAAGCCAATTCAACGAAGTACATTACTTTTTCAACAGCATCTTTGTGATTACCTGGTCGCCACTAATAATTCTGAAGTAATATACTCCGGAAGGAATACCATATAACGAAAGCGGATATTGTCCGTTTCCCGGGAACGAGCTGACGCGAAGGATATCGCCCCGAATGCCGATCATCTCCATTTTTGATGAAGCACCATCAACAACGCCCTGAAGGTCAAGGACAACTTCGGCTGAGGCCGGATTTGGGAAAATCTTAAGGGACAATGCATTTGCTGCGATCTGTTTACTTCCCTGGTCTTCAACTGATTTAACCACAGGTGATGAAGACAGAAGACAATACTGCTCAGTGCTGGTGATGTATGCATGCAGGGCTCCACCCAAAGCAACTGTAGTACCAGGCAGCATCAGAATATTGTGACCTGCAACCATCGTCACATTTCCTCCTGCTTCCACAGTGAAATAAGTATTGTTCCCGGCAACGGTGATGGTTTGGGTAGCATCATAACAGGCACCCTGCTCCGAGAAAATGGTAACATTTTGCAAAGTCTGGTTGACCGGAATGACCGGCACAAGACAAGAAGTACATGAATTCCAATTCAGGCAGATGGTGGTATCGGCACCGGCCAACGTTAAAACCCTGTTGGTGTAAGTGGCATTCCCGTTTGTACAAGGCCATGATGGATTCAGGACTTCTTTTATCGGGGTATTTCCATTCACAAAAAGGAATTCGTGGCTGGTATAAGAAGTAAACGGAAGAGTCACCGAATAAAAACCGTTGCCAATAGATGCCATCGGATTACCCGGCCAGTTTCCCCAACCACTCCAGCTTCCGAATGCAAATGCGGGGATCGAATCAGGCTGCTGTAGTTGAAAGGTCACATAGATGGTGATCGGGGTATAAGGAACGAAGGTCACATCATCAAAGTAGTATGTTTTCTCTCCTGAAACCATGCCCGTGGTTCCATAATTAAAGAAAACAGACAATTTCTTGTAGCTGTATGTAAAATTGAGTGCGGCGGTTCCGGATACCTGGTTTGCAAAGTTGAATTCAAGGGTTTCCCAGGCATTGGAAGTCGTCGTCAACTTTTCTGTTTCAACGGTTTTCCCCGGGTCATTGGGATCTTCAACTTTCATGCGCACGGGAATACCGGCATCTGGTGAATAAACCCGCATTGAAATCTTTGTTGCACCCGGGGCGAAGGGGATTGCGTTCGCCAGACCAGATGTCCCTCCAATGGTTGTTCCGGCCCAGAATTCTGCCGTTGCTGATCTTATTGCCTGGCAAACATGGTTTCCGGGAACCAACGGGTCGATCACAATGCTGCTGGTGTTGCCACCAAAATCGAGCAAACCGTAGTTTACATTGCTGTTTTCGAAAGTCACCGGTAAAGTGCATGGAGCCGGACCGGTACCGCCGAACACAACGTCATCAAAAAGGTATGTTTTCATTCCTGCAACTACGCCTGTTGTTCCAAAATTGAAAAACACAGAGAGTTTTTTATAGGTATTGCTGAAATTAATAGCAGGTGTTCCTGCAGCCTGGTTTGCAAAATTAAAGGTCAGGGTTTCCCATGTATTCACAGTTGTTGTTAAGGCATCTGTTTCCACACTAATTCCCCCGTTGTTCTGGTCTTCGACCTTCATGCGCACAACGACACCTGCATCGGGAGAATACACCCTCATGGTGATGGTGGTCGAACCCGGTGCAAATGGCACCGGCGTGGCAAAACCGGTTGCTCCTCCAATGGTGGTGCCTGCCCATGATTCGGCTGTATTGGTTTTAATAATTTTACAAACCAAATTAGTGGGAACCACGGGATCAGCGATGATGCTGCTGGCATTTCCGCCAAAATCGACCAGGTTGTAATTGATGGCGGGGTTGTCGAACGTTACCGGCAAATCAACAAGAACAGGCACTGCGGGAATAAAAACAATATCGTCGAAATAATATGTTTTAGTACCTGCAACGGCGCCTGAAGTCCCAAAATTGAAGAATACACTCATTTTTTTATAGGTATAGCTGAAATTAATTGCAGCCGTTCCTGCAGCCTGGTTGGCAAAATTGAATGAAAGGGTTTCCCATGCATTAAATGTTGTTGTCAACGCCTCTGTTTCCACAGTTTTTCCCGGATCGTTCGGATCTTCTACCTTCATCCTGACAGGGATTCCTGCATTGGGAGAATAAACCCTCATCGTAATGGTGGTTGCTCCGGAGGCAAAAGGGATCGCTGTTGCAAAACCGGTCGTTCCTCCGATGGTTGTTCCGGCCCAGGTTTCAGCTATATTGGATTTAATTGCCTGACATACCTTGTTTGAAGGAACCACAGGGTCAGCAACGATGCTGCTGGTGTTGCCGCCAAAATCCAGGAGGTCATAGTTGACATATATATTATCGAAGGTAACCGGCAGATTTAGCGGAATTGGCCCTGAGGGAATATATACGACATCATCAAAATAGTATGTTTTTGTCCCTGCAACTGCACCTGTTGTTCCAAAGTTGAAGAAAACCGATAACTTCTTATAGGTGTAACTGAAATTGATGGGAGCTGTTCCGGGCGCCTCGTTTGCGAAATTGAACGAGAGTGTTTCCCAGGTGTCTGCCAAGGTTGTTAATGCCTCTGTTTCAACACTTTTAGTTGGGTCGTTCGGATCCTCAACTTTCATGCGGATGTGGATTCCGGCATCTGGTGAATAAACCCGCATGGTAATCGTGGTTGCACCTGCAGAAAAAGGAATGGCTGTGGCGAAGCCTACGGTTCCGCCAATGGTGGTTCCGGCCCAAAGTTCCGCTGTAGCGGTTTTGATGACTTTACACACCATGTTTGAGGGAACCACAGGATCAGTAACAATACTGCTGATATTGCCACCAAAATCAACCAATGCATAATTTACATTGGCATTGTCAAATGTCACGGGCAAATCCACCGGGGTTTGTCCGTAAACAATCATAGAAAAAAACACGCTGATTAGTGCAAACAGGAATTGTTTTTTCATAAGGATTTGTTTTTTGGTTAAATTGAATTTTTTAATGTGCCGGGAGGTAAAGTGGAACAACCGGTTGTCCATTGAAAGGCATTTTCCTGCGAAAAAAGCTGGCGGAATGCGACCGCTAATGTAACCCTGTATCAGCCTTTTAGAAAACTTTTTTGTACATCAATTATTCAGCATGCCACCATTTTTTATTACATCATTAATACATCAATATAATGATTAATGGTATTTATAATATTATATATCAACAATATATAACATGATACTTTTATAGCTTAACCCATCAGCCTATACACATTCCGAATGCCGGATATTTACACTTCGAGGGAAAATTTGAGAAACATGCAGTTCAAAATAACACTGGTGCCGGAATTCGCTTTGTGGGGATACTATCTTCAGCCTACACGGCTCTGTTGTCAGATTATTGTTTTATCATTTTACTTGTCCTTATGGAATGATCATCGTTGACCTTAATGATATAAACACCTTTTTTCAATTGGCTTACATCGATTTTTACATCGTTAATCCCGGATGTTCTACTCAATAACTGCCTCCCGTTCAAATCGTAAATTGAAATGGCCGCTTTTTCGCGGATATTGCTTATGTTTAGTTCATTTGATACAGGATTTGGGAAGAAAATAAGCGGAAGTGCCGACAGGTTGTCAATCCCGGCCGTACTGCAATTTTTCCCGACCTGGTACAAACAGTATTTTGTTACCGCCATGCCTCCGGAATAAGCAAACTTGCAGGCATAGCTGATTGTTGAGCCAATTGTTTGCCCGGTAAGAGTTGCCGAGAAAATCTTTCCTGAGACATTGGCCATTTGCGATTCCGCAAAAGGATTTTCTTTCCATAAATAGGCAATTAAGCCTGGTTTATCGGTATCGAGCAATTCAAATGTAACTTTCACATTGGTTCCCACAGTTTCGAAAGTATATTTATACCCAAGTGAAAATGACCCTTGCGCAGCCATTTTTGATGAATCCGTACAGGAAATCAATGGAAGAATGGTAACATTCACTTGTTGGGAACTGCTGGCAGCTCCGCCATTATCAGTAGCTTTGGCGGTGAGCACATAATTTCCGGCAGCCGGATTCCATGTTGTTGAGTAAGGAGAGGTATTATCGGAACTGATCAGGGTATTATTCTGATAGAAGTCCACCTTTTGAATACTTCCGTCAAAGTCGCTTGCACTGGCAGTAATGGTTACCGGCTTTCCAGCGGTATAGTTTGAGTTATCCGCGGGAAAAACCA
>CAIKNA010000050.1 GCA_903828645.1 uncultured Bacteroidales bacterium
ACTGAACGAATATTGTGTGTCGGTTCAGTATTATCGCCGCAACACTGGTTTTGCTGCAAACCTGGGGTTGAAACCCTATATTGTTGCAAGCAGGACGTCGCAGGAACTTATTCAAGACCTGCTGAATGACAACCATCCCATTCTTTTCGAAGGGCTCCATACCTGCGGAATCATGTCTGACAAAAGGCTGAAGGGGAGGCTTCTTATTTACCGTGAAAGCAACATTGAGCATCACTACTACTATCATCTTTTCAAGGCTGAAAAAAATCCCGGGAAAAAGTTCTATTTCCTTGCAGAAAGCCTGCGACTGAAATTATTTCAAAAAACGGTTCGACATGCCTCGGTCATGCTTGCGGTTTCACAGGATGACGCCCAATACCTGTCCACAGTATTTCCGGATAAAAGAGTGATCTGCCTGCCAAGTTTTCACCGGGATGATGAAGTGAGAACAGTCCCGGGGAAAGGAACCTACGCCCTGTACCAGGGAAAACTCTCTGTCCCGGAAAACAGTGTCGCTGCAGAGTTTCTCATCACCAGGGTATGGGAAGATACATTTCCTGAACTGGTGATTGCAGGTCTTGACCCTCCCGACTGGCTGATAAGGTTAACCGCAGGTCACAAGAACATAAGGGTCATTCAAAACCCGGGGGATAACGAAATGTTCAGACTGATCAGCGAAGCACAGGTCAATATCATGGTCACTTTCCAACAAACCGGGTTAAAGCTGAAACTCCTCAACGCCCTTTTCAACGGGCGATTTTGCCTTGTAAACCCCGGCATGGTGGCAGGTACATCCCTCGAAGAACTTTGTAGCATTGCAACCAGCCCGGAGGAGTTGAAGAAAGAACTCCTGCGGCTCTTCCTGCTGGAATTCACGGCTATCCAAATTGCAGAGAGGGAATCCATCCTCAAAAAGCACTATTCAAACCATAATAATTGTGGATTGCTGCTGGAGATATTAAATTTGCATTGATATTTATCCTATCTTTATAGGTTCTAAGCCAGCCCAAATGAAAAAAATTCTTGTACCGGTCGATTTTTCGAGCCACACCGATATTACATGTCGCTATGCCATTGAATTTGCCAGGGTATTTGGCGGGGAGATCAAACTTTTTCACACCTATTTTGATCAGATCATTATTGCCGACACCAGTTTTCCCGATACGCTCGACATGAGTACCATATACAACGAGGAGCTGATGAAAGAGATCTTCAGGCAGGCTGAACGCAACATGGATGAACTTGAAGAAAAGGTGAACAACCTGATCCAGAAAGAAAACATCGCGGATATCAAGGTCTCCTCCACCGTTACCGGGGGTGAACTTGAACACGAACTCGACGGGATCTGCCTCGAATTTCACCCTGACCTTGTGGTGATGGGAACTACCGGTAAAGGGAAAAACGTGAATATCTGGGGCAAGGTATCCACCTTTATCATTGATCATGCGAAAGTGCCTGTCATCACAGTGCCTGACATTAAAAATTTCCACGGATTCGGATCCATCATGTTCGCAGCCGACCTTTCTGAAGGTAATGCGGCAACTATTTCAGAATTAATGGACCTGTTTTCTGTATTCTCTGCCAGGATCCATGTCGTTCACTTCATCACCAAAGTAAAGCAAAGTGATGCGTATGTGCGCATGAAGGTGTTGCAAATGAAATTCGGTAAAGAAGAGAAGACCAACCAGATCTGTTTCGAAGTTATTGAAGTTGCCGAAGACAACCAGACAGCTGTTGACCAGTTTGTGGCTGCAAATAAAATCGAACTGATCGCCTTCCAGCCACACAAACACAGCCTGCTTTATATGTTCTTCACAAAAAACATCACCAAGAAGAACCTTTTTGCAACAAATGTCCCATTGCTCGCGGTACCGGTAACCGTTTAACGATCAGTTAACGTTCACCAGCTTGTAATTCTCATATTTGTAGATCTCCCAATGCCGGTTTTCAAATCCATTCTCTTTGTTATGGATGAAATGGTACCTCGTCAGCAGGGTATTCAATTTAAAGTCCCCGATGCACCGGCCGATATTTGTTCCATAAGTATTCATTGCGGTAAGAAAAAAACATGCCTGATCAAACCCCTGAAAAGCAAGCAGTTCTGGATCTGACTTGTAAATCTCCTGGTATTGTCGGACAAACAGTTTTACCGCTGTGTTGTCATAATCAATGAAGGACCGGGCCATCATGTGGGCTTTCAGAGCGACCAGGTACTCATTTTCCAGTCCTTCCATGACAGACCAGTCGGGCAAACCAATCAGTGTAAGGTTATATTCATTGCGCAATTTGTACATATCCCGCAGTAAATCGAGCACATACGCCTGGTCATCCGAAAAAGCCACCACATAGTTTGGTTTATCCTTCGAATACCTGGCAATTGCAGCTTCCTGGCCTTCGACTACCTGTACCCTCAGGTTACGTTCCTGGCACTCCTTCTTCAGCCGGTCCGGGGCATCATGGTCGCCATAGTGACCATTCCTGATGATCAGCACCTCTCCTCCGGTGAAGGCTCCGGACATATATTCAGCCAGTTGCTCCACCTGGTTCGTTTTCGGAGGCTGGACCTTAAAAACGTAAGGGTTGCCAGCAATCAGCTCACTTCGTTCAGAAATCGGGTTTACAAGGTTGATCCGGTTCTTTTTTGCAAACGCAGCGACGATCTGGAAATTGGGCTGATATAATAGACAAAAGATCATGTCCATCGATTTCATCTCCGGCTTTCGAAGTAACTGCCTGGTTTTGGCCGTATCCTTGTCGGCATCATATACAAACAGCTTTATTTTCATCCCCTGTTTCTCCAGTGAGTCAAGCGCCATCCGGAACCCTTCATAATAGGGAAGAAACTGAAATGATTTTGAGGTTTCAAATATTTTCGGATCAGGGTTCACTGCATCGATCTGATCAACACCTGCCAGGAAAAACGGAAGCATCAGGGCGACTTTGTAGAGAGGTTTCTTCGTTGAAATATCTTGTCCGCACGGCAGTTCCGCAACGGCCACCGAATCGGCTTTACCCGTGTTTTCCTTGCTCCCGGCAATGTTCTCTTTCCCCGTCCCTGTCTTTTCTTTCCCGGAAGTGGACTTTGAATTTGGAGAAACCGCATTTTTTTGCCCCGCGACAGGAATTCTGAGTTTTTGATCTGCTTTGATTCCCTCTTTTACCCCGGGATTTTCGCGGATGATTTCATTGACATCCACACCGTAAGCCTTGGAGATCATGTAGAGGGTTTGCCCCCGTTTGATTGTATGGATGTAAAAATCCCTGCCGTCGATTTTCTCAATGACAGAAGAGTGGATTTGCTTCAGTTGCTCCTGCGTTGATTGCGTTCTGCCATTGAAAGGAGTACAGAGCAATATCAAAAGAAAACAGAGATGCGTAAATAGTTTCATGATATGGTTCAAAATTGAAATATAACTCCCCTGGATACCCTTTACACAGATTACTCCCATTCAATTGTTGCAGGAGGTTTTGAGCTTATGTCATAAACCACCCTGTTCACCCCTTTCACCTTGTTGATGATCTCATTGCTCACCTTTGCCAGGAATTCGTAAGGCAGATGGGCCCAATCGGCAGTCATGCCATCGGTTGATGTCACTGCGCGCAAGGCTATCACATTCTCATAAGTGCGCTCATCCCCCATCACCCCCACGGATTGCACGGGCAGCAAAACCGCAAAGGCCTGCCATACCGTATGATACAATTCGTTTGTGCGCAACCCGGTTATGAAAACGTCGTCGACCTCCTGCAACATGGCCACTTTTTCCCGGTCGATGTCGCTTAGGATGCGCACGGCCAGCCCCGGACCGGGAAATGGATGGCGGTCGAGAAATTCGGCATCGAGCCCAAGGGTGCGCCCCACTTTCCTGACCTCATCCTTGAAGAGGCTGTTGAGTGGTTCGACAATTTTCAGGTTCATATAATCAGGCAGCCCGCCAACATTGTGGTGCGATTTGATGGTGGCCGAAGGCCCCTTCACCGAATGCGATTCAATCACATCGGGATAAATCGTTCCCTGTGCCAGCCATTTGATATCCTGTATTTTATGTGCTTCTGCATCAAACACCTCTATAAAGGCCTTGCCAATGATCTTGCGTTTCTGTTCGGGGTCTGTGACACCTTTTAACGCGTCGATGAACAGGTCTCGCGCATCGACTCCTGTAATATTCAGGTTCAGCGATTTGTAACGTTCCAGCACCCTTGAAAACTCATTTTTCCGCAGCAACCCGTTATCAACAAAAATGCAATAGAGGTTCTTCCCGATGGCTTTGTTCAGCAACATTGCCGTTACCGAGGAGTCGACACCGCCCGAAAGGCCAAGCACTACCTTATCATTGCCCAGCTTTTGTTGTAACATCGCCACCGTGGTCTCAGCAAACGACTCGGGCGTCCACAACTGGTTGCATCCGCAGATATCAACGACGAAATTTCTCAGGAGTATCAAACCTTCTGTGGTATGATAAACTTCTGGGTGAAACTGGATTCCATAGGTTGATTCACCGGCAACCCGGTATCCGGCATATTTCACATCAACAGTACTGGCGATGACTTTAAAGGAATCTGGTGTACTCAGGATCGTATCGCCATGAGACATCCACACCTGGGTTCCCGGAGTCATCCCGTGAAGCAGATCGCTGGTTTCATCCATCGATGAAAGGTTCGCACGGCCATATTCGCGGATCTCTGAGGGAGCCACCATACCGCCTGATGATTGTGCGAGGTACTGCGCACCATAACATACCCCAAGTAGGGGAAATTTATGCCGGATGTTTGTGAGATCAGGGGAAGGGGCATTCTCATCCCGCACTGAATATGGGCTTCCTGAAAGGATTACCCCTTTGACCTGTTGATCTATAACCGGGATTTTATTGAACGGGTGTATTTCACAAAACACATTCAGTTCACGAACCCGTCGCGCAATGAGCTGGGTGTACTGTGAACCGAAATCCAGGATCAGGATGGTTTCTTGCATGTTGCAAAGATATTAAAATCAAAGGAATTTGTTCTTTTCTAAGTGGGTCGCTTTGCCTGCCATCTATCGGATGAGCGCAGCTTCATATCGTGAAGTGTTCCCCACCCCGTCCGTGACTGTAAGCACAAACACATTCTTCCCCGGTTTCATCATTTCATCAAAAGCATAGGTCAGCAGGCGGTTTTTCTCGTCGTAATCCATCAGTATCCATTTACCATTGAGTGTTCCGCGGTAGGTCTTGATCCCTGAAAGGTTATCCGAGAGCTTCACCATGATGGAAGATTGACTCTTTATTTTCTTATTCGGATAAATGTTGATCACCCTGATAACCGGGGGTTCCGTATCAACAGTGACTGTGTAATTCCCGAAATCGCGGATCTTTGCCGTGATCCAGCCATTTTCCCAGGTCCCTCCCCTGCTTGCGAATTTATTCCCGGCCGAAACAGCTACAATCACGGCCTTCGACTCCAGGTTCTTCGGCAGGTTTTCTGTTTTAATTGAAAGCGTGCACCAGGTATGCAGCGGCATGTTTTGGTTCTGAAGATGATGCACCCCGGCGTATGAACCCATCACCGGTGGCGTGAGTGAATATTCAAACGGGAAATCATCATATACAGCCTCGGCGGGGACTTCAAACTTCACGTTGGCCCGCACAAACTGATTATCCGTTTTATAAGAAAACACCTGGTTTTCTGAATGATTTACTGGCTTTGGCTGCCCTCCTTTGTTTGCAGGAGGGTGACTTCTAACATAAAATACCAGTGTGGCAGGATTGCCGAAAGCGTCCTTCACAACATACTGGATTTTATGGGCTTTCGAGTCCATAAAATTCACAACTCCCCGGTTTTTCACATCGGAATAGACACTCAGCTTGTTGTTTGGGGCCACATACGACCGCTGGATCTTGCGCTGATTCTGCACCATGGCGGGGTAGTCCATCAGGCTGTTTACATAGCGGGTTTCGGCAAAGGCAAAGCGTTCAATGTTCTGTGAAAAAACCTTCACTCCGTCAACTGTCAGGTCAATGGAGTGAACACCGGTTTTCAGTCCTCCCTCCGCATTGTCGGAAGTTTCTATGCCAAAGATGATATTCCCGGTAACTTTCACGGTGTCTGCCATTTTCAGCCTAAAGCTGCCTCCCGATCCCGTGACCGGGATCAGAACAGCTTTATCAGAAAAATTAACCATCGAGTTATCTCCGAAGGGGTATATCTTCAGCCAGGTTACCACGGGAGGAATGTTGTCGGCTTTCATGAACCCGAAATCCATAGGATCGATGATCTCCTGAGTTTTGGAATCCCGGATCTCGAAATGAAGATGCGGGCCTCCCGAAGCACCCGAATTTCCCGAATAGGCGATGAGGTCGCCCTTCTTCACTTTGAGCGTTCCCTCCGGAACCTCCATGTCGATGGCAAACGATTCCTTCCTGACCTGCTGGGCCCTGGCCCATGCTGCAATGGCACCGGCATAATTCCTAAGGTGTCCGTAGAGCGATGTGTAC
>CAIKNA010000051.1 GCA_903828645.1 uncultured Bacteroidales bacterium
GACCACGGTCACAATCCCGGCGGTGAGTATCACCCAAAGCAGGAATTGGGTAAGTCCGACAAGGCCTACTCCAATGATTTTGCCCATCATCAGCTGAAAAGGTTTTACCGAAGAGATGATCACCTCTACGATCCGGCTGGTCTTTTCTTCGATTACACCGCGCATTACCTGTGCACCGAACAGGAATATGAAGAAATAGATGAGAATGCCGGCAAACATGCCAAGCGCCATGTTGATTTCGGTGTAACTTTTTGATTCCTTGCCATCTTCCCCGATTTTCATGGTGTTGATATCCACTGAAGTTTTTATAGAGCGCATGATGTCATCTATGACAACCGGCTCTTTTTTATCCGTTTGAAGTTCTTTGAGTTGTGCCTGGAGTTTCAGCTCCTCGATCTGTTTGCTCATCACATTCCTGATATAGGATGTGACGTTTATGCTGACACTTTTTTCTGAGTACAGGATGGCATTGGTGGGAAAGGTTACCTCTGTCTTCGGGATGAACAGCAATGCATGATCATTGCTCTTCGAAAAATTGGCCTTTGCCGTTGCAATGTCGCTCACAAGATAATGGAACCGGATATTGTCGGAATCTTTGAATTTCTCATAAAAAATCCCTGTTTCGTCCAGTACTGCCACCGTTTTCGTTTCATCGTTGCGGGTGGCCAGGTAGATGGGAACCACAATGGTGGCTGCCATCAGCAGTGGACCCAGGATGGTCATGACAATAAAAGAGCGTTTTCTGACACGGGTGAGGTACTCTCTCCGTATGATGAGGAAGATTTTATTCATGTCAATCGTGCGTTACGGGTTGGGGTGTTTGCTGGGTAACTGCCTGGATGAAAATATCGTTCATACTGGGGATCTGTTCGCTGACCTTGTAAATCGTAACGAAGGGCAACATGACTCTCAGGAGATCGTTGGGTGTTGCTTCGGCCGGGAGTTTGATAAGGACATGGTGATGGTCAATATCCTTGTTCTCTGAAAGAACCTGGAATTCTGCCGGGAGAATTGAATGAAGGTCACCCTCGTAGTCGCTGTAACTCAGCCCGAAGGTGTTTGTTTTGTAGGTTTTTTTAATATTCCTGACGGTCCCGTTCAGGACCACTTTTGAGCGGTTAATGAGTGCTATATCGTCACAAAGTTGTTCTACGGAGGACATATTGTGTGTTGAAAAAATGATCGTGGCCCCTTTTTCTTTCTGCGCAAGGATCTCATCTTTCATAATGCTGGCGTTGATCGGGTCAAAGCCGCTGAAGGGCTCGTCGAAGATGAGCAGTTTAGGTTCATGGATGATGGTAACCAGGAACTGGACTTTCTGTTGCATCCCCTTTGAAAGTTCCTCAACCTTCTTGTTCCACCAACCCCTGATCTCAAACTTCTCAAACCAGTATTTCAGGCGCTTTTGAGCTTCGTGATGGCTGAGACCTTTGAGTTGTGCAAGATACATTGACTGTTCGCCCACCGTCATTTTTTTATACAATCCGCGTTCTTCAGGCAGGTAACCTATCTGTGCGATATCGTTTGGACGGAGTTTTCGTCCCATGAAGTAGAGTTCACCTTCATCGGGGGCGATGATCTGATTGATGATGCGGATAAGGGTTGTTTTCCCGGCTCCGTTTGGCCCCAGAAGTCCGAAAATATGGCTTTCAGGAACATCGATGCTTACTTTGTCAAGGGCTTTGTGGTTCGCATACTGTTTGGAAACGCCCTGCGCTGAAAATAGATCCATGATTGATTGTTATTGTTCAAACAGGTCTTTCATCCGGGAAAAAATATTTTTATCATGTGCCCCGGGTGAAGGTTTGAAATTGTCGGAATTGCCTAATTTTTCCAGAATAATCTTTTCCTCTTTTGACAATGTTTTGGGTGTCCAGATGACGATGCTGATCAGCAGGTCGCCTTTTCCCTCATAACCATTGATGCTGGTAAGCCCTTTACCGCGCAGGCGCAACACTTTTCCGCTTTGCGTGCCGGGTTCGATTTTTATTTTGACCTTTCCGTCGATGGTCGGAACTTCAGCATTGCTGCCGAGTGCCGCCTCGGTAAAAGTGATATAATATTCGTACAGGAGGTTGTTCCCGTCGCGTTCAAACTGGTCGTGGGCAATTTCTTCGATCTGTATCAGCAGGTCGCCTGCGACCCCACCACGGGCTGCAGCATTGCCTTTACCTCCCATGGAGAGCTGCATACCTTCGGATACCCCGGCAGGGATCCGGATGGAGATCACCTCTTCACCTTTTACTACCCCGTTGCCTGCGCAATCGGTGCATTTATCGGTGATGATCTGTCCTTCGCCACCGCAATTGGGACAGGTTTGCGTGGTTTGCATCTGTCCGAGGAAAGTGGATTGGACACGCGACACATGACCGGAACCGCGGCAGGTGGAGCAGGTTGAAAACGAACTCCCTCCCCGGGCACCGGTGCCTTTACATGTATTGCACGTCAGATATTTGTTTACCTTGATTTTTTTTTCAACACCATGGGCGATTTCTTCCAGGGTCAGTTTGACTTTTACACGAAGATTGGAACCCCGGTTCACCGTTTTTCCTCTTCTTCCGCCGCCCCCCCCGCCAAAGAAAGAACTGAAGGGATCGTTCCCGCCACCGCCGCCGAATATATCACCGAAGTGGCTGAAAATATCCTCCATGTTCATTCCGCCACCGCCAAATCCGCCATTACCCATGCCGGCATGTCCATACTGGTCATACTTTTTACGCTTGTTCGGGTCACTTAAAACCTCATAAGCCTCGGCCGCTTCCTTGAACTTTTCCTCGGTGTCTTTTTTCCCGGGGTTCTTATCAGGATGAAATTTGATGGCCTGCTTCCGGTAGGCCTTTTTCAACTCTTCAGGCGATGCGTCTTTACTGACTTCCAGTATCTCGTAATAATCTCTTTTCGACATATTGTATCGTTAATTTCCAACCACCACTTTTGCATACCTGATCACTTTCCCGTTCAGGAGGTATCCTTTTTCAACCTCGTCGACTACCTTCCCTTTTAATTCGGGAGTGGGAGCCGGGATGTTGGTGATAGCTTCATGAAAATCGGTGTCAAACGACTCACCTGCTGTTCGCATTGGTGCGAGGCCTTGTTGCTGCAGGACGGAGATAAATTTGTTGTATATCAGCACCATCCCATCCCTGGCAGCCTGTCCCGCATCGGGGGTGGCATCAAAAGCCTTCATGGCCCGTTCAAAATCATCAACAACCGGTAGCAATTTGATAATGATATCTGCGGATGCATATTTACTGCTTTCTATCTTCTCTTTCAACGTCCGTTTCCGGAAATTGTCAAAATCCGAATAAAGCCGAAGATATTTATCATTGAGTTCGGCATATTGACTTTCCGTTCCCAATTCGGGCAGCGGATTGAGATTGGTCGCGGTACTTTCTGCAATTGGACCATTGTCCGGTGATTCCAGGTCTACGATCTCTTCTGGAACATGGTTGGGTGCACTGCTATTGTTCATCTTCTCCTTTTCGTTTTTTTTGCTTCTGCGCATCATAAAAAAGTAGTATTCGAATTTACTTCGGCTTGACGGTTACAAAAAACCTGCCAGTTGATTGTGTGCGACAAATTGTCAGCCATTGATCCGGCGGATTCTGGCTCCGAGTTTTTGAAGCCGGAGGTCAATTTCCTGGTAACCGCGATCAATCTGTTCAATGTTGTCGATGATGCTTGTTCCTTCTGCTGACAATGCAGAGATCAAGAGTGCCACACCGGCGCGGATATCGGGGGAGGACATGCGGATCCCCCTGAGCTGGTATTGATGGTCGAGCCCTATCACTGTTGCCCGGTGCGGGTCGCAGAGGATGATTTTGGCCCCCATGTCAATGAGTTTGTCGACAAAAAAAAGCCGGCTTTCGAACATTTTCTGATGGATAAGGACACTCCCTTTTGCCTGAGTGGCGATGACCAGTACAATGCTGATCAGGTCGGGGGTAAAACCCGGCCATGGGGCATCGGCGATGGTCATGATGGAGCCATCCATGAAGGATTCAACTTCATAGTGTTCCTGTGCAGGTATGTAGAGGTCGTCATCCCGTTTTTCGATTTTGATACCCATGCGTTTAAATACTTCGGGAATCAGTCCGAGCTGGCTGTAATTGACATTTTTGATGGTGATTTCCGACCGGGTCATGGCGGCGAGGCCGATGAAGCTCCCAACTTCAATCATGTCTGATAAAAGGGTGTGTTCACAACCATGCAGTGCCGCAACCCCGGTAATTGAGAGGAGGTTTGACCCGATCCCTTCAATCATGGCGCCCATGGAGACCAGCATTTTGCACAGCTGGGAAATATAGGGTTCGCAGGCAGCGTTGAAAATCGTTGTAGTTCCTTCCGCCATCACGGCCGCCATCAGGATGTTCGCCGTCCCGGTTACCGATGCTTCATCGAGCAGCATGTATGCCCCCCTGAGTCCGGAGGATGTAACGGTGAACAATTGTTCCCGGGGATGATATTCGAAATTTGCTCCCAGTTTCTGGAGTCCGAGGAAATGTGTATCGAGCCGGCGGCGGCCGATTTTATCCCCTCCGGGAATATATACGAATCCTTTACCATATCGGGCAAGCATCGGTCCGAGGATCATGATGGATCCGCGGAGGCTGCCCACTTTGTCGCGAAAATCCCTGGTTTGAAGATAATCGAAATTCAGCTCTTCTGCTTCAAAGGTAAAGGAGGAGGTCCCTGTTTTTAATACTTTCACCCCGATGGCTTCCAGCAATTCGATCAGTTTGTTTACATCACGGATGTCGGGAATATTGTGAATGGTGACTTTTCCGGAGGTAAGCAGGCAGGCGCAAATTACCTGAAGCGCCTCGTTTTTGGCGCCCTGGGGAATGATCTCACCGTTTAACCTTTTACCCCCGATGATTTCAAACGAACTCATTGGGGTTTATTCCGGCCGCGCGGGTTGTTGAAATTCTGTTTTGGATGGCTTTGCTGCTGTTTGTTGAAATTGCGGTCGGGTCCCTGGCGGAATGGTTTCCGTTTCTGGTTTTGGGCCAGGATGTCGTTGGTATGTGTAAATCTGAAATCCTGGTTCAGTTTGAGCTGGTCTTTTGAAAGTACGCTCAGGTGTTTTTCTATCAGTTCATCATTGACCGATTCACGGTTCCAGTTGAGGTAGGATTTCTTCATATGATTGGCTATGGCCTTGATAAGCGCATCCTTTTCAGCCCCATCCTCATATTCGGTGGCTCTTTCAATCATCAGGGCGATGTTTTTGCCATAATGTTTGAATTCGATTTCCTTGTCGTGGTAGGAGAGGTGTTCGGGTTTGGTGCTGAGCGACAGGGGAGGGGGTGGGGGATAAGGTGCGTCAACATCAAGCTTGAACTCGGAAATGATGAAGAGATGATCCCAAAGTTTATGCTTGAAATCGCCCGATTCTTTCACTGTCGGGTGCAGTTCTGCCATGACATTGATGATGAATTTTGCTGCCTTGTTGCGTTTTTCGCGATCTTCCACCGTGCAGGTGTATTGAATCATCCGCTGGATGTTCCGGCCATATTCCGGGATAAACATCATTTCGCGGGTGGTATTGTATTCCATATGTTCGTTCACGTGTTCTTTTTTGCAAAGATATAACAATTATCCGGAAATCTATACCGGGTCAATTGACGATGCGAAGTTTGGCGAACCTTAAAAGCAACTGTTTCTGGCCTATGACCGGGAAAAAAACTGTTGCTTTTTTATTCGGTCCGACTCCTTCAAGGCTCACTACCTTGCCTTGTCCGAAGCGTTCGTGGATCACATCCATTCCGGGCCGGATCTCTTCAACCTCCGACGGAGGGCCTTCAGGTGCAGGCCGTTCGGCATCGCCGTCGGCATTGGTCAGTTTCTGGAAATTTTTTGGGACCACCGGCTTTTTCAGGGGGAGGTTTACCCCGGGAATGGATGCTGACCAGTTGTATTCTTTTGAAAAGCCGGTTTTGGCGACTGGAGTTTTCCTGGGAAAGTCGATGAAAGCCTCGGGAATTTCGCTGATGAACCGGCTTGGTTCGCACATGGTCGGCGTTCCCCAGCGATACCTGTTTTCGGCGAACGAGAGGGTGAGTTTTTGCTGCGCGCGTGTAACTGCCACATAGAACAGCCGGCGTTCCTCCTCCAGGTCGGTGCGTGAGTTCAACGATTGGATGCTCGGGAAGAGGTTTTCTTCCATGCCGACCACGTAAACATAGGGAAATTCAAGCCCTTTTGCTGCATGGATGGACATCAGGGTCACCCGGTCGGGGTCATCGGCACTTCCCTTGTCGGCATCGGTGACCAGGGCAATATCCTGCATGAATTCATCGAGGGTACGCACCACGTTTGGTTCAATTTCCCCGGTTTCAATATTCGTCCTTGCCGATTCCGAAAATTCCTTGATCGCATTGAGCAACTCTTCCAGGTTTTCGAAGCGACTCACGCCTTCAGGCGTTTTGTCGTCATACAGCTCCTTCATCAACCCCGAGGAACCGGCAATGTGTTTGGCCAGTTCGTAGGCGTTTTTCGAATTCAGCATCACCGTGAAACTTTTGATCATGGTCACGAAGGCAAATATCTTCTGGGTGGTTCCTTCCGGCAGCCGGATGTTATTTTCAGCCGGGTTTTCGATAAGTTCAAAGATGGACTTCTTATGCTCATCGGCCAGGACAATGAGTTTCTCCAGGGTGGTCTTCCCGATTCCCCGGGCGGGGAAGTTGATGATGCGCAACAAGGCATCTTCATCGCGGTTGTTGATGGTGAGGCGGAAGTAGGAGAGCAGATCTTTAACCTCCTTCCTCTGGTAGAAAGAAACCCCTCCGTAAATCCTGCAGGGTATGTTGAGCCGCCGCAAAGCTTCTTCATGGGCGCGCGATTGTGCATTGGTGCGGTAAAGAATGGCAAATGCCAGGTTTTGAAGCTGGTGGTTCATCTTGTTTTCAAAGATCGATTGCGCCACCAGGTTCGCCTCCTCATTGTCGGTGGATGCCTTGATCAGCTGGATGCGTGGCCCTTCTTCATTATCGGTCCATATCTCTTTGAAAATCTGGTTTTTGTTGTTTTCAATGATCTTGTTAGCCGCGTTCACGATGGTTTTGGTCGACCGGTAGTTTTGTTCCAGTTTGAAGACCTGGTGATCGGGATAATCGCTTTTGAAATTCAGGATGTTCTGGATATTGGCCCCCCTGAAGGCGTATATGCTTTGCGCATCGTCGCCCACCACGCAGATATTTTCATTGTTGGCAGCGAGATTCTTGATGATCAGGTACTGGGCAAAGTTGGTATCCTGGTATTCATCCACCAGGATGTATTGAAATTTTTGCTGGTATTTGTATAAAATATCCGGGAAATCGCGCAAAAGGATGTTCATGTTGAAAAGCAGGTCGTCGAAATCCATGGCCGATGCCCGACGGAGCCTTCCCTGGTATTGGGTGTAGAGAAGTCCCGTCTGCGGTTTCCCGGAGGAAGCATCATATTCTTTCAACTCAGGGCTTTCGTTGTATTCTTCTGCAGAAAGCAGGCTTGTTTTGGCCGAGGAAATCCTGTGAAGAATATATCCCGCCTGGTAAACCTTGTCATCCAAATTGTTTTCCCTGATCAGATTTTTAATGACCCGCTTGGTGTCGTCTGTATCATAAATCGTGTAGTTCGGAGGATACCCGAGCAAATGACCTTCGATGCGCAACACCCTTGCAAACACAGAGTGGAAAGTACCCATCCAGACATTTTTTGCTTCGGGTCCGACCAGGTGGATGATGCGTTCCCTCATCTCACGGGCTGCTTTGTTGGTAAAGGTGAGCGCAAGGATATGAAATGGATCCACCCCCTTATCCACAAGATGCGCAACACGGTATGTGAGCGCACGGGTCTTTCCCGATCCGGCCCCGGCGATCACCATCACCGGTCCTTCCGTAGCTTTTACGGCTGCGCGCTGGACCTCATTGAGTTCGTTAAGGATGTTTTTTGACATGGAAATATTTGAGGCGCAAAATTAGCTTAAAATTGCAGACCCGGCGAGTTTTGAAATGGAAAAGCAGGAGAAAGATTCAACTTACCTGTTGATACCTGCCGTTATGTAAGCTCACTTTTTAAAACAGCCCGGAACAGGCAATTTTGAACCTGTTTCGGAATTGTCGAAGGAATGTCTGACAAATATCAGGAAAATTAAAGGAAAATTAAAGGAAAATTAAAGGAAGATAAAAGGAAGATAAAAGGAAGATAGAAGGAAGATAGTAGGTAACTTAGAGAAGACTTAGAGAAGACTTAGAGAAGACTTAGAGAAGGCTTAGGGAAGGCTTAGGAAATGTTCTTAAAAATCGGGTGGCTGAATATATGGTGCCATTTAAAAATGCCTTCTGATACATGATAATATTTTGAAATATCAGGATATGATGATATGGTTCATTAAATGCAAATATACAATATTTTTCTATTAAAAAAGGAAACGGGCGATTTTTTGTGTGTGTCCGTGAAAATTCATAAATTTGCCTTCCAACATATTCCTATGCACCTGTCTGTCTTTCAAATAGTGAACTATTTGCTCATCCTTGTACTCCTTGTGTTATTTATAAGGTATCTCTGGATCGTATTTGCCGGTGCAGAGACCGAACCGGCACAATGGCAGTTCGCGATGAAAAACGGGCATATATCTTCCACCCTAAAAAGGCTGAAGAGGGGATATCCCGATAAAGTCCGGTTTTTTAACTGGTGGTTCCAGGTGGAACGGATCAACAGGGAGCGGGTTCCGGGTGTATTTGCAGAATTGGGCGTGTACAAGGGCGACAGTGCACGGGTTCTGCATCATCTTGACCCAAACCGCCCGTTTCATCTGTTCGATACATTTTCGGGATTTACGTCACGGGATTTGGGCATGGAGACGGGGGAAGCCGCAACCTATACGCCCGATAATTTTGCAGATACCAGCGTTGGGACGGTCCTGAATAAAATTGGCGGGAATCATCATATTATCATCCACCAGGGGTATTTTCCCGAAACTGCCCGCGATTTCCGGGAACAGGTGGCCTTCGTCAACATGGATGCCGATCTCTACAATCCTACCAAAGCCGGACTTGAGTTCTTCTATCCCCTGTTATCCCCCGGTGGGGTAATCATGGTGCATGATTACAATCACAAATGGCCGGGAATTATAAAGGCTGTGGATGATTTTATGCGAACCATCCCTGAAAACCTGGTCCTTTTGCCCGATATCAGCGGAACTGTAATGATTATCAGAAACAAATAATTATTTTAACTTTTTTTCACAATTTCCTTGTTCAGTCCAAAATAAGTTGTACTTTTGCACCCTCGAAAACCTTATTATGTTTTCGATTGAATTACAAGCCGGAAACGGCAAGGAAACCTGATAAAGTGAAACAACTATAGGTTTCAATCGCAGTCAACCCGATGTGCGGTAGAAAGTTTCGCGAAATTCATACCCTTCCTTATTATTTCCAGCCTATAGTTCAGGGAGAGATTCCTCTCTATCCACAGGTTTAAACCTGTGGATAAAGGAAAAAAAGACCATAAAATGTTGGTAGTGTAAAATTAATTTGTACTTTTGCACTCCCGTTTTGGGGAAAATGAATATAAAGTTTATAAAACCATTGATATGCCTACGATTTCGCAACTGGTTCGTAAAGGAAGAAAAAAATTAGTAGATAAAAGTAAGTCTCCTGCTTTGGATTCCTGTCCGCAGCGCCGTGGCGTTTGCGTTCGTGTTTATACCACGACGCCAAAGAAGCCAAATTCGGCCATGCGCAAGGTTGCCAGGGTTCGCCTTACAAACGGGAAAGAGGTAAACGCCTACATTCCCGGTGAAGGTCACAATCTCCAGGAACACTCCATTGTGATGATCCGCGGCGGCCGTGTGAAAGACCTCCCCGGCGTACGTTACCATATCATCCGCGGTGCTCTTGATACTTCCGGTGTTGAGGGCCGCAAGCAACGCAGGAGTAAATACGGAGCCAAACGCCCAAAAGAAAAAAAATCGTAAATAGCAACGTGCGGGTTTAAGACCCGCAGAAAAAAATAACAACTGGGTTTAACCCGTTGATGTTGACACAAACAAAGTACCATGAGAAAGTCAAAACCCAAAAAAAGACCCATTCTTCCCGATCCAAGGTTCAGTGATACACTGGTTACAAAATTCGTGAACAATGTGATGATGGCAGGAAAGAAAAATATTGCCTACGAAGTCTTTTATGAAGCCATCGACACTGTAACTGAAAAGACAAAGGAAGATGGTCTTGAGGTATTCAAAAAGGC
>CAIKNA010000052.1 GCA_903828645.1 uncultured Bacteroidales bacterium
ACCCGGACAATATTTTAATTACATGAAAGCGATCTGGATGGATAGCACCCACATGATATACGGGGGAAATGGTCATGCCGGCTACGGAGGATACGGGCCTGAAGCATCATTCCTTTTTCCCGGCGAATCCGATACCCTGAACTGGGGTTGTGGCTGCCAGCCTCCAAACGGACCTGTCAACTGGACGGAAGTAACAGCACATAACCTGCCCCACGATATCAAAGGGATCGGTGCAACGGGCCCTTTCACCCTACGTCCCGGCGAGATGCAGGAACTTGACATCGCCTTTGTCTGGGCGCGCGATTACACCAGCAGCGACACCCTCGCTTCGGTTACGAAACTTCGCACCATGATCGACACCGTGCGAAAGGCCTTTATGACAAACAGGTTACCGGGAGGCGGTTCCTTTCTCAGTGTAAATGAACGGGCTGCCTCTGCCGGAACAACCTGCAATCTATACCCCAATCCGGCTAAGACAATTGTCACAATCGGTTTTGGAACGCCCCTGGAGGAAAAGATCCGCCTTGAAATTTTTAATTCCGCAGGAAGGCCGGCCGGGATTTACACCATTCAGAAAGGATCGATTAACACGAAGATTGATCTCTCCGGATATGCTTCCGGGCTCTACCTTTTCAGTTTCAACGGGGAGGGAACACATTTTACGAAACAACTTTCTGTGATCAGGTAGCCCCCGTGAGCGTGCATCAAAAGTCAAAAGTCACACCGAGGCGTTTATTAGATCATTGCTCGTAGGTAGAACGGGTCACCGAATCAGAAATGGCAGTACCATGGTGCCCGATTTTGCCTGTATCCGCAAAAAGCAGATACCCTTTGCAAATCCCGAAACGTCAATCTGCCGGGTGATTTCATGACCGGAGGGTTCAATGGTCTGCGTAAAAAGGGTTTGGTCAAGGAGATTGAAAACAGTGATGGACATGGCATGATCCTTAATCCCTGCGATGTCCACTGAAAGCCACTTATGGGCGGGGTTCGGATGCAACCTCACCGTGAATGGGTTCTGTGCAGGATCATCCATTCCCGCACAGGTATCAACGGCCACATGACGTACTGCCGATACCGGGAGACAAGGCGCTACCGGGTAAGCAGTAAGTTCCAGCCTGATATTATCCGTTGACCGGTCATGAAGCCCAAAAAGATACGTGGTGTTCAACGCTTCAGGTTCGCTGAAATAGCCGTCGCCGGAGGTAGACCACTTCATGGCCTGGCAGTTTGATACCGAACCGGAGAGCTGAATTTCAGCAATATAACGGCAGATAACCGTATCGTTGCCTGCAAAGGCGGAAGGGGCCGGAATTAATGGTACCACAATGGAATCAGTTTTAACCTGGGAACCGGAAACGACCCGAACGATATATGCTGCTGAATGTTCGGGAGAAATCAAGGGATTTTTCTGATCAGAGGTGAAACCTGCGGGATAAGAGGTCCACGAATAGGCATAGGTTCCTGTTCCGCCGGATACTTCAACATCCAGCCGGGCTGATCCTCCGTAACAAACTGCAGGAGGCGATGCAGTTGCATGCACGTCCAGCATGCCGGCAAAGGAGAAGGAGGCAATCCGTGTGCTCCAGGTATCAACCGAGGTGGCTGCATAATACTCCTGGGTATACCAGAATGTTGCAGGGGCGACGGGATCGACAACCATCGAACTATAATCCCCCCATCGGTTCTGCCCGCTCCAGGACCCGGTTTGACAACCACCTCCATCGATGATCGTCGTTTCATGCAGGGTCATCTGCCCGGGCGGGTCATGGTTCATCCGGCCGGTAAACCGGATGGAGGGAAAGAGGGAGAGTGCGGATACGGAATAGCCCAGGGCAATGTTCCCCGAGGAATCCATGGCGATGCTCCCCATCCACCTGTTCAGGGTATCGGGAGCATAGGTGGATTGCTGGCTGACAAACCAATTCGCGTTTGTCTTCCGCAGTTCATACCAGCGGATTCCTGCATGGTTATCGACGCCCACGGTATGATTCACCACCATCGACTGGTGGTCTGTGAATTTCCTGTACTGAAGACGGCACATCAGTCTGTCATCCAGGGAGCTTAAGAGTTTATCCGATCCTTTTTGAGGTATCCCTCCCTGGATGTCGCTGGCATAAGGGCTTACCGGTAATTTCAGGATATTCCCGAAGGTGGATGCAGACGGATTTGCCCAGTCTGTATGAAATTCCCTGATAACAAAAAAACCATTCTCAGTATTTCCAAAATAGTTTGGCGTACCGTCCGGAGGAAAAGGACCATCGCAGTCGGAAGGGAGGAAAGTGTATGGGCTGTCGGCCGTTGAAAGCGAAAATTGTATGCTGCCCGGTTCGGGATCGCCATTGATCATGGCATTCCTTTCGAGAACAACTGCAGTCACACCGACACGCTGTAAAGTTTGCGCCTTCAGCCGCGTAAATGACAAATAATAACCATCAGGCCAGATTCCAAACTTGGGATAATCGGGTATGTCGCCAAATGCGAACTCCCACCGATACCAGGATCCCGTGGGATCAGGCGTTTGCGACACTGCAACCATCTCATAAAATGGTCCAAGGGGAAAAGTCGGAAACGAAAACTGGCTGATCAGCCATCGGTCGGCCAGTTCATCATACAGAACAATCCCGTCGCCCCAGTTTGAGTTGTTGGGCATCCCCTCCCATATCGAACTTGTATTGAACGGACCGATGAGCTTAACCCCGGTTTTATCATAAATGGCGAAGGAAAGGTTCACGAGTTGCACATAATGTGAGGGACCCACATCGCCATAGGTATCAGGTGGAGAGGCATGGTTGACATTGCCAAGACCGCCGAAATTACGGATGATCGTATCCGGGAAAAGAGGGCCGTTTTTCACCTGGATCACGGTATCCATGATCCCCGCCCGGGTATTATCCTTTAAGCCCTGGGTTTGAATTGCATTTGGAACAGCCCCATCTTTCCAGCTGCAGTCGGTCCTCCCCGAAGGCTGCACCTGCCGGTTCCGCAAGGGGGGTGAAATATCAAAATAGAGCGCTTTCCCCGTCAAAGGAGGGGTTCTCTCCTGGGCACCGGCAAGTGCAGCCGGGAAAAGTGCCAGCAACAGTAAGAATTTAACCTTCAGGATTTATCCGGATTTCGTATGTGACTTCCATGGCTTTTTTAAACACGAAAGCGACACCGCAGTATCGTTCCTGTGACAGTTCCACGGCTTTTTTCAGCTGTTCCATCTGCAGGTCATTCCCTGTGAAGGTGTAAATGACATGCATTTTATCATAGTGTTTCGGGTGTTCTTCGGTCATACCCGCCTCGACGCGGATATCGAGCCCCGTGAATTCAACCCGCATCTTCTTAAGGATGGATACCACATCCATGCCCGAACACCCGGCAAGGGATGCAAGCATCAATTCCTTTGGACGTGAACCTTTATCCTCTCCTCCCACGGCCGGAACAGCATCCATCAGAACATGATGCCCGCTCACATTGGCATCGAACAACATATTTCCTTTCCAGGAGGTATCGACTGTATGTTTCATTGTCAGTTGCTTTAAAAGATTGTCTGACAAAAATACGCCGAATTAACACATAAAAGAGCAGCCCGTCATTCTTTCTTAAATCTGCGGGAAGACGTCAAAGGGTCTTGCGACCGGGTAAGCCGGTCAACGCTATTCAATAACGAGTTTGCGGATCAGCGATTCGTTACCTGTCTGGATTTTAACCAGGTAAAGTCCCCTGGGATATCCTGACAAATCGAATTGTTCAGGCTGAAGCGTTGGAATGTTTACAACCTGTTGAGAAAATATCCTTCCGGTAATGTCGGAAACAGAAACAGTTGCATCCCGGTTATCCAATCCGCTTAAGCTGAGTCTGAAGATCCCTGAGGATGGGTTTGGAGAAATTGTCATACTGATGGTTCGCTGAGCATCCGCTATCCCGATTGGCCCGTCAAAATGGATGATGCGGCTATCGTTTGCTGCGACGGAACAGGGCGATTGAGGCGAAGCGGTGAGGGTGAGCGTGACATTTCCGCCGGTTTTATCGGCTGCACTTGGCAAATAATTTCCTGCAAGTGAACCGGCTGCACTAAAGGTGCCTGTGCCGGAGGTGGTCCAGATGACCGAAGAATAGTTTGTCGCCACACCGTTTAATGGAACCTGGGTGGTGATGAATGCGCAGGTGGTGTCGTTGCCGGCTGCAGCCGTGGAAGGCTGGTTAACCGTTACATTTGTGTTTGCATCCGTCGACTGGGCACCGTCCACCACGTGAACCAAATACTGGGTCGAGACTGCAGGTGAAACCACCGGATTTTGGAGAGTGGAGGTGAAGCCGGCAGGAATGGAGGTCCAGGAATAGGTATAGGCGCCATTTCCGCCTGTCGGGAAAACGTTGAGCTGCGAACTCTGGCCGGCACAAACAACAGAAGGCAATGCCGAGGCTGTCGCAGTAAGCGGAATCGCGGTGACGGTTACTGTAACATTCCCCTGCGCCGTTCCTGTTCCATCCCCGACAGTAACAAAATACTGGGTTGTTGCCGTGGGTGATACCACCGGGTTTTGCTGGGAGGAGGTGAAGCCGGCGGGAAGGGATGTCCAGGTAAAAGTATAGGTACCCGAACCACCAGATGCAGCCGCATTGAGTTGTGAAGTCTGTCCGGTGGTAATGGACTGAGGGTTTGCGGTAACGACCACGCCAAGCGGAACCGGGATGTTGACAACAACCGTTACGTTCCCCTGGGCTGTTCCTGAACCATCGCCAACAGTGACAAAATATTGAGTTGTTGCCGTGGGTGATACCACCGGGTTTTGCAGAATAGATGTAAAACCTGCCGGCATGGATGTCCAGGCATAGGTATAGGTGCCCGATCCGCCCGATGGCGAGGCATTCAGTTGCGAGGTTGCCCCGAGAATGATCGTGGAAGGGTTTGCCGTGACGACTACTGCTAGCGGAAGCACTGAATTTTCATTGACAACCAGTGTGGAAAGTTTGGTGTTTGATTTACCGACGCAGAATGCACCATAAAAGGTAACCATGCCGGTTCCGGCAGTGGGAGCAGTCCAGGTAAACGACCATGTTACCGTGCTTGATGTGCTCCCGGCAGAACTCTGGGTCACATATTTTGTTCCACCGGTAAGGTGGCTACCTGTGCCCGCTGCAAGAACACCCAGCTGGGTTCCTGAACCATTCTGGGGTGAAACTTCAAACCCCTTCTTTCCGCTGCCGCTAACGGTGACGGTGATCGTATATACTGTGCCTGCCGTATATCCCTGTGACGGGATGTTGGAGGTAATCCATCCTGTAACTGCTGCGGAAGAACCTCCATGACAGTTTACACAATTCATGCCATCACCCGGTGAGCCGGTATATCCTGCAGGGGCTCCTGACGGGTAGGCATAGGCACCGGCACTTACTGCCAGTCCGATTAACACTGTACAAATCATCCTGGTAAGAAAACGTACGGATTGTTTTTTCATAATCATCATTTTATTTAGTTCGGGTGAATTTCCTGTTATTTATTTAACAAAAATATACAAAGGATTGAAACAACTTATTGTTATTTAATTAACAGTCACTGTGATATATATTTCATATGTTACACATATCATATCTGTTGCGGGTCAGATTATCGTTTTTAGAATGTTTCTAAATTTCTTTACCACTCCGATACTAAGGGCGCACCGAAACACTTAGATGTTTATCGAAAGAATTTTTTACAAAAAATACAGTCAATGAGACTGGTATCATCTTGATTAATCATTAACAAAGAGACCTGTCGCGATAATAATTCAGGGAACATCCAAACTTATTGTCCTGAAAAATTAAAAAAAAACAGGGCTGTCTCATGGTGTTTGAGACAGCCCCGCCTTCATTATAAAACATTTAAAAATAATTTGCGGGATATTGGCTTTCTTCTGTGCCCCGCAAAACAGAGTCTATGATAAACTATTCAATAACCAGTTTGCGCACCATGGACTCGCTGCCAGTCTGAATTTTAACAAAATAAAGTCCCTTTGGATATCCTGACAGATCGAATTGTTCCGGCTGAATGGGGGCAAAGCTCAATGTATGCAGAACAATCGTTCTACCGGTAATGTCGGTAACAGATATCGTTGCATTCCTTTCATTCAGGCCGCTTATGCTGAGTTTGAAGAGCCCGGTGGAGGGATTTGGCGAAATGGTCATCCCGATGGTATGTTGCGCATCCGCTATCCCGGTCGGCCCGTCAAAATGGATGATGCGGCTATCGGTAGCTGCAACTGCACAGGGCGATTGAGGCGAAGCGGTGAGGGTCAGTGTGACATTTCCACCGGTTTTATCGATTGCACTTGGCAAATAATTTCCTGCAAGTGAACCGGCTGCGCTGAAGGTACCGGTGCCGGATGTGGTCCAGATGACCGAAGAATAGTTTGTTGCAACACCGTGCAGGGGAACCTGGGTGGTGATGAAAGCGCAGGTGGTGTCGTTGCCGGCGGCAGCCGTGGAAGGCTGGTTAACCGTCACATTTGTGCTGGCATCCGTCGATTGGGCACCGTCTATCACATGAACCAGGTACTGGGTTGATGAAGCAGGTGAAACCACCGGATTTTGGAGTGTTGAGGTGAATCCCGCCGGGACTGAACTCCATGAGTAGGTATAAGTACCATTTCCTCCTGCCGGGAAAACATTGAGTTGCGCACTCTGACCGGCACATACAACAGAAGGCAGTGCCGAGGCCGTAGCGGTAAGCGGAACCGCTGAGACGGTCACTGTAACATTTCCCTGCGCCGTTCCTGATCCGTCCCCGACAGTAACAAAATACTGTGTGGTTGCGGTAGGCGATACCACAGGGTTCTGAAGGGCGGAGGTGAAACCTGCCGGGGCGGAGGTCCATGAATAGGTATAGGTACCCGAACCCCCTGACGGAGTTGCATGAAGCTGCGATGTCTGACCGCTGGTAATTGAAGATGGAGTGGCAGTGGCAACCACGGCGAGTGGCACCGGGACCGTAACCGTTACCGTAACGTTCCCCTGCACTGTTCCGGCCCCATCGCCTACTGTGACGAAATACTGGGTGGTTGCGGCAGGCGATACCACAGGGTTCTGAAGGGCGGAGGTGAAACCTGCCGGAGTGGAGGTCCATGAATAGGTATAGGTGCCTGAACCGCCCGAAGCACTTGCATTGAGTTGCGATGTTTGTCCGCTCGTTATGGAAGAGGGAGATGCGGTAACAGAAACTGCAAGCGGAAGGACCGTGTTTTCATTTACAACCAACGATGTCAGTTTGATATTGGGTTTACCTACTACGCAAGCGCCATAAAGGGTCACCGTGCCGGTTCCTGCGGCCGGAGCTGTCCAGGTAAACGTCCAGGTGGCGGTGCTCGAGGTGCTGCCTGCAGCACTGTGGGTTACATACTTTGTACCCCCTACCAGGTGGTTGCCTGAACCCGCTCCAAGAACTCCAAGCTGGGTGCCGGAACTGTTCTGCGGAGAAACCTCAAATCCTTTTTTCCCGCTGCCACTTACAGTGACAGTAATATTGTAAACCGTCCCGGCCGTATATCCCTGGGCGGGGATGTTGGAAGTTATCCAGCCGGTAACTGCAGCAGTCGAACCGCCGTGGCAATTTGTACAATTCATGCCATCGCCGGGTGAACCGGTATATCCTGCGGGAGCACCTGTGGGATAAGCAATTGCACTGACACTGACAATCAGGATCAGAAATACTGAACCCATGATCCTGGTGAAAAATTGTAAGGTTTGTCTTCTCATGATTTTTCTTTTTGTTTTAGGTGTAAATAATTCAACTTCGGGAACAAGAGCACAAAATTACCATTTAGTTGCCTGTCAGTCTTTTGTTATCTTATTCACAATCAAAAAGGTACGCCACTAACATGCGACGGTTTGCACATGAACAGTAGGCTGAAGAGACTTGTTTAGACTACTTCTAAATTTAAGGGCAAAGGGAATTTTGGTAAAGCAGGAGGGTTAAGATTTAGAATACCATCCGAAAACGCCGGGGACTACCCAGCCAATGAATGTTCCTATAACCATCCCGGCAAGCACATCACTGGGGTAGTGAACCCCCAAAGCGATTCTTGAGTAAGCTACCAGTGTCGCCCAAAGATAAACCGGGATGATGATTTTTTTTCTTGCAAACAGCAAAGAGATTGCCGCCGCCATGGCAAATGCTTCCATTGTATGTCCCGAGGGAAACGAGGAGTCGCCGCCGGAAGAGAGTTTTTCAACATATGAATAGGTGGTAAAAGGCCGGTCCCTCGGAACCAGACTTTTCAACCCCTGGCTGGCAACGGCAGCCAGGATGAGGACCGTTACAAGGATAAAAAACCGAACCCTCATTGGTTTCGATTTTTTTATTACTGCAATGATGATGACGAATAGTGTCAATGCGATGCTCACAAAGGTGGAGGTGTCTGAGATGAACTGGAGAACCGGCACCGAATGGGGAATGAGGTGATGGTGCACCCAGTTTAACATTCCGATATCATATGCTGAAAATTGCAACCTTTGTCTGTTTAGTGATTGATGGAAAAAACGTTCCACCCATTTTCCTTTGCCATTTGCTGGGCTGGCTGGTTCTGCATGATGCCACCTCCCCAGTAGTCATGGTCATAGATGTTCGGGTTTTCAAACCATTCTTCGATATTCATGGTAAGATGGATTGTGAGTTCTTCCTGATCAGCCAGTTGAAAAGAGGACCCAGGTAACCTTACCTTAAAATAATTCTGGACAAACGCATAGATCGAATCGACATTGCAACCGTTCCCTTTGTAGAGTTGTCCGATCCCGAGGTGGAAATTAAACGGCAGGATAGTCCCGGCCGTATCCTTCCACTTCCCGTTCATCATCATGTAGTGGTATCCTCCGCCAAGAACTTCGGGCCATCCCATAAGCGATTCGGGGGGATTTACGAAAAGGTGGGATTTGTTTTTCGCCTCTGAGATTCCGAAGATAAAGGAGATGGAGTCGTAGCTCCCGGGAGATATTTTGTCGGGTAAACGGATGATTTTTGTCTCCGGCAGGTTCTCATCAATATAAAAAATGTCTTTTTGTTCTCCTATCAGCTTAATCGTGCCGTCATTCCTGTAAAAGGTAATGCCGGATATAAAATACTTCAAGTCCGTCACCATGTACTGGTTTCCAGCGGCATTGGTATAAATCAGTTCATTTTCCTTCAGTGGCTGTCCATTTACCCGGTGATCAACGGAAAACACGATCGTCCCGGAAGGGGCTTCCTGTGCAGGCTCCTCCTTCTTTTTGCATGAGGCAACCATTACCGGCAGCAACAGCAATAAAAAAAAACAATTCTGAAAATGATGATGTTGTTTCATAAACCAGGATACCGGGCTTGCAAAGTTAACAAGTAATTAGGTCTTTCCTTTAAGTTTATCAAAAACCAGGTCCGCTGATCACCTCAAAACCGATGGTGAGGCTCTCCCCGTATTGATCGACCAGCGTGAGCCGGTGTTTGCCGCGGCCGGGCGAAAGGGCCATCTGGTGAACCTGTGCAGTGGTGCCGATATACTGATCGTCGAGATGCCAGTAAACAAGTGCCGCAGCATTCCTGTGGGCCACCTTGAATACCGTGCTCCCAGGCTTCCCGTCGAGATCGACAGGGATGTAAATTTTGCTGTTGTTTTTCGGATAGATGATGTCCATATTTTTCCTGTCGCCATTCCCGGCACAACCGGGACGGAAAGGGGGCAACACCTTGTAAAACGGGTTTTTGTTGCGAAAATACCACTCCTGCACCGGAGGCAGGACAAACCATGAAACATGCTGCATATTTTCCGGTGATTCGCAATTGGAGCTGACCTGCCACAACCCGGTTTTATCAAGGTGTATGATCTGGTGAAACGGACAGGGAGCTGTTTTAGCTCCCGACTTCGGGATCCAGACCGAATCGGTAAACTCACAGATGGCGGTGGCCCGGTAACCGCTGTAATGGCAAACCGGAACCTGCATCATGGCAGCTGCCGGCATCCTGAACCAGGTGGTAGGGGGGAGTGTTTTAAAGATATCAAACAGCACCGGAGCAGCCATCCCGACACCGGTCAGCCCCGTCCTGCCCTCCCCTGAGGCATTGCCAACCCACACCGCCACGACATATTCAGGAGTCACCCCGATGGACCATGCGTCGCGGTTTCCAAAACTGGTGCCGGTTTTCCACGCGATTTTGTGCGACGAGGAGAACTGCTGCCACTGTTGTTCGGCATCCGGCCGCGAAACCTCCACCATGGCTTCGAATGCAAGCCAGATGGAACCGGCATCGAACCAACAGGCCTGATTGCTGACTGATTGCTTTTTTACCTCTCTCCTATCCAGGTATTCCGGCGGATGAAAATCGGCTTTGTCGTATTTCGACCCGTTTTCGGTATAGTGGCTGAGGGTGCGTGCCATGGAGGCATAAATCCCAGAAAGATCCCACAGGCTGGCCTCGGCACCGCCCAGGATGATGGACAAGCCATAATGGCCGGCCGGGTTTGTCAGTGTGGTCATGCCCAGTTTTCGCAGCAAGGCGTAAAACTGCTCGTATCCATAGGTTTGAAGCATTTTCACTGCCGGGATGTTCAGCGACCGCGACAGCGCCATTTTTGCCGGAACGGCCCCGTCATAAGTCAGGTTATAGTTTTCGGGGATAAAACCGCCTACCTGCATCGGAATGTCGGGAACCAGTGTATTGGGAAGCAGCAGTCCGTCATTCAGCATGGCAGTGTAGAGAAAAGGTTTTAAAATACTGCCGGTGCTGCGGGGTGCCGTGATGATGTCGACGTTGTTCCCATGGGCACGCGACATGTTACCGGGGAGGTTGCCGGCATACGCAAGCACATGGCCGGTACTCACTTCCAGGACCAGGGCCGCGGCATTGTGTATTTCATTGGCCCTGAACTGGATGCTGTGGATATCCAGGATGTCGTTCACCCGCTTTTGCAAGGCGAAATCTATTGTGGTAATGACACGCGTGCCTTTGTTTCCTTCCCTGACGGCACGGTCGAGCAGGTGTGGCGTCCATTGCGGCAATGCATAAGGCTTGTCGGGCAATTTCTCACTTTTAGCCAGGTCGCGTGTGGATGCGTCTATTACTCCCCCTGTACAAAGAAGGTCGAGCAGGTGATCGCGCCTAGCAAGTAATAACCCGGGATTCCGCCCGGGATAAATCAGCCCCGGACTGTTTGGCAGAACCGCAAGAGTGGCAGCTTCCGCCCAGGAGAGATGGGAGGCATCTATACCGAAATAACGCCAGGAAGCTGCATCCAATCCCACAACATTGCCTCCAAAGGGTGCATGCGAAGCATAAAGCCTCAAAATATCCCCCTTGCTGCGGGTAAATTCAAGCCGGTATGCCAGGAAGAGTTCCCTGAATTTCTCAACAAAGGTCCGCTCCCTGTTTTTCCGCACCAGGCGGATTACCTGCATGGTGATGGTACTCCCCCCACTGACAATTCTATGGTGTTTTATGTTGAGATAGGCCGCCCTCAGGAGTGCCACGGGGTTAACCCCGGGGTGATACCTGAAGTACCTGTCCTCGTAATGGATGATGGCCAGCCTGAACTTCTCGGGAACATCTTCGCTCTCAGGGAAACGCCATTGCTGGTCGTCCGAAATTTTTGCACCAAGCAGGTTTCCGTTGCAGTCAAGCAAAACGGTAGAAAGCGGATCCTGGAACAAGGGCGATGGGAGGGCAAACCAGAACAGGATGATCACCATGAGCATCACGGCATATACCAGATACCGCTGAAACCGCGCCTTGCCGGCCTTCTGCTGCAAACTTTTCAACCATGATACACCTTCCATTTTCAGCCCCGCTATTTCGAAGCCGGAACCACGGTTACCCATCGACCCGGGACCCTGGCGCTGATGTTGTTATCGTACATTGCCTCACAACCCGTTGACGGAAGATAGAACCTGCCGAGGTAGGTGGCCATCACCATCACCTTGAAAGTGCTGGTTTGCCCGGGATCGAGATCAAAAAATGTATTGACCCGGTCGTCGCGGACATCCTGGTAGTTGAAGACGGAGGCAGTTGTATTCGACTGAGCAAGATCGCTGTTCCGGGCGTTGATGATTTCCCAACCCGACGGAAAGACCTGTGATAACGCCAGCTGACGGTAAATTCCCTGCAACCCTGGATTCGTGATGGAGACCTCTGCTACAAAACTGGTACCTTGTGGCAGGACCTGGGGTTTGAGCGTCTGCCCGGTCATCGTTTTGAAAACCATGGAAATCCTGAGATTGCTGGCCGAAGATGTGGTGTCGCCCTGTGCAGGAATTCCGGTAAGGATGAGCCGGGCAAACAGGATGTTCTTTCCCTGGTTCGTCACCTGCATGATCCCCTTTTTACCGGGGATGACATCGATCTTCCGGCTGAACACCGGTTTCGTTGACTCCATCGCTTCCGGTTGTCCGGAATTCAACCGGAGAGAAGCCCGGATGCCAATGCCCCCGGTATTCCCGGTGAACCCGGCGATGACCATCAGGGCAAATGAAGTTGACTGCGTGCTGTACCATTCATCGCTGCACAACGAGGCCGAAAGTTCCTTCACCAGCGGTATAGCCCTGGTCTTCATATCCATCAGGCAGAGGGCATTGATGATGATGGCTTTATCGCGCAGGTCGGAGCCATAGGTATGATAGCTTTCACGGTAAGGTTTCACAGAAGTGGTGAGGGTGTTGATGATTCGCAGCGCCACCTCCCTTTTCCCGGTAATCTGGTATGCCGCTGCCAGTTGCCACCGGGCTGCAACAGAAAGGTCTATCATTTCAAGCAATTTGTTCATGGCTCCCAGTTCGGGCGCTTTGGCAAGGGCCAGCGTATACAACCGGTAGGCCTGCATCAGGTCGTCGTTGTAAAAAGATGCATTGGCGTTCCAGGAAACCGCCTTCTGGTGCTGAAATTCCTTCCAGGATGCCAACAGGTTCACCGGGAGGGCAAATCCCTTTTGTTCCGCCTCCAGCAGAAAATGGCCGGCATAGTTGGTTCCCCAGTCATCGGCATAGGTCGCTCCCGGCCAATAGGCCAAGCCCCCATTCGACATTTGAAAGGACTTCAGGCGTTGGATTGCGGCAACGATATTCTGTTCGGTCTCCTTTTTTGCACTCTCCGAAAGGTCAACCAACCCTGCAAGGTATAACTGCGGAAAAGCCGAAGAAACCGTTTGTTCGATGCACCCGTAAGGATAATGGATGAGATACGACAGCCTCTTCTCCAGGTTCAAAGGCGGGATGGATGAAATTTCCAGGGTTCCCCTGTTTGTCCCGGGAATACCCGGGGCATGGAATTCATTTGTCCAGGTGCTCCCGGGTTGGATTGATTTTTCCAAAACATCGGTGACCGGCAAATTGGGGTTGCGCACGCCGATCTCGATGGTATGTTCCGCTTTTAATTTACCGCTGGTGGCAACAATTCTCACTTTGCCAATACCCACTGCCTGTGCTACCGTAAGGTCGAAGTCGACCAGCTGATCGCCCGGGCCGCTGAAGGAGAGTTGTTTCGTATTTTCACCGGTGATTGAAAACAAATCATTGACGATCAGTTCTACCTTCACATATTTTATGGATTTGTCCATGGAAAATACGGTTACCGGCAATTTCACTGTTTCGCCGGGGCCTGCCACTCTTGGCAGGGTTCCAAGTACCATCAGCGGCTTTTTCACGGCAACAGATTTCTCACTCCGGCCATAGGCTCCCTCCTGCCCCGCGACCACCATCACGCGCACCGAACCGATATACTCAGGCATGATGAACGAATGTGTTCTGACCTGCCCCTTTTTCAACTCAAACGGCCCCATAAACCTGACCATTGGCTTGAACCGGTTGGCCTTGAGCCCCCCTTTGTTCAAAACATCCTGGTCGCCCCCGATACTGAGGATGCGTTGCAGCTCGCCGCTGAAGGCTCCCATCACCTGGTCGAACAAATCCCATGTTTTCACGCCCAATGCCTCCCGTGCATAAAAAACGCTCCACGGATCGGGTGTTTTAAACCTCGTAAGATCGAGCAACCCTTCATCCACCATGGCAAGGGTATAGGTCATTGGTTTTCCGGCTGCCTCCTTGACCCTGATCACAACCTCTTTACCAGGTTCCAGGTCATTATTCATGGCGATCACCGGGGAAAGGTGTGTTGCCGGATTTTCAACCGGGACCGGAATAACACCATAAAGCCTGATCGGAAGATCGTTTTTGGTTTGGGCGTGTGGCTGAATGAGGGTCACACAGGCGTAGCAATTGGGCGACATTACTTCAGTGGCATCAAATGAAATTTCAGTGGTTCCTTTTGAGGTTGGCACCCAGTATGATTTCACGATTTCCGACCCTGTTTCGATGGTAATCAGCGCCCTTCCGTCGGGCGAAGCCGGCAGGGTGAGTTTCACCTTGTCACCAACGCAGTAATGACTTTTATCCGTGGTGAGGGTAAGCATGGCAGCCGCCTGTTTTTCACCCCCCGGCATGCGGTAATAACCCGGCCAGTCAACATACACGACCTTTCCTGCTGCATGGCCCGAGGTTTTGTCGGTTACCCTGATCAGGTACCTTCCCCAGTTGTTGTATTCGGCCTGGAAAGCAAATGTGGCTTTCCCGTTAACCGTTTTCACAGTTGCCGAATCGCATGGCCTGATGTAGGCGGTCGAGATAAAGTCGGCCGATCCCGCTTCCGAATTATCCCACCACCAGCGCCATTCCAATTTGAACACCTCTACTTTCAACCGGTTCGAAGGCACCGGAAGACCCTGTGCATCCACATTCAGGAGGCTGATGTCGTAGGTTTTATCGGTGTAAAGCACCCGGTCGCCGGTTTTGCCCCCGGGAACGCTCAGCCCGGCATAGGATTGATAGGGATAATAGGGAATGGTAAAACGATCGACACTGAAATCTCCGCCATCTTCAAAGACCATGGTCTCAAAACTTGCCTTGAGCGCCCCGGGAGCAATGTTGGTCACATGTATCTTCGGGGAGATCAGAGTACGGCCGTTTGCATCAAGCCGGCCATCGAAAACGGTTATGTTCTCCGCTGCAAAACCAACCGTCGGATTATCAAAAACATAACCAGGATAGTTCTTAAAAGCAGTGGTGGATTTTGACAAAGTCAGCATGACCTTCGCCTTGAGGTTGCGCGCGGTTGCGCCTGTGAGCCATGTCGCTTCGAGCATTGCCGCAGGAACCTTGTCTTTTACGAGGTGATCTGTTTTGAAATCGAAACCGATCTTCAAACGATTTGGTTTCACCATCTCAATTTTCAGGGTTTTCTGGAATTCGGCCCCTCCCACGTTTACTTTCGCAAGCCAGTTCCCGGTGGGCGCATCATCTGCCGTGGCCGTGTTGAAATTATAAAATCCATTCACAGGATTGGTCCTGACGATCCGGTTGATCAGCTGCCCGTTTGGGTTGAACAGCGACATGCTTACCGGGTGATGCAGCGGAAGCTGATGCATTTTATCCTCAAGGATGAAAGTCAGGAATATCGAGTCGCCCGGCCGCCATACGCCTCGTTCGCCGTAGATAAAACCCTTGAGACCCTTCTGGACAGGTTCGCCGCTCACATCGAACATGCTGAGCGAAAGCGAATTTCCATCGGTCAGCTTCAGGTACCCGGTTTGTGACCCATTTCTTGCCACAAGAATAAAGGGTTGTTTCTTCATCTGAACGATGCTCATGCCCTCCCCATCTGTAGTTGCCTTTGCCAAACTTTGTAACTGGAAATTATAGAATTCGACCGAAACACCCGAAAGCGGTTTTGTCGTTACAAGGTCAGTGACGAAAACATGATAACTGCCATCACTCCCTGCTTTGGCGATCATGCCCAGGTCGGATGCCAGTACATTCCGGCTGACCGACTTATTGAAAAAATAGGATGCTTTGCAGGGGTTGTCGCGTTCCTGCCAGTGGTAGTTTTTCCAGCCGCCATCGCGATAATCATTCTCTTCAAAGCTGCTGTAATAATCCCAGTTCCTGTCATTCTCTTTTTCAGGATCATTTTCAATGAACATATCGTTTGCCGGGGCAGCCAGGGTATCTGTATCCGCGCATGGGTAGGTTGAATATGCTTTTTTAAACCGGAGAATAACCGAATAGATAGCCCCGGGCTCCGCATGCATGAGCGTGGAAAGGTCGATGGAGTAACGGTTCCATTTGCCATAATCGGGCACCCCGTTGAGCGGGATGGTTTTCTTCAACACAACCCTTCCCACGCGCGCGAGCTGGGAGTTGTCGTTCAGCTCGTTGACCTGGAGAAACTGCAATATATTTCCGGCAAAAATCCGCACAACTTTAATGTCAACGGCATTGAGATTTACCGCTTCAAACGGGAGCAGCATGCCATTGGAACTGGGCAGGATCACTCCATCACCGGTAAAACGGACATTCGGTTTGGTGTTGTCGATCGCGACTTGTTCCACCACCCTTTTTCCCAGCAGCACCTGGTTCAGGTTGCGTATGGATGGTTCAATGGTGAGGTTGACTTTTTTATTTTCAGTTTCCGGGAAATAGATCCAGAGCAGGTTGTCCTCCACATTGTAGCGAAGGTTGTCATATTTTCCCACCCTGAAAAGTCCGTCGAGATCCTGGTTTGCTACCAGCGGATCAGAGAACTGCACCCTCAGGCATTGCTGCGTGTTCGGAAAACTGCGTACAGAGATAAGTTTAAAATTATCCAGGGCGGGGATTTCGATGGTTGTGTTCCCCTCTGTTCGTGAATCAACCGGTGATCCATCCCACGCCAGTTTCACTTCGCCTGGCTCCCGGCTCCTGATGATTGAATCGACCTGGAAAAAATGGGTGCGCTTTTTCTGGTCGTGTGTCCAGGAAACCGGCAGAATCCTGCTTCCCTGGCGGGCGGTGAGGATTTTCTCCACCTGCCGGTCATCTGCGAAATCAGATGTCTGCAGGGTTCCGGTGAGATGTTCTTTTGAAAGATTTTCGCGTCTGTAGGCTTTGTGATTATCCGCCTCCACCGACAGCTCCTGCACCATCGTGTGAAACTGGAAAACCATGGTTTTCAGGGAATCGGGCAGTGTTAAAAGTCTGGAAAGGTAAAATTCCACCGTGTAAACCTGGTCCTGGGGCAACTTTTCGTCTGGTAAGAATTCAAGGGTCCGGCTGTCGGTCCAGCAGGCTTGTCCTTTAATTGCAGGGCTGAATTTGAAATATTCGACAGTAACCGGTACGCCAAGGGTTGCCGTATCGGCAAAATTATCGGAGAGCCTCACCTTGATGGTGGTTCGTGTGGAAACCGTCCCCGAGGTGAAGGCCTGCACATATTCGCGAAAAGCAGGATTAACCCTGACCAGCCCATGTTGGTTTTTTCCTTTGTGGGCTAAAACAAGCATGGCACCGATGAAAACAACGATGCCTGCTAAAACGAAGTAGAAGTAGACTTTCTTCATGACAAGAATCTTGAAGTAATCTACGAATATAGGAAAAAAGGAACCCGGGTCTTAAAATCTTTTTTTAAAGCCACCGCTGGTGCCTCTGTCGCGGCCACCGCTGTCTCTGTTGCCACCGCCGCTGAATCCGCCGCCGCCACTTCCGCCGCGTGAATTGCCGCCACCGTAACCGCCACCGCCGGAATATCCTCCGCCACCGCCGCGTGAATCGCTGAAACCGCCTGGTTTCCGGTCGGTTTTGGGACGTGCCTCAGAAACGGTCATTACCTTACCATCGAATTCGGCGTTGTTTAATTCTTCAATGGCCTTGGTGGCCTCTTCATCATTGGTCATTTCCACGAAACCAAATCCCCTTGATCTTCCTGAAAAATTGTCTTTAATAACTTTAGCTGATGTCACGGCTCCATAGTCAGCAAATGCCTGTTTCAGATCCTCATCGTTGATCCTGAAACTCAAATTTGATACAAAAATGTTTTTCATTTAATTGTTTTGTGAATGAATACTGGATGGCTGGTGATTTTAAGCTTCAATCACGAGAAGGAACCGGCGGCGATACAACTTCGAGGAGGTGATAACGACTGAATGGCTTGCCTTGTGGATCTCTGAATATTCAAAAGCCGTTGCAAAGATACGCAATTAAACTGTGTGATTCACGTATGAATGTAAATAATAAGCAATTGACCATGTTACCGACCGTCGTTCGGGGATGTGATGTTTTGATAATAACGGAAAAAATATGATCTTTGCCGTTGAAACCAAACTTTTCCTCATGACAAAGAGACTCTTTCCGCTTTTAATGATCATTCTGTTCGCGATCGTTGCCTGCAACCAGGGAACCAAAGAAACAGCATCCAAAACCAAAAATGACACTACCCGCCTGAAGGTGCTTACCTTTGTAAAACAAGCCGACAGTTGTATCAACAAACCGGTCATCATCGAGGGAACGGTTCTTCATCTTTGCAAGCATGGCGGAAAAAGAATGTTCCTGGTCGACGGGGCCGACAGCATCAGCGTTGAAGTAACGACAGGCCCGAATATCGCCAAATTTGATGATGCCCTGATCGGAAGCCGTGTGCGTGTATACGGCACCCTGATGGAGGAACGGATCGATGCCAAATACCTCAACGAATGGGAGGCCGAAGTAAAAAAGCCTGCAGAAAATCATGAAGCGGGCATTCATACCGGTGCAAAGGGTCATGAGGATCAGGCAGTACAGGACAAACTCGACCAGATCAATGCCCTGCGGGGTGAGCTGAAGCAAAGCGGGAAAGACCACCTGTCGAACTTCTCCATTGAAGCCGCCAAATTCACCGAACTGAAATAACCATGCAGGTCAAAACCCTCCGACGGTGGAATAACCTGCTTCACCGCGATATCGGCTATTTATGTGTTGGCATGACCCTGATTTATGCCATCTCCGGCATCGTGCTCAACCACTTCAAATCGGGCGATTTTCAGCATCCCGATTACGGAAAGTCAACGACCGACTTCAAAGTATCACTTCCGGTGGATGGAAAGATCGATCAAACCTATATCTATAACATTCTCGACCAGGTAAAGGAAAAGGATCACTTTAAAAGTTACATCACCGGGGATGGTTATGTACAGCTGTTTCTCTCCAACGGATTTGTTTATGTGGATCTTGCAACCGGGGAGGCCCAGGTGGAACGAAAAACAACCCGGTATGTCATCAAGGAGATGAATCTGCTGCACTACAACAACCTGAAAAAGGTTTATACATGGTTCTCCGACCTCTATGCCGCGGGATTAATTATCCTGGCCATCACCGGGCTTTTCGTACTGCGGGGTAAAAACGGCATTCTGGGACGCGGCGCATGGCTCACGGCCATCGGGATTCTCCTTCCTGCGCTCTTCCTGCTTTTCTATTCGTAAGCGCTTCGTTCGATTTTCACCATATGAAATCCATTTTTTACCACAATAGGCACAATAGAAGAACACAATAGGATTTCTATTGTGCTTTTACTATGTGCCCTAATGTGCCTATTGTGTTTTTTTAAATGCCCTGACAACCGCCGGAAATACCTAAATTTGGTCCTTCAAAAATCAAGGCAATGATGGAATTTGATGAATCAGGAATGACTGCCCTTGCCCTGCACAAAGTGGGCAACAAATCCTCAGGCGAGGGGGTTCTCCTTTCTGAGAAATTGCTGGAGGTTAGCGAAGTGGTCAAACCCCTTTTACTGCAGTATTTCCTCTCCCACTTCCGCGGGGATGAATTGTACAACCTGACCCATCCTTCCGACCTTGAGATGAACGAAGTTTTTCATTACTGCAGTGCCATTTTTGAAGATCCGGGTTGCCTGCTGGCCCAGTCGCAGAACCTCGCGCAACACTTATACCGCCATTCGACCCACCCAAAGATCAGGAATGGTGAATTTTATGTGGCCTGGTTTGAAAACTGCAGGTTCAATGACGAGACAGTGAACGCAGTGGGGCTTTTCAAATCCGAATCAAGGGAGACCTATCTCAAGGTATACCCGGTTGGAGGCTCCTACGAGATCGGGCACGACGACGGAATCAACATCAACAAGCTGGACAAGGGTTGCCTTGTAATGGATACCGGCCGGGATGAGGGATATGTTGTTGCCATCGTCGACAACCTGAACAAGGGCAACGAGGCACAATACTGGCGCGATGATTTCCTGCAGCTGAAGCCGCGTTCCGACAATTATTACAACACCAGGGCCGTGATGGACCTGTGTAAAAAGTTTGTGACTGACAAACTTCCCCGGGAGTTTGAGGTCTCGCGCGCCGACCAGGCAGATATGCTCAACCGTTCCATGAAATTTCTGAAGGAAAATGAGGCATTCGGAATGGAGGAATTCAATGAACAGGTGCTCGGCTCCCCGGAGGTCATCAACTCATTTTCCGAATACAAAAACCACTTCCACGAGGAAAACGGACCCGGCATCCCCGAAAATTTCCAGATATCCGAAAGCGCAGTAAAAAGCCAGTCACGGTTCATGAAGAGCGTGATCAAACTGGATAAAAATTTCCACATTTACATCCACGGGGAGCGCCAGATGGTGGAAAAAGGATTTGATGAGGTGAAGCAATTAAACTTTTACAAATTGTTTTTCAAAGAGGAAAACTGAATGAAGAAATTATCCGAATACCCGGTGAAACAAATCCTTTTCCTGGTCCTCACGCTTTCGGCATCGGTCATCCTGTATGGACAGCCGGCTTCGCCTGCAGGTTTTGTCAACCCCTTTATAGGCACACAGGAGATGGGACACACCTTTCCGGGGGCATGCGTCCCGTTTGGATTTGTTCAACTGAGCCCCGATACCGATACAATCCCTTATGACAAAGAGGGTCGGTACAACCCCGATGTATACCGTTACTGCGCCGGTTACCAGTACCTCGACAGGACCATCGTAGGTTTCAGCCACACCCATTTCAATGGTACGGGCCATTCTGACCTGGGCGATTTTTTGATTATGCCCACCGTCGGGAAACTTCAGTTAAACCCCGGAACTGCCGATCATCCTGAAACCGGCTACCGTTCACGGTTCCGCAAAGCTACGGAAAAGGCATCGCCCGGTTATTACCGTGTCCACCTGGATGATCCGGATGTGGAAGCCGAACTTACGGCCACCCTGCGGGCCGGATTCCACCAGTATACCTTCCCCGAAACCGACAGCGCCCATATCATCCTTGACATGTTGCATGGCATCTACAATTACGACGGCAAGGTTTTATGGGCCTATGTCCAGGTTCACAACGACACCCTCATCACAGGTTACCGCATCACCCGGGGCTGGGCGCGGACCCGGTATATTTATTTTGCACTGAGTTTTTCCAAACCATTTAAAAGTTACGGGTTCCGCAATGATGAACAACCCGTTTACAAGGGGTTCTGGCGGAAATTCAACCAGCAGGAAAACTTTCCCGAAATGGCAGGCAGGAAGATCCGGGCACATTTTGATTTCTCCACCCACGACGGCGAGAAAATTAAAATCAAAATAGGACTTTCAGCGGTAAGCATGGATGGAGCTCTGCAAAACCTTCAAACTGAGATCCCTGACTGGAACTTTGAGAAATCCCGCATGGCGGCACTGAAAGCATGGGATAAGGAGTTCAGCCTGATCAGGATCGAAGGATCGAACGACCAGAAGACCAACTTCTACACGGCACTCTATCATGTACTCCAGTCACCCGTGGTATACAACGATGTCGACAGCCTTTACAGAGGCGTAGATCAGAACATCCACAAGGCATCCGGTTTTACAAACTATACTACCTTCTCCCTCTGGGACACCTACCGCGCAGAGCATCCCCTGCTGACGCTGCTCTATCCGCGACGCACCGCCGACATCGTCAACTCCATGCTGGCCCATTTCGACCAAAGTCCCGAGCACATGCTTCCGGTATGGTCGCATCACGGGAATGAGAACTGGTGCATGATCGGCTATCACAGCGTGGCGGTCATTGCAGATGCCTATGTAAAAGGCATCCACGGATTTGATGCCGGGAAAGCATTGAAAGCCTGCGTAACCACGGCAACCAATAAATTCTATGATGGCATTGGCGATTACATGAAATATGGATTTGTACCCGATGATAAACTTGCCAATTCCGCTTCGATCACCCTCGAATATGCATATGATGATTACACGATTGCACAATTTGCCGGCGCAGTCGTCAGGGCAAAAGAGCCTTCGGACCAGGAAAAGGAGTTTGCCGAAGACCAGGTGCAGCACTTTACCGACCGCTCTCTGAATTACCGGAACCTGTTCGACCGGTCTTCGGGATTTATCCGCGCTAAAAAATCAGACAACACATGGAAAACCCCGTTTGATCCGCTAAGTACCATCGGGCAGGGATTTATCGAAGGAAACTCCTGGAACTATTCGCTCTTCGTTCCTCACGATATCCCGGAATATATCGGTTTGACGGGTGGCGAAAAACCCTTCATCAGCCGGCTCGATTCACTGTTTACCATGTACCTCGACGACAAGTATTTCAAGGAGACCGAAGATGTGACGCGCGCCGGGCTCATCGGAAATTATGTGCACGGCAACGAACCCAGCCATCATGTGGCCTACCTCTACGACTGGACCTCAAAACCATGGAAAACACAGGAGCGCATCCACCTGATCGTGAACACCATGTACCGCAACAAACCCGATGGCTTATGCGGCAATGATGATTGCGGACAGATGAGCGCCTGGTATGTCTTCAGTGTTCTCGGATTTTATCCCGTTTGCCCGGGAACCACCCTTTACGCCATTGGAACACCCTGTGTTCCCTCGGCAACTATTGCTTTGCCCGGAGAGAAAACTTTTACCATCAAAGCAAATGGATTCAGCGAGCAAAACTGTTACATCCAATCGATGATCCTCAACGGGAAAACTCTTGACAAGCCCTTCATCGACCACGCCGACCTGGTGGCTGGCGGAACCCTGAACTTTAACATGGGATCGAAGCCAGTTAAGTGAAATACAGTAAAATTATCCCTATTTTTGCAACCACAAAAAACCTTAATCAAAATTAGCCCATGAAACATCTCCTCATCATAACGTTTGCCATCCTGTTTTCATTCAGCTTGTTTGCCCAGGATCAGAAGCATGTGGTTTTTCTTAAAAATAAAAACAACAATCCTTACTCTCTTTCCAATCCAAACGCCTTCCTCACACAACGGTCACTTGATCGCCGCACCAGGGCAAACATCCCCCTCGATGCAAAAGACCTTCCCGTAACACCTTCATATGTTGCGCAAATCGCCGCAACCGGCGCCACTGTGGTTTATTCGCTGAAATGGTTCAATGCTGTGGTTGTGAAAACGAATGTTCCCTCTATACTGGCTGCCATCGCTGCGCTTCCGTTTGTCGATCATCTCGACCAGGTGCTGTCGGACCATCCGCTAAAGACAACCAGCCCCTCCGGGATCAAAACAACCGCCGGGATTCCCCCGTTTACCCTTGTCAAACCAGGCCCCCGGGCCGTTGTCAAGTCCTCAGATGCAATCAATTACGGACAGGCTTACAACCAGGCGCACATGATCGCCGTTGACGGGCTTCACAACCTGGGCTATACCGGCGACGGGATGATGATTGCCATCCTGGATGCAGGATTCAGCAACGTAGACGTGGTTTCGGCTTTCGACAGCCTCTGGCTGACCAACCGCATCCTGGGTACCCGCGACTTCAACCTCCCCGGAAACAATGTCTTTGCCGATACGATGCATTATCACGGCACGATGGTCCTTTCTGCCATGGGAGCCAATCTCCCGGGGCAGATTGTCGGGACTGCCCCGCATGCCTCTTTCTGGCTGGTCCGTACCGAAGTCGCCTGGTACGAAGCCCTCGTTGAAGAGTACAACTGGGCAGGCGGCGCTGAATTTGCCGACAGTCTCGGTGCCGATGTCATCAACTCTTCCCTGGGATACACCGAATTTGACAACCCGGCTTTCAACCATACCTATGCAAACATGGACGGCAACACCACCCCCATTACCCGTGCGGCCGATTTAGCCACCAGCCGGGGAATACTGGTTGTAAGCAGCGCCGGAAATGAAGGGGCCTCCCCATGGCATTATATCTCAGCACCGGCTGATGGTGACAGCGTTTTTACGATCGGGGCCGTGGATTCCCAGGGGTCTTACGCCTATTTCAGTTCAACCGGTCCTACCTTTGACGGCCGCATCAAACCCGACGTCGTCGCACAGGGTGAAAACGCCACTGTTGTGAATCCGGGTGGCAGTGTTGTACAGGGAAGCGGAACCTCGTTTTCTTCGCCAATCATGGCCGGCGCACTCACCTGCCTGTGGCAATCCACACCGGACTTTTCTGCAGAACAAATCCGCCAGGCCGTTCGGAACAGCGCCTCCCGGACAAACACACCTGACTCGCTTTACGGCTGGGGGATCCCAAACCTGATGAGTGCAAGAACCCTTCTTTCAACGCCGGAGGTGAGTCCCATCCCGCAGAATCAGTTTTCATTGTTTCCGACACCCTTTTCCTCTGCCCCGATCCTCAAAGCCAGCCTGAAAGCTCCTGAAACAATAAAGGTCGAAGTGCTTTCGGTCACCGGGCAGCTGATGAGTTCAAAAGTGTTTCTTTTCCATGAATTCACTGCCGTAACACTGGAGGATTTTACCGCCTTCCCCGCGGGAATCTATTTCCTGCGAATTTCAACCGGTTCCATGCAGCAGGTAATCAGGGCCGTGAAAATTTAACCTCTGGCGGGACTGGCGTATGCCTTTTGTTTAAAAATAGATATACCAGATGAAATCCCCGAAAAAAAAGAGCAAAGGTGCCGCGCAACTGCAACCGGCAGGCCTTGAGGGTTGGTTGACAAATACCTGGTTCGCGATCCTGGTCCTGGCATCCGTCACCTTCATGGTTTATGCCCGGACCCTGCTCCTCGATTATACAAAACTCGATGATTCCATTTTCATCGTCGAGAATGCCCAATACAATGCCGATGCCAAAAATATAGGGGTTTCTTTTCAACGGGGGCTGTTCAACCCCACCAAAGATGCCTATTACCGCCCCGTTTTCCTGGTTGATTTCATTCTCGAATCGCGCATCTTCGGCATCAGGCCCGCCGGTTATCACTTCACAAACCTGCTCTACCACCTGCTTTCCGTGGTATTGCTGTTTCTCTTTTTCAAAAAGATCAAGATCCCCCCGCTGAATGCATTCCTGCTCTCCCTGCTTTTTGCGGTGCACCCCGTCCTTACGCAGGCCGTAGCCTGGATTCCGGGCCGAAACGACATGCTGCTGATGATCTTCTTTCTCAGCTCATTCATCTTTTTGCTGAAATATCTTGAAAAACCAACGATTCCGATCCTTTTGGTTCATTTCCTGTTTTTCCTCACCGCACTTTTTACCAAGGAAACGGCCGTCATCATCCCGGTGATCATGGGCGGATTTTCATTTTTTTACCTGAAAAGCGGCTGGAGGAAGCTCGTTGCTCCTGTGATCAGCTGGATCGCGGCTGTTTCCATCTGGATAGCCGTCCGGTCAACAGCCACCCTTGCCAGGAACTGGGTCTCTCCCACCGAAATGGTCCATGCAGGTCTTGACCGACTGGGCGTTATCCTGCAATACCTCGGGAAAATATTCTTCCCTGTAAACCTGACTGTTTTCCCGATGGCGGAAGATATTACCCTGGTCTGGGGCATCCTCGCATTCGCCGGGCTCATTGCACTGGTCATCTATTCAAAAAGCTATGACAGGCCGCTTACCTGGCTGGGTCTCTTCTGGTTTATCGTTTTCCTCGTCCCGGTCCTCATCGTTCCAAAATCATTGAACGACCAGGTTTTTGAACACCGTTTATACCTTCCGGTGATCGGGATCCTGATCATGCTCAGCCAGGCGGTTCCCTTTACCGGCAAGATAAAACCAAATGTAAAATTTGCAGTGGTGGCTGCAATCGCAGCGATCTTCATGGTTCAAAGCTTTGTAAGGACCACTTACTTCAGCGACCCTGTCACCTTCTGGACCCATGCAGTTAACGGGTCGCCCCATTCAGCCTATGCGAAAACGCTTCTTGGAACCAAAACAGAGGATCCGGCAGAACGGGAACGTCTTTTCAGGGAGGCCCGGGCGATCGACCCAAAACTGAAAAACCTCAATTATTACCTCGGAAAAGTTCTTTTTGACAGGAAAGAGGCAGATACCGCTGAATTTTACCTGCGAAAGGAGGTCGCGAACAACCCGATCCCCGATGCCTACTTTTTACTGGCACAGATCGCTTTCTCCAGGAACAGTTTCGACAGCGCCGCTGTAAACCTCGAAAAAGTTATTGAACTCAACCCGATGGATCCGCAGGCCAACCACAACCTGGTCCTGCTCTATTTTCAACACGGGCATCCGGAGAAGTCCAGGCAGGTCATTCGTGACATGCAGGCCAGGGGAATGGGGGTTGGAGATGACCTTCTTCAGATGGTCAACGGCAAGTGAGTTTCTTGTTTATTTGAAAAGAGGCAGGATCAGCAATGTGAGCGATAATCCGGTGAGGATGAAAACAGTACCCCACCCGATGATGTTCTGAATGGCCTTGTTCGTGTAATTCCCCATGATCTTTTTATTGTTTACCAGCAGGATCATGCAAACCAGCACCACCGGCAGCAGGACCCCGTTGATGATCTGCGTCCAGAGGGTGATGGCAATCAGCGGAGCATTCGGGATGAGGATGATGATCACACCGAGGATGATGATCCCGGTATAAAGGATGTAAAACTCAGGAGCCTCCTCCCATTTTTTATCGATTCCGGCTTCAAAACCAAATGCTTCGCAAACGTAAAAAGCGGTGGCCAGCGGAAGGATCGTCGCTGAAAATATAGAGGCAATGAACAGCCCGAATGCAAAAACATTCGAGGAGAGGGCACCGGCCAGCGGTTCGAGCGCCATGGCGGCATCCTTGGCTTCGTTGATCACGATCCCCTTCACATGGAGCGTTGATGCGCAGGCAACGATGATGAAAAATGCGACAACCACCGTAGCGGTACAGCCAACGACAATATCGATGAGGGTATATTTATAATCCCTGATTTTGAGACCTTTTTCGATTACCGACGACTGCATGTAAAATTGCATCCATGGCGCGATGGTGGTCCCGATGATGCCGATGATAACCATCAGCGACTGTTCGTTGAAATCCATTTGAGGGCGGACAAGCGAATGGCCAATCGCCTTCCAGTCGGGTTTTCCCATCAAAGCAGAAACGACATACATAAGCAGTGAAACGCTGAATATCAAAAAGATGCGTTCAGCCAGCTTGTAATTGCCCTTTACCACCAGGATCCATATCATGAACCCGACAAGGGGGACCGAAATATATTTGCTCACACTGAACACCTCCATGCTCCCGGCAACCCCGGCGAATTCGGTGGTGGTGTTGCCAATGTCGGCCAGCAACAAACCGATAAAAATAAAGAAGGTGACTTTCACCCCGGCATTTTCGCGGATCAGGTCGGCAAGCCCTTTCCCGGTCACGATTCCCATCCTGGCATTCATCTCCTGGATCACGACCAAAACGATGAACGAAGGAATGAGCGTCCATAAAAGTTTATACCCATAGAGCGCGCCGGCAACCGAATAAGTTGTAATTCCGCCGGCATCATTGTCAACGCTGCCTGTGATGATCCCCGGACCAAGAATGGCGAGGAAGAACGCAATATTTTTCCAGATTGATTTACGCCTGCTGGATATAGCCATACCGTAACCCTTTCCTGTTTTACCTGGTCTTTCTTCTGCTTAACAAGTCGTCAACAATGTCTTCCACAACCACCACCCCTTCCATCTGCCGGTCCTTATTGATCACAGGAACAACGAGCAGGTTGTATTTGGAAACGAGTTCGGCCAGCGAATCAACATTGTCGTCATCGAAAACGCTTACCGGGTTTTTCTTCATAACCTCCTTCAATGGCTTCGCCGGATCGGCTATGACGAGTTCCCCGAGTGAAATAGCGGAAAGGAAGCGTTCATGTTTGTCGATCACGATGATGGAATAAATATGGGCCGGTTCGGGCTGCTGCCTCCTGATTTCATCCAGCGTTGCAGCCACGGTGAGGTTCTCGTCAAAAGTATAATAGTCGGTCGACATAAGCGATCCAACGTGCTTATCACGGTATTCAAGCAACTCCCGTACCTCTTCCGACGACTCTTTCTCCATCTCTTCGAGGAGTTTTTCTGCCTTGTCATCACCAAGCACATCGAGAAGGTCGGCCACCTCGTCGGCAGGCATTTTTTCGAGCACATCGGCAACTTTCTCCACCGGGAGGCTCTCCACAATGTGGATCTGGGCGTGGGGTTCGAGCTCTTCAAGCACGTCGGCAGCCTTTTCCTCATCCAGTGAGGCGAATACGTATGTGCGCGATGCCTTGTCGAGATCTTCGATGATATCGGCCAGATCGGATGGATGCAGGGTGTTGAGCCTGGAAAGGGATTTGGAGAGTTTGATGCTGGCATTGGTGAAATCTACCGCTTCAATATCATCCCACAGGATGAATTTCCCGGGTATGTCGATGCTGAACGGGTCGAGCATCGACTGGATCGGCCTGCCGATCCCGATTCGCCGGAGCAACCCGTCGATTCCCACATCCACGGCAATGGCATAGGTGCCCGACGGAATCATCACAAGCCGGATATCATTCACCCGCACCAGTTTCCGTCCGTTGATGTCAACGATTTGCTTGTCCTGGATATTTTCGGCCAGCCACAGGCAATTTGAAAAAGATTCGGGGGAGATATCCCTTGCTTCACCACAGGTGATCCTGAGCTTGCGTTTGAATTTTTTTATCTCGAAGGATGAAAAATCAAGGATCCTGTATTCATTCCCCTTCTTTACCTTGATGGCCACCACACGCGGGCGCACCGGTTCGGCCTCCATCCCCGGCAGGGAACTCTGGTCGATCAGAAAATCCCTGATCTTCCCAAGGACAGTTCCATCTTCGGAAATATATTTATTCCCAAGAATCTGGCTTAAATAGAAGGTAATCTGAGATGTCATATTCGCCTCCTTCTTTTGTTATCCTCTGCAAAGAAGGGCGAATCACCATGATTAAAATCAGGATGGAACCCTACCGGTACAGGGGTGAATTGATCTGATTGCTTCGCGCAGGTCCGTCGTCCATTTGATTGTTGAAAAAATTGCGTTGCAAAGATAGTTCAAACTTCCTTACTTTTGCTAAAATTAAACTCCCGGTTATGACAGAAAAAATACTCGTTATCGGATGTTCCGGACAGATCGGCTCGGAACTCACACTCGAACTGCGCAAAATTTACGGCGAATCAAAGGTAATTGCAACCGATATCCGCCCTGCCCCTCCTGAAGTTGCCGGAACAGGCCCGTTTGAAATCCTGGATGTACTTGATGCTTCCAAACTCCACCTGATCCTTGAACACGAAAAAATCACCCAGGTCTACCATCTTGCGGCAATTCTTTCGGGGAATGCTGAAAAACGGCCACTCGCGTCGTGGGACATCAACATGCGCAGCCTGATGAATGTGCTCGAACTGGCCCGCGAACTGAAAATCCCGAAGATCTTCTGGCCCTCCTCCATTGCGGTATTCGGCCCCTCCACCCCGCGCTTGGATACCCCGCAATACACCATCATGGAACCCAATACGGTTTATGGCATAAGCAAGCTGGCAGGTGAACGATGGATTGAGTATTACTTCAACAAATACGGCGTGGATACCCGCAGCCTGCGCTACCCCGGGTTGATCAGTTATAAAACCGAAGCCGGCGGCGGAACCACCGATTACGCTGTCGAAATTTTCTATGAAGCCGTCAGGCACAAGAAATACGAGTGCTTCCTGGGGCCGGAATCAGCCCTCCCGATGATGTTCATGCCCGATGCCATCCGTGCTACCATCGAGGTGATGCAGGCCGATGCTGCCAAACTGACCCTGCGCTCGAGTTACAATGTTGCAGGCATTTGCTTCACCCCGCAAATTCTGGCCGCGGAGATTAAAAAACACATCCCTGAATTCGAGATCACCTACAAACCCGACTTCCGCCAGGCCATCGCCGATTCCTGGCCGGCATGTATCAACGATGAAGTTGCCAGGAAAGACTGGGGTCTCCACTATGATTACGACCTGGCTAAAATGACGGAGGTGATGCTTGCAGAGGTTGCCAGGAAACTTGCATAAACCCAAAATCCATGAAAAGAATAGCGATCTTTTGCGACGGAACCTGGAATACCCCTGATAAACAGGAAGACGGAAAACGATGCCAGACCAATGTCGTTAAAATGGCCAACGCGCTGAGCACCCGGTCGGCCGACGGTACCGTTCAAAAACTCTATTACGAGATCGGAATCGGCGCCGAAGGAAGCCCGCTGAAAAAAGTCTATGATGGCGCCACCGGCACCGGAATTTCAGCAAACATTCTCCAGGCCTACGCGTTCATCATGAACAATTTCGAGATCGGCGACGAACTCTTTTTGTTCGGGTTCAGCCGTGGAGCCTTTACTGTTCGAAGTCTGTCGGGACTGATCAGGAACTCGGGAATCCTGGATATAAGAAATGCGGATAAAATCGGGAAGGCATACGAATTATATCGTTCGCGGCATCCGACCTACCATCCCAAATCGGAGGAAGCAACCCTCTTCAGGAAGACCTTTGCTGTGGAAGAGTCGACAAAAATAAAATTCATTGGGGTCTGGGATACAGTAGGAGCATTGGGAAACCCGCTTTTTCTCCATGGAATTACCAGCGGCCGCAATGAGTTTCACGACACGGATCTCTCCTCGAAAATTGAAAACGCCTTTCACGCGCTTGCCATCGATGAGAAAAGATCAAATTTCAAAGCCGCATTGTGGCACCAGCAGCCCGGTGTTACGGGTCAGACGCTCGAACAGGTCTGGTTTGCAGGGGTCCACTCCGATGTAGGCGGCGGATATGCTGAAACCGCCTTGTCAGATATCCCTTTGCAATGGATGCTTGAAAAAGCCAGGAGTTGCAACCTCAGTTTTGAGCCGCTGGAACTCCACCCCGATCCCATGGGACTGAAACATGAATCGATGACCTGGTATTACAAACTGAACGGGACTTACCACCGTCCGGTCAGCATAAACATACCCGGCAAAGGTGATACCAATGAGCAGTTGCACGCGTCGGTGGTGGAAAGATATCAAAAAGACCCGAGCTACAGGCCCGAAAACCTGGCCCGCTATTTTCCGGCTGCCGAAAAACAATAGATCCACCCGTCGTACCCGGCCACTACCAGGCGGCCCCCGGCCAAGGCGGGAGTTCCGAATATTCCTCCTAGTTTTTCATACATCCCTACCAGTTGAACGGGTGTAGAGATCAGTTTGCCAATGTCATCGCGGAAGGTATCATCCGGGTTCAGCCATTTAAGGTGGTTGGCCTTGTAGCCATCGAGTTCAATGGTCCACAGGATTTTGCCGGACGAGAGGTCTACGCCGTGAACCTTTCCGGCCAGTGTTCCGAAATAACCGACCTTTTTGCCGATGGCACATCCACCGAAGATGTTGAAACCCGCTTCGGTCTTCCACTCCTCCTTGCCATTGCGAATGTTCAGGGCAAACAGCTGCCGGTCGTCGGAAGTGCCGACATAAATAACCGAATCGTTCAGTGTAACGGGCAGTGCCCAGCCTTCGGGGAATTGTTTCATCCAGTCGCAATGACCGCCCATCATATCCACTGCGTATAAGTTATAATCCCGGGATCCTGCGAAGACCATCCCCCCTGCAACAACCGGGTTTCCCATCACCTCACCCTTCGGGAAATAGCTGTTCCCGGTTGTCTTGAACTTCCACACCAGGTTCCCTGTGCGGGTGTCGAGCGAATAGAGATTCCCGTCAAACGAACCCGCGTAAACCCTTCCCCGGCTGATCACCGGTTTTGTATGCACCACGTCGCCGGTCTGATACTTCCATTTCATAAATCCGTCGTTGATCGAAACGGCAAAAATGTATCCGCCCGAACCGAAATAAATGGTCGTATCCTCAATCACAGGTGTGGATTGGAAATAATCGGCATAATCGTTCTGGCGTTCGCCCATAAAACCGTTGAGGGTGCGGAAATAGCCGTAAACACGCCCCGAGTCCTGGTCCATGGTATAAAGAATCCCTTCACCACTCAGCAGGAAGAGATATTTGTAGGCAAGGCAAACCGACGACCGCAGCGGCGCCCCGGTAAGGTGTTTCCATTTTACTTTGCCGGTGACCAGGTCAATTGCATACAGGGTGCTGTCGAGGCTGGAAACGAACACCGTGCTGTCGCCGATCACCGGGGCGCCCACCACCGGGCCGTTCGTTTTAAATTTCCATAACAGGGAAGGCTTTGCTTCGAGATCGCCCGGCTGGTTTGAAGGTTTTACCGCCTGGCTGAAACCCTGGCTGAAGAACAACATCATCAATATCAACAACTTTGATTTCATAGGTGTGTTTGTTTGAGACAAAGGTACAATTATTCAAAAAGCAGACAAGCAAACAGGTTATCCAGACATCCTGACAAGTTCGAGGATGGTTTTCCAGTTTCGGGTAGTGGCCTCAACTTTCAGTTTCTTCTCGAAAAAGGTGTTGCTCAGCTTCGTATTGCCGTAACCGCCGGGACAAAAGAGATAAACGGCTTTGCCTGCGAGGTAAAATTCATCGGGTAAATATTCCTCCTTCCCGATACCATCAATAAGTTTCCCGTCAGGTTCTTCAGACAAAAATGTGACATGAAGTTTTGCAACATCTTCCTGCCTTTGATTGAGGAACCGGTTATTCTCTGAAATGATCCTCAGTTCGTCTGCCCTGATTACCAACACCGGCACCCCGAAACCAAATGTTTCCATAATCCCCTCCGAAATAATTTTGTTCATCCTTTCCGGGTTTCCGGGTTCACATTCAAACACAACATTCCCGCTCTGGATATAGGTCAGGACATTGCTGAAGCCAAGACTAACGAACATCTCCTGCAAGAGCTTCATCTTGATCAGCTTATGTCCGCTTACGTTGATTCCCCGCAGGATTGAAATGTATTTTTCCATATTCTTCAATTTACTTTACCGGCATTGTTGTATAACTTCCGTTTTCGGAATCCCCACCGAAATCAATTATCCGGCTCATTGGTTTGGGCTTTGGTTCAGCATGATCCGGTACTGGACGATATGAAAAATATTTGCAAAGGTCCAGTAGAGGACCATCCCTGACGGGAAGGAATAAAATAACAGGAAAAACATCAGTGTCATTGCGACAAGAAAAAAATTCTGCAGCCCCTGTTCTTTCTTTTCTGCCGTTGGAGCCGGTGCCAGTTTGAATGACAGAAGGGTGAAAAATGACATGAGGACGGGTAGCAGGTTGAAATAATTTCCCAGCAACGGGATGTTGAATCCGAAAGGAAACAGGTTGTCGGGCAGAGCCAGTGAATGGATCCATAAAAAACCGGCATCGCGTAATTCAATGGCTTCTCCCAGCACATGAAAAAGTGCTACCAGGATGGGAAGCTGGATAAGCACGATTCCCAGGGGTTTCAGCCCGGCAAACGGGCTTACCTGGTGCTTTTTATACAACTGCAGAATTCTTTCACTCTGCTCTCCGCCTTTATAGGTCCGCTTGATTTGCTGAAGTTCAGGCGACATTTGCTTTTGAGCTTCGACAAACCGCTTTTGACTGGCCATCGCCAGTTTTGATAGCGGGTACAAAGCTATTCGTACGATCAATGCCAGCAAAATGATGGACAAACCCCAGCTTGGAACGATAAAATGAATGGAGGTAAGCAGAAAAAGCAAGCCAAAACAAATCCATCTCATCCAGCCCCAGAGTGCTGAAAAAAGCAATGAATTCGAATCAACAGGCCCAGCGGCCGCAAACACCTTGAAATAAAATAAAAAGACCACTGCCAGGAACAGTAGCCTTTTCATGATGCCTATCCTCCGCTTCCCGGAAGAATCACTTTTTGCTGTCACCTGCCTTTTCTGAAAGATCTGTATTGGTATTTTTTCTGATTCCGAAAAACTTCAGGATACGGTGCCAGAAGAGTTTAACCGCGATTCCCGCCCCCACCACACTGGCAACAAGCGCCTGTAAAACAATGCTTCCGGTTCCGGGGTCAATGTAGACCAGGATATGAAACATAGACGACAACAATGGAATTTGCAACAAACACAGTAAGATGTACATGATTTAGTTTTTAACCGGATGGGCCATGACAACTCTCAAAACCATCATCCAGACAGCAAAATTAAAAATTATTTACTTTCTTTTCATCCTGAATATGGTTCTTTCAGAATCTATGACCTTTTCCTTATCCCGGATATTGTAAAAAACCTCAAACTCTTTTACGAAGGATAATTCGTTATACTCTCCAAAAATATCCCTTCTTGTCTCGAGCAATCTCTTCACCTGTGAATCAGATTTTGGGACAAACTCAATAACCAGGTTCTCACTCAATTCACTCAGAAATTTGGCTATCCTGTTCAAAGGCAGATTGTTTGAAATGGCCAAATGGTGGACCAGGGCAAGGGCTATCACTGCTTCAGGCATTGGCCGTTGCCTTATCCCCATTCTTTCCTCGCAATTCCAGCCAATGGAAGGTGAGGGATTGGTCAGATCCATCACCAGGGGCATCAGGTTGGCGATTTTCTGTTGCCTGATTGAGTTATAATTGGCCTCAACTGCCAGCGGATCGATGTCAAAAGCGATGCAGTTCACTCCCTGGTGGCTGGCTATCCGGGTGAATTCTCCCGTATTTGCGCCCAGGTCCCAGAGTGTTCCCGGGTTTATTTCTTTAACATACCTGCCGATGATCTCTTTTTTATGTTCAAATGACCGGTCGGTGTAGTTTGTGAACGTATAATATTCACCCCATTCGGTATTCTGCTTTTTGAGTTTGAAGTTCCTTACCGTCCCGATCAAACTTACAATAAGTGCAACAAGGTTTGATTGTTTGATTTTCACGTTTTTTCCGGCCGATCCTTTGTTTTCATATTTTGCCTAGGTTTTTGCATGAAGATGCAGATGCATCAGGGTTGAAAAACTCAGCCTGGTTTTAAAGGGGAGCAGCCTGCTGGCAAGGTCAAGCGGGACGCCATCAAGGTACAACTTCAGCAATTGATTTAACCGGATATCCGTGTAACTCATCAAGGCCAATGGAGCCAGGAAATGTTGGCAAAATTGTTTGTAAGCCTCCCAGGGTTTGCCTTCCTGGTAAATTTCAAATGAAAGCGTATCAATAAAAACAGGTCTTCCCTGGTGAAATTGAATGTTATAGGCACTGGCATCCTTAAGTGTCATGCCATGCTGCAACGCGGTTTTTTGAATTTCCAGGGTGGCAACTGCAGCATCTTTCAACTGGCTGAAACACCATTCATATGCATAGGTGATGACCCCGACCTTTTCAGGTTCGATCACCTTGTACGCAGATGCTGTGAGTCCATTGTGTCCGGCAATTTCTTTATGAGGGATGAGCAGCCTCTTTTCTACAAGCGCATTGTACAGGCCCGAACTCATCAGGTGATCGTAATCTTTTTGACAACAGGCATTGACCTG
>CAIKNA010000053.1 GCA_903828645.1 uncultured Bacteroidales bacterium
ATGACAAAAGCTGGGATCATGATTCCCGTTGAAACGAGGGTTTCACATGGCTCCTGGGATGGCAATCCTGTGATTTTCGGAGTATCCAAGGATATCTCAAAAATCAAATTGTCGGAAGAAAAATTTTCAAAAGTATTTTACCTCAATCCTTCTGCCTGTGGTTTAAGTGATTTGAGCAACAGCACATACATCGAGGTAAATGATGCATTCTGCGCGTTTTTCGGGTTTGAAAAGGATGAAGTTATTGGTAAAACAGCATCGGAATTACACATTTTGTCTGAAGAGACAAAGCGTGCCATACTGCTGATGGCTGACAACAAGGGGAATGTAACCGGAGCACATACCGAATTACGGGCAAAGAACGGTGATATCAAGCAAGTACTTTTATCATCTGAAAATATCCAGGTGCAGGATAAAACATATCGTTTTACGGTTGTTCATGATATCACCGAACGCAAGAAAGCGGAAAACGCAATTCGTGAACTGAATTTATCCCTTGAACAACGGGTTAAAGAACGCACAAACGAACTCGAAACCATCAACAAAAAACTTGCATTTCACCTTGGTGAAATCGAACAGTTAACCTATATTGCCGCTCATGACCTGTCGGAACCACTCGTTACACTTACCAACTTTACGCAGCTTATTCATGAAGAGTATGCCGGGAATCTGGACGATGACGGCAACAAAAGCATCGATTTCATCTATCATTCGGCAGCAAGGATGAAGACCCTTGTAAAGGGAATCCTAGATTACTCGCGGTTAGGGAAGGATAGTAAATTAACAAAGGTTGACTGTAATGAAATTGCCGGCGAAGTTCTCTCTTATATGCAGGACTCTGTAAAGGAAAGTAATGCGAAAATAAATATACAGCTGCTGCCTGTCGTAAACGGATATAAAACAGAATTAATCCTCCTGTTTCAAAATCTGATTAACAATGCGATCAAATTCAGGAAGAAGAAGATTTGCCCTGAAATAAATATTTCAGCGGAGTTCCTGAAAAATGAATGGCAATTTGATGTCAAAGACAATGGCATCGGAATTAGTGAACAGGACCGGAAAAAGGTTTTCGTTATTTTCAAACGGATGGTTAACCGGGATGAATTTGAAGGAACAGGAATTGGCCTTGCACATTGTAAGAAAATCGTGGAACTTCATGGGGGTGAAATCTGGGTGGATTCCAATAACGATGGCGGATCTACATTCAGTTTTACCATTCCGGTTTTATCAGAAAATTAAAAAGATTGAACATAAGCAGGTTAGTCATACCGACAAAGTCGGCCATCCCAAACCACCTGTAGTTTACCCTGATAAATACCCTGTATTCAGATATGCAGGATGGAATGGGGTGTTTTGGTATGAAATTACCATTTATTCTAAATATATCAATAAATTAGCAGTAATATTTCCTTAATTGGGAGGAAATATTTCCTTTAAAATCCGGCGGTATTCCCTCTGCCTGACCCTCCAAAACATTTTTGAATACAATACCTTTACAAGGATTTGATTGATCTTAATAAACAGATTTTTATCAGGCATATCAATACCTTTATTTTTTTGTATAAGTAACATGATAGAAGATCTATTGATCAACTTTAAATTTCCTGATTAAGATCGTAATTTAACTTAATATACCCGCAAAAATTAAAAAGCACATCTTATTACTGAGTTTTGCAGCAATCCTGATGCTCACGACCATTCATATTGCTGCCCAGGTAGCCATCACCACTGATGGCAGTGCTCCAGACAATTCAGCCATGCTCGATGTGAAATCAACCACGAAAGGAGTGCTTGTCCCGCGGATGACCGGCCAGCAGCGCGATCAGATCGTCAGTCCTGCCAAAGGCCTGATGATCTTTTGTACCGACGACAATGCTTATTACTTCAATGCCGGGAGCCAGGGATCGAAACTATGGCTGATGATGAGCAGCCAGTGGACCAATTCGGGAACGAACATTTTTTATAACCTTGGCAATGTAGGAGTCGGAGTTTCTTCACCGCTTTCAAAATTAGATGTAAACGGAACAATTTCCCTGAATGGCAATGCATTGCTTCTCCGGGGAGGCAACAATGCGGACCATGGTTTAAAATACGATGCAACCGCCGACGGTCCTTATTTATTCGGTTATGCCGGCGGGGCACTAGGTACAATTGGTTTGCCTAACGCGCTCGAATGGAGTTATACAGGGCATGTAGCTGCAAAAAATAATTTCTCCGCCGAAAAAAACATTACCGTTGATAATTCAAACAGCAATACCGGAAGTTTAACCGGTGGTTTGATTTTTGGAGGTAACAGCGCTGAGGGTATCGGCTCCAACCGCAACCCGGGCAACAATCAGTATGGATTGGATTTTTATACAAGTTCCGCCAAAAGGATGCAAATAGCAAACAATGGAAACGTTAGTATAGGTCCCAATACCCCCAATGAATCGGCAATTCTTGAACTGGGAAGCACAACTAAAGGCTTCTTGCCTCCAAAAATGACTCAGAATCAACGGGATTTGATTTCATCACCCGCAGCAGGGTTAATGATCTATAATAGTACTACTCAACTGCCTAATTACTTTGATGGTACTATATGGAGAAATTTTGATGGCACTGTGGCGCAAATCGAAATCGGTATGAATTTAATGGGTGGACTGGTTGCATACATATTGCAATCAGGCGATCCCGGATACGATTCAACCAGCATGCACGGCTTAATAGCTGCTGCATCCGATCAAAGTACAAGTGGTATTCAATGGTACAATGGAATTTATACCACAACCGGGGCAACGGGAACTGCAATAGGCACCGGAAATGCCAATACCAATGCGATTATTGCCAGTCAGGGAGCTGGAAGTTATGCGGCACAATGGTGTGCTGACCTGGTGATAAATGGGTATGGCGACTGGTATTTACCCAGTAAGGATGAATTGAATAAACTCTTTGTGAACAGGGTGGCCCTTGGAGGATTTGCTCAAACATTATACTGGAGTTCGAGTGAAACCAGCCTCAATACAGCGGCAGGTGAGAATTTATACAATGGTTACAAGTCATCATATGATAAGAGTTACCTGCCCCGTGTTCGCGCGGTAAGGTCTTTTTAGCGTTCGCTTTGTCGTTGAAGGAGGAGCGGATAAGCCGATGGAGCCGACCAGTCGGCACCTTTTGAAATGGAATATGCTCTTGTCATGATCCATTTTTTCAAAGTAACAGATAAGCATGAATGTTTTCAGGTTAACGTCGCGATTTACCGGAATCAGATAGTTAATTTCCGTTCAGACGCTCATTAATTTGCTGCCCGCCCGCAAAAGGTTTACCGGTAAGTCGTATTTTTGACGACCGTTTTTAATAAAGCAGTTTCATTTTTTTTCTTCAAATGCAGTTTAAAAAAGTCATCCCTGTCATTCTGTTTGCTGCTGTTGTACTCCTGTGGGCGGCATTTTCTCCCGAACCGGCAAAAGCCCAGTTTATTCTGTCAGGTGACTATGACGGACATCTCTCTGCCCTCAACCTGCACAGGACCATTTCGGATTCGCTGAACAGCAAGGCGATAAATTTTGCCGGGTTCGGAGAGCTGGATATGAACTATCTGCATAAAAAATGGAATGTATACGGGTCAATATTTGCAACCTACAACAAGGGAACCAGCCTTTCAACGATCGAAACCCCGGGTTCATTTCATTTGGGTTTCTTTGAGGCCTGGTTCATGTACCATCTTTCAAAGAATTTTTCCATCCAGGCCGGAAGGATAGAGATCAGCTACAGCGATGAGGCCTTTTTCCAGGCACGCGACTGGAGCGGCCTGGTAACATCCCATAATGCGATCATCGCTCATTATCTTATTCCTGATACCAGTGTCATGGCCGACCTGGGATTTGCGGCCAATAAATTTGATCCCGGAAATGGCGTGTTCAGCACGAACCGGACGGTCAACAGCTACCGGTACATGTCTTATCTATACCTGCGCAAGCGTTTGTTCGATGATCAGCTGGCTCTTACTCTTATGGATATTTTCAATGCCGATGACAACGGGGTTCAGCAATCCCTGCTCTATGGACGGAACACCCTGGGGCTGACCGGCTGGTTGTCACTGGATGACTGGGACATCAGCCTGGGCGGGAATTACCAGTTCGGGCATGTCAGCGATGGGCGAAACCTGAGCGCCTGGTATACTGCTTTATATGTGAGTTACCAACCCACATCATGGCTAAGCCTGATGCCCGCTTTTGAGCACCTCAGTGGGGACAATTTTGCCGATTCCGCAGAATGGAAGAAAACGGTGCATGGGTTCAGCATCCTTTATGGAAACATGACCCGTTCTTTCGGCAATGCAAGTGTTTTAAGCAATTCCTACAAACTGAACCTTCACCCGGGCCTCAATAACCTTTATTTCACGGCAACGTTCGATGTCCTCGAAAATTTTTCCATCGAAGCCTCCTACCACTGGTTCAGCCTCGCCCATCCGTATATCCGTGAATTCAATCGCGACAGTCTCAGGATCGAGATCATGAAGGTTCCCCTGAGTTTTATGCACCAGGCAGAGGTGACATTCACCTATACACCCGTTCCTGCAATTGTACTGACACTCGATTACCAGCTTCTTTTCCCCGGGGCGGCAATGGCGAACTATAATGGCTGGAATTTCAATCCCGGTGTACCGGTTTCAACTGCCTACATTGAAATCGAATGGACCCCGGTTTTTTACCCCCGCAAAAAGAGACATTTATTATTCCCGCCGGGGAGTCCGGCTACCAATCACGGGTAAAACGGCGATCCTCTGACCAGGAAAAGCTGAGTTGTTATAACCGTAGGGAAACTACTTCAGCGGGAGAGGAATTAATCCCCGACCCATTCCCTGAAAAACTGTTCCAGGTAGCATTCCATAAACCGGTGTCTTTGTTCGGCCATTTTCCTGCCGGTTTCCGTATTCATCCGGTCCTTCAGCAACAGCAGTTTTTCATAGAAATGGTTGATGGTGGGTGCCTTGCTGTTGTTATACTGCTCCGGGGTCATCCCAAATGCTGGTTTAACCGACGGGTGATACATTTCCCTGCCTTTAAATCCGCCATAGTTGAAGGCCCGGGCTATGCCGATGGCACCGATGGCGTCGAGGCGGTCGGCGTCCTGAACGACTGCCAGTTCCGGTGTAAAGAACTCCCGGGCAATGTTTCCGCCATTGAAAGAGATGTTGGCCATGATCTTTTCAACATGATCAATCACCTGCCGGTCCGCGGATGCTGCGCTCAGAAACGTGCGAACACGCATGATCCCGGCAGATTCGTCCCCGTTTGCAAATTTGTGATCCCCAATATCGTGAACAAGAGCGCCCAGTTCAACGATGAAGTCGTTCACATGCTCAGTTTTTGCAATTGTCCTGGCGTTTTTGCAAACCCGTTCGATGTGCCACCAGTCATGACCGCCTTCGGCATGCCGAAGTTCCGCTTTTACAAATGCTGTTGTTTTTTCAATTATTTCACAGTTGGTCATTGGAATAGGTCATTTAACCTGTCTCATTCAGGATTTTATTTTTATGGTTTTTGGTCAGGGATGGTGCAAAGTTCGTAAAGTTTATGATTTCAGACAGGAAAAAGATCTTCTCATTTCCGGTATGATGGCCTTTGGTCGTATGACAGCGGATTCCCGGTTTTTTCCTACTTTTGCAGTTCAAAACCATATTTATGAACGAAAACATGGAAAAAGTTCGCTGCCTGATCATCGGATCAGGCCCGGCCGGATATACGGCAGCCATTTATGCCGCCCGTGCAGATCTCAAACCTGTGATCTACCAGGGAATGCAGCCGGGGGGGCAGCTGACCATCACCACGGAAGTGGATAATTTCCCCGGTTATCCGAAAGGTATCACCGGCCCGGAGATGATGGAAGAGTTCAAACAGCAGGCCGAACGATTCGGTACCGATATCCGTTTTGGCGTGGTGACGGAAGTTGATCTTTCAAAACGGCCTTTTCTGGTCAAAGCCGACGACGGGAAAACCATTTCGGCTGAGACGGTGATCATTGCCACCGGGGCATCGGCAAAATGGCTGGGGATGGAATCGGAACGGAAATTCATGGGAATGGGCGTTTCCGGTTGTGCAACCTGTGATGGCTTTTTCTACCGCGGACAGGAGGTAGCCATTGTCGGGGGCGGGGATACCGCTGCCGAAGAGGCTACCTACCTCGCAAAACTCTGCAAGAAAGTCTACATGATCCATCGCCGCGGTGAATTGCGTGCCTCCAAGGCCATGCAGCATAAAGTACTCAATACGGCAAACATTGAGATGGTATGGGACAGCGCTCCCGAAGAAGTCCTGGGAGATGAAAGCGGTTTGACCGGTGTGCGTGTGCGCAACGTGAAAACCGGTGAACTCAGAGACCTCCGGGTGATGGGATTTTTTGTAGCCATCGGCCATAAACCCAATACAGAGTTATTCGGGGGTCAGCTCGAACTGGACGAAATGAGTTACATCAAAACCAAACCCGGAACCACCCAGACCAGCCTCGAAGGTGTTTTTGCCTGCGGCGATGTGCAGGATCACCATTATCGCCAGGCTGTTACCGCAGCGGGATCAGGATGCATGGCCGCGATAGAAGCGGAGCGGTATTTGTCAAATTAAGTGAACATCGAATATTGAATATCGAATATTGAATAACGAATGTTGAAATTTGAACTGTTTTTGCATTCTGCAACTTGCAATTTGCATTTTGAACCTTCCACTCATGATAACATTTTTCAGGAATTCTGATCATTTCTATGCTGTTGAAAGCCGGGAGAAACTTGGCGGCAGTGACCTTGAAAAATTAACCTGGCTGTTCGGCGGTGCGGAGTGCATCGCCGAACCTGTTTTACAGGGCACCTTTGTCGGGCCCAGGCGGGAGATGATCACCCCCTGGAGTACCAATGCCGTGGAAATCACACAGAACATGGGAATCAGCGGCATCTCAAGGATAGAGGAATTTACGATTTACGATTTACGATTTACGAATGACAATTTACAATTGACGAATGACCCTTCACCTGTAACGTGTCACGAGTCACGAGTCACTTCCTACGATCCCATGTTGCAGCACATCTACGAAGGTCTCGGCCAGGAGATCTTCCACATTCAGCATGAACCCGATCCTGTGCTCTTCATCGATGACATTGCTGCCTTTAATAGCCAGGAGGGACTGGCACTGAGCGATGATGAAATCGTGTACCTCAAGGAACTCAGCCGCAAAGTTGGCCGTAAGTTGACAGACAGCGAGGTTTTTGGGTTTTCCCAGGTCAATTCCGAACATTGCCGTCACAAGATTTTTAACGGCACATTTATCATCGATGGGAAGGAGATGACCGAGTCGCTCTTTACCCTGATTAAAAAAACAGCCAAAAAGCAACCCGGTCTGCTGGTATCAGCTTACAAGGATAATGTTGCATTCATTCTCGGGCCGCAGATCGAACAATTTGCCCCGTGCAGGCAAAATGTAGCCGATTTCTTTGTCATCAAAGATATACAGTCGGTTATCTCCCTGAAGGCCGAAACACATAACTTTCCGACAACGGTGGAGCCTTTTAACGGCGCAGCCACCGGTTCGGGCGGCGAAATCCGCGATCGCATGGCAGGAGGCAAGGGAAGCGTTCCGATGACCGGTACGGCGGTTTATATGACTTCCTATCCAAGGCTGGATGGCGGGCGTTCATGGGAGAAAGGCATGGAGCCACGTCCTTGGCTTTACCAGACCCCGGAAGAGATTCTCATCAAGGCCTCAAACGGGGCGAGCGACTTTGGCAACAAGTTCGGACAGGCGCTCATCTGTGGTTCAGTGCTTACTTTTGAACATGCCGGAAACGATCGCAGGTACGGTTATGACAAGGTGATTATGCAGGCCGGCGGGGTTGGTTTTGCCAAAAAGGAAGACAGCCTTAAAGACGAACCGACGACAAATCAGCAGATTGTGGTCCTGGGCGGGGATAATTACCGCATCGGCATGGGGGGAGGCGCGGTATCATCGGTTGCCACCGGCGAATATGGCAACGCCATTGAACTCAATGCCGTTCAACGGTCGAACCCTGAAATGCAGAAGCGGGTATTCAATGCCATCCGTGCCATGACCGAAATGGATGTGAACCCGATCGTTTCCATTCATGATCATGGTGCCGGCGGACACCTCAACGCATTGTCGGAACTCATTGAAACCACTGGTGGAACCATTCAAATGGATCAGTTGCCTCTCGGCGATCCTACCTTGTCTGCCAAAGAGATTGCCAGCAATGAGTCGCAGGAAAGGATGGGGTTGGTGCTGGCGGATAAAGATGTTGACCTCATGCAGGAAATTGCAAAACGCGAGCGGGCGCCTTTCTACATAGTCGGACGCACTACCGGTGATATGCAACTTGTTTTTGAGGAGCATCCGGGTGGTATCCGTCCCATCGACCTGAAACTGACGGACTTTTTCGGCAAGCCTCCCAGGACCATTCTTCATGATTCAACATTCGTTGTTCAGTATTCGAAATTGCTGTATGATCCGAAGAAACTGAAGGAATACCTTGACCAGGTGCTCCAGCTTGAAGCTGTCGCCTGCAAAGACTGGCTCACCAACAAAGTCGACCGCGCCGTAAGCGGAAAAATTGCCAAACAGCAGACCTGCGGGGCCATTCAGCTTCCGCTCAACAACGTGGGCGTGACTGCCCTTGATTACCAGGGAGTAAAGGGCATCGCCACCTCTCTCGGCCATGCGCCGGTTGCAGCGCTCATCAATCCGGCTGCCGGGTCGAGGCTTGCAATCTCCAAAGCCCTTTCCAACCTGGTATGGGCCCCGCTGTCCCATGGATTGAAGGGGGTTTCGCTCAGTGCCAACTGGATGTGGCCATGTAAAAATGCCGGGGAAGATGCCCGCCTATATTCAGCGGTAAAGGCAGTCAGCGATTTTGCCATTGCTCTCGGGATCAACATCCCCACCGGGAAGGATTCCCTTTCGATGACCCAGAAATATCCGGATGGCACTGTGGTTTATTCTCCCGGAACCGTGATCATTTCAGCAATAGGAGAGGTGTCGGATGTGAAAAAAGTGGTTAGTCCGAACCTGCTCCCTGATGATGATACGGCACTGATCTACATTCCCTTTTCCATAGGGGGTTTTGAATTGGGTGGCAGCAGTTTTGCCCAGGCATTGAACCAACTGGGAGATGAAACCCCCGATGTGGCCGATGCGGATTACTTTGTGGGTGTTTTTGAAACAATCCAGGGGCTGATCCGGGAAGGATTGATTCTGGCCGGGCATGATGTTGCAGCAGGCGGACTCATCACAACACTTCTCGAAATGACCTTCCCGGTCGAAAATACGGGTCTTGAAATAACCCTGGACGCTTTGATCTCTGCAGATGCAAACCCTGCCGGGAAATCCGATCCAGCCAGGGTTCTGTTCAGCGAAAAGCCCGGTATTGTCATCCAGGTTAGAAACAGTGACCTGGAAAAATGGAAAAACGGCGACACCATTCTCCTCCCGGAATCGAAAATCGAAAATCGAAAATCGAAAATCCTCCATGCATTCCCCATTGGCATAATAACCCGTCATCGTTCACTCAACCTCTCTTGCGGGGATGAATCCTGCTCCTTTGACATCGATGCGCTTAGAGATACCTGGTACAGGACCTCCTACCTTCTCGATCGCCGGCAATCGGGAGAAAAACTGGCGCTCGAACGGTTTACAAACTATAAAAAGCAGCCACTGGTATTCACTTTCCAGCAGCGTTTTACAGGAAAGGCCATGCAATTCGGGATTGACCCGAAGCGGAGAAAACCATCGGGCGTGAAAGCGGCCATCATTCGTGAGAAGGGGGTGAACCGCGACCGCGACATGGCATGGGCGCTCTATCTTGCCGGGTTTGATGTGAAAGACATCCATATGACCGACCTGATCACCGGGCGTGAAAACCTCGAAGATGTCAACCTCATTGTGTTTGTGGGCGGATTTTCCAATTCTGATGTCCTCGGCTCAGCCAGGGGCTGGGCCGGTGCATTCCTTTACAATGACCGTGCTAAACTTGCGCTGGCTAACTTCTTCGCGAGGAACGATACGCTGAGCCTGGGTGTATGCAATGGTTGCCAGCTGCTTGTTGCACTCGGGCTTATTTATCCCGGTCATGAGAGGCAACCGTGGATGTCGTGGAACGATTCACACAAATACGAGTGTGCTTTTGTAGGTGTTGATATTCTCGAGAACGACACGGTGATGCTGAAAAGCCTCGCCGGATCGAAACTTGGTATATGGGTGGCTCATGGTGAGGGAAAATTCAACTTTCCACTCAAACAGGAGCAATACCACATTCCGGCCAGATATAGTTATCACGGTTACCCGGGAAATCCCAACGGGTCGCAATTCGATGCAGCCTGCATCGCTTCTGATGATGGAAGGCACCTTGCTATCATGCCCCACCTGGAAGATTCGGTTCTTCCATGGCAATGGGCTTGTTACCCCGGCGATCGCCGCGGAGATGAAATAACCCCCTGGATTGAGGCGTTTGTCAATGCAAGGGAATGGATACAGAAAACTAAAAATCACTCATGAATAAAATCATTTTTATCACAGGTGCCACTGCCGGTTTTGGCCAGGCAATCGCCCGGAAATTCGCAGAAAACGGGAACAATCTCATCATCACCGGACGAAGGAAAATTTTGCTGGAGGAACTTGCAAAAGAACTGATCACAACGTTTGACATAGAGGTGCTGCCGCTGTGTTTCGATGTAAGGAAACTGGAGGAGGTTGAAAGTGCCATAGAAGCTTTGCCTGTCAAATGGAAAAAAATTGATGTACTTGTAAACAATGCCGGCCTTGCCGTTGGGTTGAACCCCATTCACGAAGGGGTAGTGGATGACTGGGAACGAATGATCGATACCAATGTAAAGGGGTTGCTTTACATGACCCGGTTTGTTTCCCCGTTGATGGTTGCCCGGAAACAGGGTCATATCATCAACATCGGATCGATTGCCGGCAGGGAGGTATACCCGATGGGAAATGTATATTGCGGCTCAAAATACGCCGTGGACGCAATCACCAAGGGAACCCGCATCGACCTGGTATCGCATAACATCAAGGTGACCCAGATTGCCCCGGGTGCGGCGAATACCGAATTTTCAATGGTACGCTTCAAGGGCGATAAAAGCCGTGCCGATAATGTCTATATCGGGTATGAACCACTTTCGGCAGTTGATATTGCAGAAACGGTCTATTATGTGACCACCCTGCCTGCCCATGTAAACATCAACGACCTTGTGCTGATGCCGACCGCGCAGGCCAGCGCTGTGAACATACACAAAGAATAACCCCGGGGGGATTTTCCGGCACAGTCACTTTTTCTTATCATTGCATTAAAATAATCGTTTCAAAGTGGTTAAATAACAATTCTGATGGAAGTAACGCGTATTTTTGATTTACTGCCTTATCATGAATTAACGTTCAGGCCCAAGGAGGATGTCGTGGCTTCAAAGGAAAACGGCGATTGGGCTAAATACAGCATCAGGCAATACCGCGAAATCGTTGATAACATCAGTTACGGGTTCCTGGCCCTCGGAATCCAGCCCGGGGATAAAATTGCGCAGATAAGCTCAAACCGTGCCGAGTGGAATTTTGTAGATATGGCAATCCTCCAGGTGGGGGCGGTCCATGTTCCCATCTACCCAACCATCAGCGAATCGGATTACACGTACATCCTCAGCCATGCGGAGGTAATCTATATCTTCATCTCAGGACAGGAGCTTCTGCGTAAAATCGATCATATCCTGCCTGAAATGGAACATATCAGGGGTGTATTTACCTATAAGGATCATCACGAACACAAGCATCTGAACGAGCTGATCGAACTTGGAAAGCAACATCCCGACCCGGCGGGGCTTGAGGCCAGGAAAGCGGCCGTTGCGCCAGGCGACCTGGCAACCATCATCTATACTTCCGGCACAACAGGCAATCCCAAGGGGGTGATGCTGAGTCACCATAACATTATCTCCGATTTTAAAGTCTGCGCCTATATTCCGCCTTTCGGGGAAGAGGCAAGGGCGGTAAGTTACCTGCCATTGTGCCACGTGTATGAACGAATGCTGAATTACCTGTACCATTATCTTGGATTTTCAATCTATTATGCGGAGAGCCTGGGAACCATCACAGAGAACATGAAGGAGGTAAAACCTGATATTTTATCGACGGTACCCCGGCTGCTTGAAAAAATATATGATAAATTATTTGCCACAGGGCATAAACTGACAGGCCTCAGGCGATGGATTTTTTTCTGGGCCCTGCATCTTGCCCTGAGGTATGAGTTGAAAGGCGCCAATGGCTGGTTTTATGAATTGAAACGGAAACTTTATGACAAGCTGGTATATTCCAAATGGCGCGAAGCGCTGGGAGGAAAGCGCCTGCTGGTCATTTCGGGTGGCGCGGCACTGCAGCCCCGCCTGGCCAGGATGTTTACATGTGCGGGAATCAGGGTGCTCGAAGGGTATGGGCTGACAGAGACCTCCCCGGTGATCGCCGTGAACGACCTTACCGAAAACGGGATGAAGTTCGCCACCGTGGGCAGGGTCGTGAAGGGAGTTCAGGTTAAAATTGCCGCAGACGGGGAGATTTTATGCAAAGGACCCAATGTGATGCTGGGCTACTATAAAGAACCTGAAATGACCGGTGAGGCGATCGAACCCGAAGGATGGTTTCATACCGGCGACCTCGGGCGGATCGAGCCCGAAGGCCATCTTAAAATCACGGGAAGGAAAAAAGAACTTTTTAAAACTTCGTTTGGAAAATATGTAAGCCCCCAGCCCATCGAAGATACGTTCAAGGAATCGCTGTTCATCGATCAGATTGTGGTGGTGGGCGAAAACCAGAAGTTCGCCGGAGCACTCATCGTGCCTGATTTCGTCTTCCTGAAATCATATTGCACCGTCAAGGAGATACCCTATACCACAAATGCTGAAATGATCCGGTTGCCGCGCATCAGGAAACGTTTCCAGACAGAGGTAAACAAGTATAACAAACTTTTGGGGGATACCGAGAAAATCAAGAGCTGGGACCTGCTCGACACCGAGTGGACCTTTGAAACCGGTGAAATAACGCCAACGTTGAAGTTGAAACGGAACAACATCATAAAAAAATACGAAGCTGAAATTTCCAAACTCTTTTAATAAGCCCTTGTTTTAACATTTAGGAAACCATGAAGCAAGTCACCCGGATTTTTGATCTCCTGGAGCTATACAAAGAGGAATATCGTTCCATCGGCGACCTGTTTAATATAAAAAGGAATGGGAGCTGGGTCCATTTTTCGGCGGATGAATATTTACGCAACAGCAACCTCATCAGCCTCGGGTTCCTGGCGATGGGCTTTCAGAAAGGAACCCGCATCGCTATGGTCATGAACAATTGCCCGGAATGGAATTTTATCGACATGGGCATCCTCCAGGTTGGAGCAGTCCAGGTTCCGGTCTATCCGACGATCAGCGAAGAAAATTACCGTTACATTTTCAAGGATTCCGAAATTGAATATCTGATCTTTTCCGACCAGGAGATTTATGAACGGATCAGGAGTGTAATCCCCAATATTCCCGGATTAAAAGAAATTTTTTCCATTGAGCAAATAGATGGAATCCGCAACTGGAATGAGATTCTTGAACTCGGGAGGCAGCACCCCGATCATGCCGGTCTTGAGGCAATCAAAGCGGCCGTTCTGCCCGGCGACCTTGCCACGATCATATATACCTCGGGAACGACAGGCAGGCCAAAAGGGGTGATGTTGTCGCACAACAATTTTGTGACCAATTACAAGGCCCTGGGTGAAATTCCCCCGCTTAAAATGCACGACCGGGTAGTGAGTTTTTTGCCATTATGCCATGTGTACGAACGAACAGCTGGGTATGTTTACCAGTCTTTTGGGGTTTCCGTTTTCTATGTTCACAATATAGATGAACTTGGAGATGATATCAGGGAGGTGAAGCCTCATGGATTTGCCTCGGTTCCCAGGGTATTCGAAAAAATTTATAACAGGATAGTCGCAAGCGGGCGCCAGCTGCCACTTCCGATGAAGATCCTTTTCTTCTGGGCACTGAGACAGGGGCATAAATTTGAGCTGGACCATGCACGCGGGTGGGTATACGATGTGAAACTGTTCATTGCCAACCTGCTGGTTTTTCGAAAATGGCGTGCTGCACTGGGCGGAGAACTGAAATTCATCGTTTCGGGAAGCGCTTCTTTGCACCCGCGTTTGGCGCGCATCTTCTGGGCAGCAAAAATTCCTATCCTCGAGGCTTACGGACTCACTGAAACTTCACCGGGGGTAACCTGTTATCGTTTTGAACCCGGCTTTATGAAGTTCGGCACCGTTGGCACCCTGCTTACAGGAAACCAGATGAAGATTGCAGAGGACGGGGAGGTTCTGTGCAAAGGGCCCAACATCATGATGGGCTACCTCAACCGGCCTGAAAGAACGGCGGAGGTCATCGATGCCGAGGGTTGGTTCCACACCGGCGACATCGGGGTAATCGAGGATGGGAAATTTCTGAAGATTACCGACCGGAAAAAAGAGATTTTCAAAACCTCCGGCGGAAAGTTCATCGCCCCGCAACCCATAGAGCAACGGATGAAGGAGTCACCCTTTATGGAGCACATCATGGTGGTAGGAGAAAACCGCAACTATGCGGCTGCACTTATCATCCCGAATTTCGAATACCTGAAAAACTGGTGTGAAGTAAAAAATATTGAATTCGGTTCGAGGGAAAAAGTGGTTAAGAACCCTATGGTCATCAGAAGGATTCGCAGGGAGGTTGAACGGTTCAACCAGGATCTTGATAAAACGGAAAGGATCAAAAAGATCAGGCTTCTCGATGCAGAATGGACGACCGACTCCGGGGAAATCTCCCCCACGCTAAAACTCAGGCGTAAGTTTATTGTTGAAAAATACGGCAGGATGATCGAGGAGACCTACCGGTCATCCGAATACAACTACCGGGTTGAATAGATTCAGTGCAGGATTTTAAAAATCAGCTCTTTCATTAATTCGCCATCGCCTACCGAGGCATTGTTTACACCTTTGGTCTTCAGGTCATATTCGCGGAGGGTCGAGATGATGGCCATGGTTTTTCCGGGCGGGAAACTCCTGGCAGCCTGCTGGTAATCCGCTACAAAGAAAGGGTTTACTGAAAGCGCCGCGGCTACGGAGTTTCTCGATTTATCAGGGAGGAAGTGATAGGTGAGCACCTTTGCAAAATAGGAGAACAGGAATGGGATCACTTTTACCAGTGGATTTTCGCGCGGATTTGCTGCAAAGTAGAGGATTATCTGGTTGGCTTTTACGACATTCCTGGCGGCCAGCGCTTTCTGTAGTTCAAACACATTGAAGTCTTTGCTGATCCCGATGTTCTTCTCAACATAACCTTCGGTGATCTCCGATCCGGCAGGGATATTGATCAGGAGTTTCTGAATCTCATTGACGATCTTTCCAAGGTCGGCCCCCAGGAATTCGGTGAGCATGGCGGCAGCTTTCGGTGTGATGGAATATTGCCGCTGGCGAAGGTAATCACTGATCCATTCGGGGACTTTGTTGTCGTAAAATTTGGCTGATTCAAAAGCGACACCGATTTTTTCAATGGCTTTGAAAAGCACTTTGCGTTTGTCGAATTTGCTGTACTTATAACAAAGGACGAGGATGGTGGAGGTGAGCGGGTTTTCCACGTAGGGCAGAAACTCTTCGATTTTGTCCAGGTCCTGTGCCTCCTTGACAATCAGGACCTGGTAATTTGCCATCATCGGGAATCGCCTGGCATAGGTCATCAGCGTCTGCACATTGGAATCTTTCCCATAGGCGATGGTCTGGTTGAACTCTTTTTCCAGGTCACTCAACACATTTTGTTCGATAAAATCGGAAATGGCATCAATAAAATACGACTCCTCTCCATGCAGCAGGTAAACCGGGTGATAGATCCGGTTTTTCAGGTCGCTCAGGAGGTTTTCAAAACTGATGCTGTTCTTTTCAGCCATGGGGGCCAGGGTTTCTTATTATGTCAATCGAACCTCAGGTGCTTTACCAGCAGTTTCTTTTCAATAAGGTCCTGCATTGTTTCGATCCCGATCTTTACATGTTCTTCTGCAAAAGTCACCGTCACCTTTTTATCACTGGCCTGGGTCTTGATGCCCCTGCCGACCATGGGCTGGTCTGAGACAAGCAGGACGGCTCCCGTAGGGATTTCATTGGCAAAACCTACCATGAAGAGGGTTGCAGACTCCATGTCGATGGCAATGGCCCTGGTTACACGCAAATGTTCCTTGAATTGCTCATCGTATTCCCAAACCCTTCGGTTGGTGGTGTATACCGTGCCGGTCCAGTAATTTTTCCTGTGGTTGTGAATCACGGTCGACATCACCTTTTGAAGGTTGAATGCGGGAAGGGCAGGAACCCTCTCAGGGAAATAGTCGTCGGAAGTTCCGTCGCCGCGGATGGCAGCAATCGGGATGATCATGTCGCCCACCTTGCATTTTTTCTTCAGGCCTCCGCATTTACCCAGGAACAGGGCTGCCTTAGGCTTGATCGCACTGAGCAGGTCCATAATCGTCGCCGCATTGGGGCTTCCCATGCCGAAATTGATCATGGAAATGCGCTCATGGGTTGCCGTTGGCATGGCTTTTTCCTGGCCTTTTATGGGTACATTGAACCATTTTGCAAAAAGATCGAGGTAAACACTAAAATTGGTCAGCAGGATAAAATCGCCGAATTCTTCAAGTGTCGTCCCGGTATAACGGGGCAACCAATCATCCACAATCTCTTTTTTTGTTTTCATCTTTTAAAAATTAATTTTCACCCCGGGGCTGGTCACTAACGCGAAACAAAAGGTTTATCGGCCGGAAAGCAACTCCATCGTATCCTGCGCAAAGATACAGGATTTGTCATATTTTTATGTAAGTTTGTATTTTAAGCACCGTGGAAAAACTCAACCTGCCCGACATAGCCGCCCGCATCCGCATGGGGAAGAACGGGAAACAGGAGATTTATGACGGGATCAGGAAGAAGTTTGTCAGGCTTACCCCCGAAGAGTGGGTCCGGCAGCATTTTCTCCATTTCATGATCCTTCAGCTTGGTTTTCCGGCCACCCTCATCGTGGTGGAAGGGGCTATGAAATATAACAACATGGCAAAACGGTTTGATATCCTGGCTTATCGGACCGATGGAAAACCCTGCATGGTGGTTGAATGTAAAAGCCCGGGTGTGGAAATCACCCAGGCGGTCTTTGACCAGGTCGCCATGTACAACATGACCCTCACCGTCGATTACCTGGCGGTTACCAACGGAATGGCCCACTATGCCTGCAAAATCGATCACAGCAGCCGAACCTACACGTTTTTAGAGGAGATCCCCCCCTTTCTAATCGTAAATCAAAAATCGTAAATCAAAAATCGTAAATCGTAAATCGTAAATCGTAAATCGTAAATTGGCCCTCCCCATTCCGGGTTTTCTTCTTATCATTGCACTCACGATTACGGTTTCTGTTTCCGTGTCGCAATTCCTATGGCTAATCAACACACATTCGCAGTAAATTTGCTGGATGAATCTTTCAATCCTGAGGAAACAAGGAATTACGGGCTTGCAGTTACTTTAAGCGACGTCAGCATCAGTTGTTGCATTCTTGATTTCAGGCGGAATAAATTTCTTGGATTGACCCGCTGTGTGAGGGCTGATCTGAAACCGCAGGATGGTGTGTCAATCGCCCAGCCTACGATCATGGAGTTTTTAAGCAGTGTGTCCGCAGCCATCCCATGGATGAAAAGCTCTTTTAAGCTGACAAAAATTGCTTTTGACGGCAGGAAATCGACCCTGGTACCTGCTTTCCTGTTTGACCCGAACGAGACGGAGCACTATATGAACTTCAATTTCAGGCAGGAGCAGGATGAAAAGATCTTCTGTGACCATCTTATGCCCATGGATGCCTGGCAGGTATTTGCCATTCCGGAGCCGGTCGTGGAAGCGGCCAGGGAGGTCTTTCCGAGGATCGGCATGGTCCATTTTTCAAGTCTTTTGATTGAAAGCGTTTGGATCAACTATAAAAACCGCATCAACTCTCCGCATGTGTTTCTGAATCTGCGCGATGGTCTCTTTGACCTCATGATCTTCGACGGCAGGCAAATGAGCTACTTCAACACCTTTCCCTTTCAGAACCCTGAGGATGTTGCCTATTACCTGATTTTTGTGCTGGAACAGATGAATTTCAATCCCGAGAACATCCCACTGGTGCTTTTGGGAAATGTTGAGACAGTTGATGGTCTTCCTGAACTTTTACACAGGTATATCCGCCATATTGAACCAGGGCGGAGAAACGAGGCATACAAGTATAGTTATATTCTGAACCAGTTGCCGCCTCAGACCTTTTTCCCGTTGCTAAATTTTTTCTCATGCGCATTATAAGCGGCATTTACAGGGGGCGCCGGCTCCAGCCACCCATGAACCTGCCGGTCAGGCCAACGACAGATTTCGCCAAGGAGGGATTGTTCAATGTGCTGAATAATATGATCGATTTTGAATCGCTGAGAGTGCTTGACCTTTTCGCTGGAACCGGAAGCATCGCTTTTGAATTCCTGTCAAGAGGGGCAATTGAAGTTACGGCAATAGATTCGAATCACCGGTGTATCGAATTTATAAAAAAGACTGCGGAAACCTTTGGTGCGAAAAATATAAAAGCAGTTAAATCGAACAGTTTTGTGTTCATCAAGCACATGGTGTCAACCTACGACCTGATTTTTGCCGACCCGCCATATGACCTTGAAGGCATTGAATCAATCCCCGACCTGATATTTTTCTCAAATTTGCTTGCGGATGAAGGTAGATTGATCCTGGAACACTCTTCGGACTATAAATTCGAAAAAAATGTGCATTTTGATTCGCACAGGAATTACGGAAGCGTTAACTTCAGTTTTTTTAAAAGGGGGGAAGGCCAATAGGCAAATTTACGATTTGCGATTTACGATTTACGATTGATCAATATTCGTCTTCGTGAAAGAAGAAATCATCTTTTGTGGGATAGTCGGGCCATATATCTTCGATCCGGTCGTAAGATTCGCCTTCGTCTTCGATCTCTCTTAAATTTTCAATAACTTCCTGCGGCGCTCCTGACCGGATGGCCCAATCGATCAGCTCTTCCTTGGTGGCAGGCCAGGGAGCATCTTCCAGTTTTGAGGCCAATTCGAGTGTCCAGTACATTTATTACTTTTTTTGAATTTCGTGCAAAAGTATAAAAAAAAAAATCAGAATGTCAAGAGTTTTTTTCAGCGATCCAGGGGGTCTCCATTGCTCCGGCATCTTTACCTGTTTTTCGGGCAAGGACAAACAGGTAATCCGACAAACGGTTAAGCAGCTGAATTATTATATTCTCAACCGAACTTATCTGGTCGAGGCGGATCAGCGACCTCTCGGCGCGCCGGCAAACAGTACGTGCAACATGACAGAATGAAACCACCGGGTGACCTCCGGGCAGGATAAAGTTCGTAAGGGGAGGGAGTTGCTCATTCATGGCATCAATCTCCTTTTCCAGCACCACGATATCCTCTTCTGAGAGAGAAGGTAAATTTCGCGTCACTGTTTCAGGATCTTTTGCAATCATCGCTTCCGCAACGAACAGGTTTTCCTGGATCCGGATCAGCACAGCCCGGTAATGGGCATCAATTTCCTGGTCGCGGATTAACCCGATGAAACAGTTCAGTTCGTCCAGATTTCCATATGCTTCGACACGCTCATGGCATTTGGCAACACGCGTGCCTCCAAGCAGGGAGGTTTCACCCTTGTCGCCGCCTTTGGTGTATATTTTAAAATCTCCGGCCATAGTCGGGAATAGTCGTTTGGGGATATATCGTAACACGCTACACGTGAAAGAAGAAAGATGACATGTCACGAATCTCGCGTCACCCGTCACCCGTCACCTGTCACCCGTAACGTTTTTTTATTTCTTCAACCTGGCCTTAAGCTGTTCGAACTGATCTGCCATCTCCTTCGGCAACCTCTCGCCAAATTGAGCCTGGTGTTCTGCTATCAGGTCGCATTCATCGAGCCATTCATTTTTGTCCACCAGGAGGATCTCCTCCATCTTATCCGCCACCCCGCCAAGTCCGCTAACGTCGATGGACCCTTTTTCGGGAACAAGTCCGATGGCTGTTTCAACCGCTTTTGCGGTGTCTTGTGTGCGTTCAAAGATCCATTTCAGCACCCGGATGTTGTCGCCATATCCCGGCCATAGGAATTTGCCATCGGGACCTTTACGGAACCAGTTGACATTGAATATCATTGGCAGTTTGGATTTGTCAGGGGCATTCTTCCCGATATTCACCCAGTGTCCGAAGTAATCGCCCATGTGATATCCGCAAAATGGAAGCATGGCAAACGGGTCGCGGCGTACGCCCGCCTTCAACCCGATGGCGGCGGCGGTAACTTCCGAGCCAACAATTGAGCCCATGAAGACGCCGTGATTCCAGTCAAATGCCTGGTAAACCAGGGGCACTGTACCGGGACGGCGACCGCCGAAGAGAAACGCTGAAATGGGAACCCCGGCAGGGTTTTCCCAATCCTTGTCGATCACGGGGCATTGATTGGCCGGGGCGGTAAACCTTGCATTCGGATGAGCTGCCGGCTTGCCGTTTTCCTTATTGTAAACTTCGTTGGTCCATGTAATGGTTCCCTCCGGGATATCCGATCCGATCCCTTCCCACCAGATGTCGCCATCAGGGGTAAGGCCGGTGTTTGTGAAAATGGAATTGGCCTTGCACGACAACATCGCGTTGGGATTGGTCTCCATGGAGGTAAAAGGTGCCACACCGAAGAAACCGGCTTCAGGGTTGATGGCATAGAGTCGACCGTCGTCGCCGAATTTCATCCATGCAATGTCATCCCCTACGGTTTCTACTTTCCATCCCGGGATGTTCGGGATGAGCATGGCGAGGTTGGTTTTGCCGCAGGCGCTTGGGAAGGCGGCAGCTACATATCGTTTTACTCCCTCCGGGTTTGTGATGCCCATGATGAGCATGTGCTCGGCCAGCCAGCCTTCGCGGTGGGCCATGTTGGATGCGATACGCAGGGCAAAGCATTTCTTGCCAAGCAGCGCATTTCCGCCGTAACCGCTTCCGAATGACCAGGTTTCATTTGTGTCGGGGAAATGCGAGATATATTTCTTTTCAATCGGGGCACATGGCCATTTGACATCTTTTTGACCCGGTGCCAGCGGAGCGCCGACAGAATGGATACAGGGAACAAAGTCGCCATCTCCGAGTATGTCGAGTACAGCCTTTCCCATCCGGGTCATGATGCGCATGTTCACGACCACATAAGGTGAATCGGTGAGCTGGATCCCGATATGGGCAATTTTTGATCCGAGAGGACCCATGCTGAAAGGAATCACATACAGTGTCCTTCCCTTCATGCAGCCACGATACTCTTCGGTGAGGAGTTTTTTCATTTCGGCGGGGGCCATCCAGTTGTTTGTCGGACCTGCATCTTCCTGCCTGGCAGAACAAATAAAAGTGCGGTTTTCCACACGCGCTACGTCGCTTGGGTCGCTCTGGAAATAATAGCTGCCGGGACGTTTGGCTTCGTTCAGTTTGATGGCCATGCCCGACTGTACCATCATGTCGAGCAATGTCTGGTTCTCTTCTGCTGATCCATCGCACCAATGAATTGCATCGGGCTGGCAAAGGTCAGACCATTCCTTTAACCATTTTTCTAATTTCGGACTGATTATCATATGATTTACGATTTACGATTTACGATTTACGATTGTTCACTAATTTAATTTTTCAAGGGCTGATTTGATTCTTCTCACCGCCTCGGTGAGTTTGTCCTTGCTGGTGGCATAAGAGAAACGGATGCAGTTAGGGTCGCCAAAGGCATCGCCGGGAACGAGTGCCACAAAAACATTGTTGAGCAGGTACATGCAGAAATCATTGGCGTTTGTGATTATCGTATTCCCTGTTGATTTTCCGAAATACCAGGAGATGTCGGGGAAGATGTAAAATGCACCATCGGGGTGGTTGAGTTTCATGCCAGGAATCCCTGCCAGAAGCTGCAGCATCAGGTCGCGGCGTTCACGGAAGGCTGCCTGCATGATCTCCATATCGGGTGTGGCGGAGGGCTCGGTGATAAATGCGGTGAGTGCAGCACGCTGGGCAATGGATGATGCCCCGGAGGTAAACTGGCCCTGGAGCTTGTCGCAGGCTTTAGCAATGGCAAGCGGGGCCGCAATGAACCCGATTCTCCATCCGGTCATGGCGTAACCTTTTGAAACTCCGTTGATCAGTACGACCTGATCTTTGATAAAATCGAACTGGCAGATACTTTCATGCTTGCCGACGAAATTGATATGCTCATAAATCTCATCCGCCACAATAGTGATCGCGGGATATTTGACCATCACCTCTGCTATTCCACGCAGTTCTTCACGGGTGTAAACCGAACCGGTTGGATTGCAGGGAGAACTGTAGATCATCAGCCTGGTTTTTGGTGTGATGGCAGCTTCGAGTTGCCGGGGCGTAATTTTAAAATTGTTTTCGATCGTGGCAGGGATAAAGACAGATTTTCCTTCGGCCACCTTGATGATCTCCTTGTAGGAAACCCAGTATGGAGCAGGCACAAGTACCTCATCACCCGGATTAACCAGGCTGAGCATGACATTGGCAATAGACTGTTTGGCACCGGTGGAAACCACGATCTGGCTGCAATCGTAATCAAGGTTGTTGTCACGCTTCAGTTTAACGCATATCGCCTTGCGCAGGTCTTCATAACCGGCAACAGGGGAATAAAAAGTATAGTTCTGATCAATGCCTTCTTTAGCGGCTTTTTTAATGTAGTCAGGGGTGTTGAAATCGGGTTCGCCAAGGCTGAGGTTGATCACATCATGACCTTGAGCTTTGAGTTCGCGGCTCTTACGCGACATGGCCAGCGTTTCACTTTCGGCCAGGTACTGGATTCTGTTAGCGAGTGTTGTCATAAGGTAGTGGAAATGAAGTTTTTGAAAAAAAGAACAAATTTAGAAAAAAAATCTGAGTAAGAATTGGGAATTGTGAAAAAAGATCGTTTCACCCATCACCTGTCACCTGTCACGTGTCACGTGTCAATTGTCATTTGTCACTAATATTCACCTTGTTGCCAGTCATTCAGTTTTCATACCTTTGTCACAAAACAAACCTCATGCATCCCCCTTTAGATCATCCTTTGTATTATCACCTGGTCGGTGGATTTCTCCGGTTCCTTTCCATCTTCGGAGGCGCTTTTTTCCTGTTGTGGTTTTATCTCCGGGAAACCCGGAAACCAGCTCCATTACCCTGCAGCAGCCAGGATCACCTGACAATTCTTCCGCTGCGCCTCCAGGCATATGAGCGGTTTGTCCTTTTCCTGGAGAGAATTCACCCGTCGAACCTGGTTTTACGTTTAAACAGCCCGGACCTCACAGCGTTACAGTTGCAGTCGTTGCTTGTCCGTACGATCCGTGAAGAGTTCGAATACAACCTTTCCCAGCAACTCTATATCCCAGAAACTTCATGGGAACTGATAAAAAATGCCAAGGAAGAGACCATTGCCATGATCAATCATGCATCGTCGGCATTGCCTGAAAATGCGGGCTCGGCTGATCTCGTGAAGATGATTTTCGAGGTGGCGATCTCCCGTGGAAAACTACCGGTTGAAACAGCCCTTGATGAGATTAAAAAGGAATTGCAGCGGTTGTTCTGATGTCTGATTACTTCGCAAACCGATAGGCCAGTGATAAACTGGCTGAACTGCTGCTGAACCCAAAACCAAAGGATGAACTTGTCGTTTCGACAGTCTGGCTATTGTTGATAGTTTTCGTCTTCCCATAGGAGTATTGGATACCCGGTGTGATTTCAGCGCCAATAACCAGGTGGTCGGAAATGGTGTAGTTTACGCCGGCGATAAAATTGACCAAAGGTGTCGTGTTCCAATCCTTCCTTTCCAAGTTGGAGTAAGGGGCTTTTGCAATCTGTTTGTTGTAACTATAGTTGCATCCGGCCTCGATACCCCAGATGAAGTCGAGATGTGCGACAACCGGTACCCGCTTTTCAAAACCAAGTCTGAATCCCACGCCGTAGCCTTGTGTTTTCACGTCAAGGGAGTCCTCCGGCCTGCCCCATTCAGCCTGATTCCTGAGGTTAAGGGAAAGAAGGCTCAATCGTAAAAGTGTTTTTTCATTGCCGGTTTTGTAATTGATACCAAACTGGTTGAGGCTGGTGAAAGTTATGCCAACCTGGTGGATACGAAGAGAGTTTTCCTGTTGGGCATATGTTCCCAATGTAAAGAACATAAGCAGGATTGTGAAGCAAAAAACGATGGTTTTCATAAAAATTTGTTTTAGTTATTTTATTAACGATACAATTTGATCTCTATTTTAATAATGTTTATGATTTAACATAAATTAACCTTCCCGGTAATCACTGATAACAATGAAGTTTTTCATTCCTGGTTAGAACGACAGTTCCTTATTAAAATCGAATAAGTTGGATGCCGTGTGGAAATATTTTAGGTATAATATCGGTTATTTGTTGACATTCATTAAAAGAAATATTACTTTTGACCGCTCAAGTGAAGGGAACTCCGGTATTCTCTTGTTGAACCTGCACAATTCTCCTGTTTTACTCCATTCATCTGTAATATTCACCGGCTCCTTCCACCTCTGGCTTCCTTTCAGGAAGAGTGATAAAAATTCTAATCATTTTATTAATCATGAACTAAAACAAAAAACCATGGGAAAAAAAATTACTTTTTTACTGGCATTTTTTTTGCTTGGAGTCATCACCTCATGGGCACAGGTTGACACGTACAACTTTGCCAGCTCCTCCGGAACGTACACCCCTCTGGCCACTGAAACCATTTTATGGTCCGGAACTTTTGATGAAAATATTTCGGCATCGATCACGATCCCGGGTTTTACAATGAACGGGATTATTTACAACAACATGTATGTAACGTCAAACGGCTTTATTACACTGGGTACAACTGCTGTTCCGGGTACTTATTATTATGCTCCGATTTCGGGAAATGCCGCATTTGACAAGGTTATTTCCCCTTTTGGAGGTGATTTGCAGAATGCAGGTTCGGGCACTCCGAAAATTTCATATAATACCAATTCATCCGGCGAAATTGTGGTGCAGTGGCAGGACGTGAGGATCTATGGGACCAATTATATCGGAGAAATACTTAGCTTCCAGGTTCGTATGAACCCGGCTACGGGAACAATCAGGTTCATTTACGGTGGTACGATCGCCGGAACTGCAACTGTCGGGGCTTTGCAGGTCGGGCTCAGGGGAACGACCAACGCGGATTTCAACAACAGGACCAACGCATCAGGCTGGGCATTATCGAACACCGGCAGTTCAAACGGGGCGGTATGTTCATTTTCAAACGTGTTGACCCCTACATCCGGTTTGACCTATACCTACAGTATCTGCAATACCATCACCACCTTCCCATTCAAAGAAAGTTTTGACGGAACAACTTTTGCACCAAACTGCTGGACTAACGTAAACACCGCAGGAGTTGGTGTGCCCGGGACCTGGGACAGGCAGACTGTAGGGTTCAATCCGACCTGTGCTCCCCACTCGGGTGCGGCCATGGCCCGTTTTGATTCCTGGGACTATGCCGCAGGAACCACGGGATTTCTTGCAACCCCCCAGATGGCGCTGGCTTCCGATCAATACGAGGTGCATTTCTGGATGTACCGCGATAATGGCTGGGCAGCAAATGCCGATTTGGTCAATGTCTATTATAATACCTTCCCAAACACTGCCGGGGGCACGCTGCTTGGAACGGTTCACAGGTCCAGTGGACTTTCGCCGGTGGTGGCAACGCCAAACCAATGGTATGAATATGTATTCAACATGCCTTACGGCTCGTCAGGCAATGCTTTTATCGTTTTTGAAGGTGTAGGCCAATATGGCAACAGCATGTTCATTGATGATGTAAAGGTGAAACCGATTTTCAACTGTCCGTATGGGTCAACCGCCGAACAGGAACCCTGCGGATCTGATCTAAACGGGGGATGCAACATGCCTGTTCCGGCCTTTGAACCCATCGCCCTGGGTGAGACCAAATGCGGATCCGCATTTAGTAGTTCAAGCCTGCGCGATACCGACTGGTATACCTTTACTCTTCTGCACAGAACGGATGTGACCCTGACTGTTAATGCAGAATTCCCGATGCAGATTGGCTTTATCGCTTCGCCCTGTCCGCAAAGTACTTTCCTGGCCTATAATTTCGGAGCTGCCTATGCTGTTACCACCGTCAATATGACACTGGAGGCCGGAACCTATACTGCTTTTGTTGCACCATCGGATTTTTCTGAAAACCCATGTGGAAATGAAAACAAATACTGGGCGACCTTAACTGGAGTTTCCTGCTTTGTGGATACCTTCCCGTTCAGGGAAAGTTTTGACGGGGCGACTTTTGCCCCTCCATGCTGGGTAAACATCAATACGGCCGGACCCTCCATCCCGGGAACCTGGGACCGGCAAACGGCTGGTACCTTTCCTGTATGTTCTCCTCATACAGGTGCCGCGATGACCCGTTTCGACTCCTTTGACTATAATGCCGGGACAACAGGGTTACTCGTTACACCTCAATTGGCGTTGCCTTCCGATCAGTATGAAGTTCATTTCTGGATGTATCGCGATAACGGCTACCCTACAACTGCAGACCGGGTGAACGTTTATTATAACACTAGTCAGAATACGACAGGTGCCATCCTTCTCGGGACGGTGAACCGGAGTTCCATCTTGTCGCCTGTGGTTGCAAATACCAATCAATGGTATGAATATGTCTTTACCCTGCCTCCCGGTTCCTCCGGAACCGCCTATATTGTCTTTGAAGGAGTCAGCGCCTGGGGAAACAGCATATTCATTGATGATGTAAAAGTGAAGGCGATCTTCAACTGCCCTGCTGTTTCAACTGCCGAAGCTGAACCCTGCGGCTCAGACCTCAACGGCGGATGCAACATGGCTGTCCCGGCTTTTGAACCCATTGCTCCCGGGCAAACCATCTGCGGAACAGGTTGGTTTGATGGCTCCATCCGCGATACTGACTGGTTTACCTTCACCCTGACTGAAACCACGGATGTTACTATGACAGTCAGTGCAGAATTTCCTGTATTAATGGGCTTTATCGCATCTCCCTGCCCGGTATATTCATTTATTAATTATTATGCCGGACCAGCCGTCCCCCCCGTTTCGGTCACCTCAACCCTGGCTGCAGGAACCTATTACGTGTTTGTAGCGCCGGATTTTTCAACCCTTATCACCTGCGGAGGGGAGGACAAGTACTGGGTTAAACTGGAAATGAGCTGTCCTGCAGGTTCAACTGCCGAACAGGAAGCGTGCGGTGCAGACCTCAATGGTGGATGCAACATGGCAACCCCGACATTTGAACCGATCACTCCGGGGGAAACAATATGCGGAACTTCCTGGTGTGACGGGGGTACCCGCGACACCGACTGGTTTATTTTCACGCTGACACAGAGAACAAGGGTAACCTTGAATGCAAAGGCTGAATTCCCGGTGATGATAGGGTTTATCCCTTCCGGGTGCCCGGCTTATTCATTTCTTGCGAACCAGTTTGGAGCTGCAAATACAACCATTTCAACTGAGACGGTACTGGATCCCGGAACTTACTATGTCTGGATAGGTCCTTCAGACTGGAGTACCATCATTCAATGCGGTGGGGCCGACCGGTACTGGGCCACCCTGACCGGGAGCACCTGTTTTGAACCCACCGTTGTTACCGCATCTTTGATCACTGCGACCACAGCCACTATTTCATGGACAGCACCGGTTCCCGCACCTGTCGGTGGTTATGATTACGAGATCCGCTCCAGCGGGGCACCCGGAAGCGGAGCCGCAGGATTAGCTGTTTCTGGTATTACACCTGCGGGAGTTTTGAGTGTTGCTGTTTTTGGACTGAGCCCATTGACAAATTATTTTGCCTATGTCCGCTCCAACTGCAGTGGAAACGGTTTCAGTCCCTGGTCAGTCGCGGGGCTGTTTTCAACCCCCTTCATTGCCGGGGAACTGGTTATTCCAACCACAACTGTTTTGAGTGGAGAATCAGATTGTTATAACGCACTCGAGACCATCACCCTTGGTGGAAGCCCGCCATCTTTCGTTGTTTTCAGCGGAGGCAGCGTCACTTTGATTGCTGGATTGTCCATTCATTTTCTGCCGGGTGTGCTGGTCACTGCAGGAGGTTTTATGCATGGATACATTGCACCGGGCGGTCCTTTCTGTGTAACAGTACCAGTAACCAAAGCCGGATTGGTTGAAACAAAAGAGGCTGCTCCGACGGTTACGGAAAGTGCATTATTCAGAATCTACCCCAACCCGACGACCGGAAATTTCACCCTGGAACAAAAGGGGGATAAACAATACGGGAAGGTCAGTGTGGAAATCTATGGATTACGTGGAGACAGGGTTCTTACCACTGAATTACAAGGTGAAAGGAAGCATGAATTCTCCCTCTCACAAATGCCCGTTGGACTCTATTTCATTAAGGTAATTGCAGAGGATGATGTAGAAACGCTAAAACTGGTTAAAACCAGGTAAATTTTCCTGCCTGACCAGGATCTATTGAAATTGGCAGGAGCCTGTCTGAAACGGTTCAATTCCCTGCATCTATGCAGTGTGTACTGACCGTTGGGACAGGCTCCTGTTTTTTAATGAAGAGTACCCTTGATAGCCCTTATGTTGCCAGAGGATGTTAATTGATGGTTTTCATCCGGTACCAGTAACGGTACGCTTCCTTGAATCCCATTTTTTCATAGAGCCTGATTGCGGGGGAATTATCTGTCAGTACCTGCAGATAGGCCATGCTGGCACCTTGTTTTCTGCCCCAGCGCATAATGTTCTCAACGATGAGATATCCCAAACCGGTATTGCGGTAAGCTTTATCAACCACAATATCGAAGAGACCTATAAACCGGCCTTCCACCACCCCAAGGCCAACGCCGATGGTTTTTTGGTTACGCGACAGCGAGATCAGGCATTTCGGAAGGAAAAGCTGTTTCATGATGGCGATGTAGGTGGATTTTCGGGTGGGGTCAAATTCATTCATCCGGATAAAATCATCCATCCACCGGGGATTTAATTCAACATCGATGCGGATCTCGCTGATGGGACCAGGTGCGATGTTGCGAATATCCATGGTTTGAAATGATATCTCCGAATGGATGAAGTATCCCCTCGAGGCCAGGCGCTGATCCATACCTGCAGGCTCAGAAAATTCCGTGATTTTAAAGCAGGGGTTAATGTTTCTTGATACGTAGAGGCTTTCACAGCCACTGATCTTTTCGTCAGGGTCAAGGGTGGAAGGATAAAGCAAACTCACTGAATTGGACCGCTTGGTCACCCCGTTAGCAAACCGCAGGATCCATCCGTCATAGTGCATTGTCTGTAACGAAGGCCAGGCGTTGTTGCTGAGTTCTTCAAAGTGACGAACCATTTTGATTTACGATTTACGATTTACAATTGCCTCTTCTAAAACGGTCTTTTCCCTCCTTTGTCATCTTTTCCGTAGCATATTGAAAAATCAGGCGGGGAGAAGTCTCCTTGAATTTTAGTAAAAAGGCCTCGGCGGGTAATGGTTGCTTTTTCCAGGTTTCACGCAGAAACCAGCCAAGCCCCTGGTGTACTTCACGGGCGGGATCGTGCATCATCGGTTCGATGAAATTGTAAAACGGGCTGAAATCGGCAGAATGTTTCATCGGTTTGATCAGGCTCACCACGGCTGCCCTCCGCTGAAATTTATTGGAAGCACTCCTCCACAATTCAATCGATTGGAGACCAATCAATTTTTTTTTGAAGAATAGGTTCATCAACTCCCCGCAGATGTAATCCGTTTGTGCCCAGTTTGTGATGCCAACTGAGAACCAGCTTTCAACGGTTTTAAAAACACCGGCTGTCCAGGATTTTTGAAAACCAAGAACCAGCTGAATGGCAATGACCGTCATTTCATACTTTGGAGATTTCACAAGAACCAGGGAAGTGTCAAGGATGAAATCCTGCGTGATGCCCGGCAATGAAAGGATCTCTTTTACCTTGCCATTAACCTGCTCCTTGTTTAATCCATATGCATCATAGCCCTCTTTGAAATATTTTGCATATTTCTCAACGATGGCCGGGTTTGTGTTTGCTTCGCCAAAATCCCGGAGGCCGGTAAAAACGTCATCAGTTGTCATTGGAATAATTATCTGGGGGATTTATAATCACTTATTTAGTCACTACGGTAGCCGGTTTCGCGACAATATTTTTCACAAATATAAAAAAACGGACGATATTTTCTAATTTCGCCGTATCGCACCAGGGAAATTATGTTGTTTGCCAGGAAATTGAAGTATGAAATCGAAAAACCAAGCTGTTGTCCGGAAAAAGAGGGCTCCTGCAAAACCGCAGCCCGGTAAAATCCAGGAGCGGGGATTTATCCTGAAAAATAAGGAGCTGCTTTTGCTAGCCGTGGTAGTCATTGTTACCATTTTCATCTATTTTCCTTCGTTACATCATCAGTTTACCAACTGGGACGACAACGACTATATAACGGAAAATCCTTATATAAAGGCACTTACTGCTGTAAATGTGGACTATATCTTCACGAAACCCATTGCACTCAATTATCATCCGCTTACCATGCTTACCCTGGCTCTGAATTACAGGTTTTCAGGAACAGAACCCTTTTCATATTTTCTTGTCAACATCATTCTCCATCTGCTAAACACGATTCTGACCTTCTATTTTGCTTTCCTGCTTTTAGACCGCAATAAAATTTTGGCTCTCTTTACCGCAGCAATTTTTGCAGTTCATCCGATGCATGTCGAGTCGGTTGCCTGGATTTCGGAACGAAAAGATGTGCTCTATGCTTTTTTCTTTCTTTCGGCGATGATCTCATGGATTATCTACATCGGTAAGAGACATTGGAAATGGTTTCTGCTTTCCTTTGCTTTATTTGCGCTTGCCGGCTTGTCCAAACCTTCATCGGTGGTTTTACCACTGATCCTGTTCCTGCTGGATTATTTTTATCAGCGAAAAGTCACCCTGCTTCTTTTTGTCGAAAAGATTCCATTTTTTGCAGTCGCCATTGGTATTGGCCTTGCAACAATATACGCACAGTTGCATACCTCCATCGTAGCGTTCAGAAATTACAACCTTGTCCAGCAATTTCTTTTTGCCTCCTATGGTTTTTTCATCTATATCTTTAAACTGATTATCCCCGTCGGGCTATCAGCACTCCATCCTGTCCCGGTCTTCAACAATTCGCTGGACCTGCCGTTAATCTATTTTGTGACTCCATTTCTGAATATTGTGATGATAGGGATTTTGCTCTATTCTCTAAAACACACCAGGGTGTTGTTCTTTTGTTTGGTGTTCTATTTTCTGAATATCGTTTTGACGCTTCAGTTTATGCAGGTTGGAAGTGCAGTCGTTGCCGAACGTTACACTTATATCTCCTATATCGGGCTCCTGGTTGGACTGGCATGGCTGTTGAACCAGGCGGCATTAAGGTACAAGGTCGCGTTGCCCTATATTTACCTGTTAATGGTCCTTTTCTTTGGAACAATGACTGTCCTTGCAAGTCAGCGGGTTGCGGTATGGGAAAACAGCGGAACCTTGTGGACCGATGTCATTGCCAAATATCCTCAGAGTCATACGGCATACAACAACAGGGGTTATTACTATGTAAAGGAAAACATGTTGGACAAGGCATTGCCTGATTTTACAAAATCTCTTGAACTGTTGCCGAATTTCGTAGATGCCCTCAACAATCGTGGAAGCCTCTATCGTTTGCAGAACCAGCCTCGTTTGGCAATCGGCGATTACAGCAAGGCTCTTGCTATCGATTCAATTCATGTAAAAGCGCTTTCCGGCAGGGGCAATGCATATGCCAGCCTGGATATACTTGATTCGGCACTGGCCGATTTCAACAAGGCATACAGACTCAATCCCGGTATGGCAACTGCCCTGGGCGACCGTGGTTCGGTGTTTTTCAGGTTGGGGCAATTTGAGAATGCCATCGAAGATTGCAGCCGCAAGATCGCAATCGATTCATTGAATGCAGGGATTTACCTGAACAGGGGAGTGGCTTACAGCTCCCTTAAAAAATGGCAGCTGGCCATCAACGACTACTCATTTTATTTGAAGTTCCATACAGATAACCCGGCTGTGTATGAATGGAGAGGTGTTTCATACAGAAGCCTGGGGTCCTACCGGCCGGCCATCGATGATTTCACAAGGGGGATCAAAGTAAGCCCGGCGAAAACCTCCCTGTACATTAACAGGGCAATGGCCTACCAGCTTGCCGGGATGCCTAAGGAAGCTGTCGGGGATATTAAAATGGCGCAACAACTGGGCGCAAATGTAACCGAACAGTCGGTATTGGCGGGATTGAAATAGATTCATTCACCATTTGGAAAAGATTTTTCCTTGGCCAATGCAGGTTTTATTTACCGGAAGAACCAAAATCCGGTCTGAATAACCGGACAATTTTCAGGGACAGGTCGAGGAACAGGGTTCCCGGATGAGCATTGCGTTCAATGTGGAAGATGGCATCATTGAACAGCTGATTGAAACCGATAAGATCGTCGGGTTTAATAAACGGCGAAAAATCCCGGATGAATTTCAACTCTTCGCCTTCAAGGGCTTCAGGGATTTCTCCGAGATAATTCATTGAAGCGCACAAACCAATGGTCTTAAGAGAATAAATGAGGAACCTTTTTTGCTTTTCCCGGCCGGTTTTGGCTATCTCGGGCGCAAATTTGATGAGCTCTAAGATTTTAGCTCCATAACATGCGCGCATCCATTGACGAAAGGTCACAAAATGGGTTGAATCCTCTTCGTTTTTACCATGGGTAAACGACTTTGGAATCTTTACCATTAGCGTGCGCGAGAGAATCGTCTTGATAATCTGATCGGGTTCCTCGGAAACCAGGATGAAAAGCGTTTTTTCAGGAGGCTCTTCGAGTATTTTCAGGATTTTGGGCGCTGCCGAATAGAAAAGTTTTTCAACCATCCAGATAATCATCACTTTATAGTCGGACTCATAGCTTTTATAGCTCAGGGTGGTGATGATTTCGTTGCAGTCGTAAGCATTGATAATTCCCTGCTTGTTTTCAATGCCTATTGTCTCATACCAGCCTTGCAAACCGGACTCAAAGTTGTTGTCAAGAAGAAACGCCCGCCACTCTTCGAGGAAATACTTGCTTTGAGGTTTACCGGTAATTTTTTTTGTTGTGGCAACAGGATATATGAAATGCAGGTCGGGATGGACAAGTTTCTGGTATTTCACACAGGATGGACAGATGCCGCAGGAATCGGGCAATCCGCCGGATTGCTGGTCCTGAACTTCAGGATCCGGAGGGATTCCCTGTTTATTGGTACAGTTGATGAATTGGGCATAGGCGACTGCAAGGGCGAGTTTGCTGCTATCTTCAGGCCCGAAAAACAATTGAGCATGACTGACCCTCTGGTCAAGTACTGTCCTGACCAATTTGCTTTTTATTTGCTGATTTCCTGGTATTTCGCTGAATTTCATAAATGGGCAACGGGTGCAATCCGCCCCGGGCAAACACCATCAGGGCAGAATTTGTTTTGCAAATTTACCCGATTTTATCGATTCTGCGAATCTTACCGCCCGGTTGCAGGGTCATTGCCAGAATATTTCCGGAAAAGGCTCAGGAACTGGGACGTTATCTGGTAATTTTGTTCTCGGAACCAGGTACACGGAGCGTACGGGATATTTAAGGTTTTTTTTCTTTTTGCCGGTGAAAGTGATAATTGAATCAATTGCCACCAACTTAAAACGGAGCAAGGTTGCCATGATGATGTTTATGGCTTAATCCGTTTTGCATGAAAAGGTGAAACAAAAAAGTGAAAAAGTTATTAACAATTTTAAATTTTCATCAGGATACAGGAGTTTTCCATACAGAAAGAAGGGTTTCCTGGATTCACAGGAATGAGTTCCGGCCTGGTTGCCAAACATTATTCAGGAATTAGATAAAAGGATCAAAGGCGATTTCTGGATTAAATCAAATCTGGCAATGCTTTAAGAGGTTTTTATTAAGGCAGATTGGTCACATCAGCCGCTGTTGGCCCGCCAAAGCCGAAGTTCAGGTTGACCATAGAGATCAGCGTTCCTTTATAGGACAGGATCGGTTC
>CAIKNA010000054.1 GCA_903828645.1 uncultured Bacteroidales bacterium
ACAATTTGCGTCCAATTTGGACGCAATCATGAAAATCTCCGGGAAGGCTTATACTTCCTTGTTCCGCACAATTTCACTTTTAAAACTTCCACCGGAAATTCAGGCAGAAATCAGGTCAGGAAATCTCCCTCTTTCCCAGGGGTATCTCTTCACTTCCAACCTTGATTGTCCCGATCTTATGCAAATTTTTGTCGACGTCATAAAAACACCGGTAACGTACATTACATTAGAGACCAGACTTACCGCATACAAAAAAGCCAAACCCGACCTGAACAATACAAAACCCGTATCCGTGAAAATGCAGGTTAAAGGTCTTGCATCCATAAAGACAACCTTTGATAATGGCCTTGGAACCTATATACGGGAGGATGTTGAAAAATATCTCCATGAGCTACTGGTTTTCTGCGATCATGTCCAGCAGGAGTTGCCTAAAATACCATACGGGAAGAAAAGACGGCCACAGGTGTGAGAAAGGCAGTGAATAGTGAAAAAGCAGTAGATAGGGAATAGTGAAAAAAGCAGGATTTGGGAAGCGGAAATTCAAAAAGGAGTTACTATGAGCAACGAGATATTGACTGCTGATTTATTCAAGCCGGAAGATGCAGAAGGTGTGACAAAACTTTTTACGGAGATTTACGGAGACGGTTATCCTGCAAAGGTTGTCTACAGTCCCGAAGAGCTGATAGCCGCATTTGAAAAACGGGATAATATACCGATTGTTGTCCGTACACCGGATAACAGGGTAGTTGGATACAGTTCCTTATTCCGTGCGGCGCCTGACAAGGGGGTATATGAGAAAGGGAATGGAGTGGTCTCTCCGGATTACCGGAATTCAGGTGTTATAAGTATGATTTTTCAGTACGTCAAAAAGATTTTGCCGGGCATGAATGATGTAAATATGTTTTTCGGAGAGCCTGTCTGTAATGAGATATATATCCAGAAAGCCGCTATTTCCGTTTTGCCTGTAGTGGAAACAGCCCTTGAAGTTGCTCTTATGCCTGCCAAGGCATATGAAAAGGAAAAAAGCGCATCAGGCAGGGTGTCAACGCTTCTTATGTTCATGACCCTTACCCCGAATCCTCACACTGTTCATATTCCTGATATATATGCCGATTATTTCAAATATATTTATGATGGTTTTGACGACAGACGGGTTTTTTTACAATCAAAGGAAGATATTCCTTCTTTATTGCAAACCCGAATCGATACTCAGATATTTGATAATGCGGGCATAGCCCGTGTAGCTGTCCATGAGGCAGGATCGGATTTTGAGGAGGTTTTTCTTTCGGAAGAGCAGCGTATTATGAGCCGGAACGCGGAGGTAATCCAGGTCTGGCTGAAATTGTCATGGCCCTGGGTTGGCAGGGTTGTCCGCTTACTTAAGGACAAAGGTTATTTCTTCGGCGGAATATTGCCTCAATGGTTTGGTGAGGACGGACTTCTCATGCAGAAGACCACATCACAACCTGACTGGCAGGAGATTCATCTCTTTTCTGAACGGGCAAAAAAGATACTGGAATTTGTAAAAGCTGACTGGCAGTAAACAGGTTATCGGTTAATGCGACTCTTTGGTAATGAGTACAACAGGATGGAATTCGCGGGTGCTTTCGGGGATCTGGGTACATTGATTCCCTTTGTGGTCGGTTATATAACGCTCAACAAGATGGACCCTCTGGGTATTCTCGTTGCCTTTGGCCTTTTCAAGATCTTTGCAGGACTCTACTTTAGAACGCCCGTCCCGATCCAACCGATGAAGGCAATCGGGGGAATGGCTATCGCACACGCGGGTTCCATCACCCACGGCATGATCTGGGCATCGGGAATTTTCACAGGGATTTTATGGCTCATAATGGGTGTCACTGGCGCGACAACGTGGATTCAGAAGATTACCACGAAACCTGTCGTGCGGGGTATAATGCTCGGCCTTGGTCTGAGCTTTATG
>CAIKNA010000055.1 GCA_903828645.1 uncultured Bacteroidales bacterium
GGAAAAATGTACCAGGTTCGTTGGCACGGCAATAGTTGAGGCAAAATTCCAGCTTCTAGCAAGGCAGAGGAAGGAGGCTTTTATGGAACATTTTTTGAATATCGGGGGGAAAGGGCGGATAAATGTCTCCCCCGGGGTGAATATAATTCCATACAACGGCTTTTCATTCTACAGCATTGATTACAATGGTGAACTGCCGAAGAAACTCCTCAGCGCCTACCGGCAAATGAATGAATTAAACAAAGAATCTCCCAGGAAAGAATTCAGGAAAGAACGGAGGCAAAACAGAAGTGTGATTGATAAGTGAACAGTGAACAGTGAATAGTGAAGTAGTTTTTTTTATGGCTCACGGGAAAAGTGTGAATGATGTAAGTTTATCTAAAAGTTATGTAACACCCGGTGGTATCTCGCCCACTACCTTTGTGATCTAACCTAAAAAAAATTATTATGCCACTGTTTACAATTTTAGTCGTCCTGGTCGTTGCAGGTGTCCTCCTATGGCTTGTCAATTCATACATTCCAATGGACAGCAAAATCAAAAAGATTTTCAACGTTGTCGTCATCGTGGTCCTAGTCATCTGGCTTCTGAAAGTATTTGGCCTTTTTGCCTACCTGATGAATATCCATGTCTGAAATCAAACCCGGGGGGCAGCGGTTTGCCTGTTCCCCGGATATGATCCTGTGAAGACAATCAACATCAAGCATGTATGTTTTTGAGAACATGGATCTTCAGGGCATTTCTGCTTCCACTTGTTTTTACGGCTGAATCGTCGTTTGCCCGATCAGACACCGTTGTAAACAATTTACCTGGTAACACTTTCGACAGTTCCTACATTACCGGGTATACCGGTCTGCTGACAGCCAGGTTGTTCCTGCTGTTCCAGAACGCATCGCTTTTTGTCAATCCCGGAAGTGACCGGATCTCGAAAATTTCATACCGTCCCAATGTCAATGTAAGAGTAGGAATAGCAGGGTTCTGGAAATGGTTTGGTCTGGGATTGTCGATTGAAAATCCTTTCTATAAAACCGACCAGGATACATACGGTAAAACAAACACCCTGGATTTGCGGGTCAATGCCTTCGGACGGTATGTCGCCGGGGAATTTTTTTTCCAGCAATACCATGGTTTTTATATTAGTTCACCCGAAGGGCCTGGAGACAAACATTACATTATTCCCGACATGCAGACATTATCGCTTGGTATTGCCGGGTATTGGATTTATAACGCCAAACGGTTTTCCATCAGGGCGGCATACATCCAGAATGAATGCCAGAAAAAGAGTGCAGGGAGCCTGGTTGTGCGACCCTCTTTCCTCTATTACAGGATATCTTCGGCACACGGGATCATCCCGGCCGAATTCGTTGATAACTATCACATCCCTTCTGAAAATCTTATTTCAGGAGGCGATTTTTATTCGGTGGGCTTGTCGCCAGGCTATGTTTACACACTTGTATTTCTCAAACATTGTTATTTAACCGCAGCAGCATTCCCTGGTGTTGCTGCTCAGTTTTCCTCCTGGCGCAATGATGTTAAAAGCAGTAATGGGTTTGA
>CAIKNA010000056.1 GCA_903828645.1 uncultured Bacteroidales bacterium
AAACGAGGGAAGATTTTCCGGAGCCTGAAACCCCGGTCACCACGATCAGGTTGTTCTTTGGAATATCCAGGCTGACCGAGCGAAGGTTATTCTCTTTAGCGTTTCGGATAGAAATAATGTTGCTTCCGGGCATCTTCGGATGTTCTTGAGTATAGAGAAGTGTAACAAATCAGATGACAAAATTAACCAATTTAGCAAGGTTTATTGAACACATGATTTACTTGATAAACTTTAGCTTATGGCTCTTTCCATCAGTTGTCCGGATTGTGGCAATGTATAAACCCCGGTTCAGGGAGTTGAGCCGTATGTCATTAGGGTTCTTGCAATTGGTTTGAGGGACTGGAATATTCAGCAATTTACGCCCGGAAGCATCAAAAACCGAAACATTGCAACAACAGGAATTCTCGGGCAACATGACCCTTAGTATTTCTGCCTCATTTAAGTAAGACATCACTGGCTGGTCAATCGCTGAAGTCTCATGAGGCAAGCCAACCGGGGGATGGCTGAGGTTTATGTCCAGTACTACTCCTTCAATCACTGTGAGATCATAAGGAATGCTGGTGGGAGGCATGGTGTACCATCCGTTGGATGAACCGCCCCAGCCGAAATTGAAATGGTAGAAATCGTCGGTATTGTAACCATCCACAACCACATTGTGTCCGACAGTTTGAGCCGGGTTAACCAATCCAAGGTGAGCCGGCAAACCCAGCTTCATGTTCCCTGCTAGATGCGTGTTCAATGTCGTATCAGCAGGATAAAGCAGTTGCGCATCACCATAGCCGAAACGAATATAGGCATCATAGGCCTGGCTGATCCCGTAAGTGCCCGAACCGGATGAACTGTAAACTTGTTTTGCCGCCGCTCCCCAAGCATAGGTCAGGGCTGCTTCATCATCATCTGTGAGTGAAATTGCTTGCTGGTAATGTGTTGCCAGTGTATCAAGGTAAATATTCAGCTGATCCCAGGACGGAAATTCGTATGCAGCCCAATCGTTATCAATCCAGTACTGGTTCCCGGTACCATAATTGTGGTAGTAGTCATCGGCATCACTGAATTGTGTACTGTGAAGATCGTGGTGGTAATTCACAATTTGCCCCATGGCAGTTGCCGGACATCCTGCGTAACTGCGCGTATGGGTCTGTCCGTCGACAGGACAGAAGTTATTATAGGGTGCATCTTGCGTCCAGTTTGTCCTCAGCCATCCACCTGTTGTTGTCCAGCCAACCGGTGGCCATTGCTGAAAGTCATTCACTTTTTCCTTCTGGTCCAGCCAGTAATTCCATTTCTGCCGGTTGATTTCAATCTCTTTGACAGACATACTTGCCATTTGTTTCCTGTTGGCTAAATCGTTCCTGAAAATCGGGAGAAAAGTTTCCCATCCTTTTCCTTCAAAAAAATTGCCTTCATCCGACCAGGCTATCACCGGTGTCATGATCCGGCTGGTTGAAATGACCACAAACCCTTGTGGCTGGCAATGAACGATCCAGGCGACGGTGTCGGCAGTG
>CAIKNA010000057.1 GCA_903828645.1 uncultured Bacteroidales bacterium
CCAGGGTCATTTACTGACGGTCGGCACTCGACTATAAAATCAACAGTGTCGGAAGTACTGAAGTGAGAATCGATTCTCACCACATCCTGGTTCTCAAATAATCGAACGAAAACTCCCGATAATTTTATAGACGGGTTAAGAATATTCAACAAATACTGTTTGACCGTCGGGGACGGGCCTGCCGAATATTCCCCCCAGGGCATCCACCAGCGGCCGTTATACAGGTATGCGGTTTGCTTACCCTCATTATAATATAGCTGCCCTGCTACGGGATTTTGAGGTAAATCCCGTAGGTTATGCAGGACAGCATTGAGCAGTTGATTTTGTTGTAAATCCAGGTTTGTCTTAAATGAAGGCATAAGGACTGTTTAATTTTACCAGGTTACCCGATGATCACGATTTGTCCGGTGATTGCAGTTGCAGAGGTCCAGGTAACATCACCAGCAGCGTTTACAACAGCATCCACTTCGACCGCGTATCGGATCGTTGCAATTGTTTCGTAAACAGCAACGATAACATCAGTGCCACATCCATGAGTAGCTGCGGTTATGATCTGGGTAGCCAAGGCATTAATTGCACCCACGTATTTTTTGGTACGGGTGGTGATCTTGCCATCAACATACGTTTTGGTTGCCTTCTGGGTAGCAAGCTTTGCATCGCTGTTGGCAGTCAGAGTCCCATCGGTATCAATGACACCGGCCTTGAAATTGTCTGTTTCCAGATTGCTGATTGTGTTGTTATCAGCATCGATGGATTTATTGGTCAGTGTCTGGACAGCAGCCAGTTTTACGAGGTCAGAGGATTCAGTGTTGTCAACCCCGTCGAAGTCGGCAGCGACAATGGCAGAACCTTTTGTAACGTTGGCAATTACCATATCAGCAACACTCACTCCGGCCCCGGATGGAGTACTCACACCGGAAGTAGTACCGGCGACAGTCACTTTCCAGAACCATCCTTTTTGAATGGTCATGATCCCCTGGGCTGCAATGGTCTGACTTCCATCAAATGTACCTTTGTAAACCATCCCTGCAGTGATTTGCCCCTGAATGGCTCCAACCTGACTATCGACATAGGTTTTGGTCGCTTTCTGGCTGGCCACTTTCACGTCGGAATTAGCTGCAAGGTTGCCATCAACATCAAGGTAAGCCAAAGGCATTTGCTTGATATCATCGACATTAGTCAAACCAACCTGTGCCTTGGTTGTGGCATGGGGGTTGGATGTCGATGCAAGATGCGTATCAATCGTGGCATGGGTATTTGTGCCCCGGTTGAGCAGGGAATTGTGGTCAATTGCAGTTGGATCAACGCATTTTACCCAGACCGTTCCATTCCAGTATTTCTCATAATTGTCAGTCGTATCGAAATACTTTTGGCCTTTGATCGGGCTTGCCGGGGCCGATGCCAGGTTTTGAATAACAGCATTCTGCAATTCGTTTTTGTTGAAGTCCAAAGGGACCAATACTTTTTTTGCCATGTTTGTGATTTTAAGGTTTGTAAAAAGGTTAACTGTATATAATTTTCCCGCTTGCCGGGGGATTCAGACGGACCACCATCTGATCTGTCGATTCATGAGTAATTTCTGAGATCAATTCCCGACCCGTGGTGTCGACAACAACAACTGTCGGATACTTTTGAAGGTTGTGCTGAACGGTGATTTCACTTTGGTTGACAAATGACTGAACAACCTGAGGTGCAACGTTGCCACCGCCAGGGGTTCCTGAAGCTGCCGGGTCAATGATCCGGTATAAATAGAAAAGCTCAATTTTTGAACTGCCTGATTTGGGGTTTTCTCCACCGGAAAGGCAAATATAGACTGGCGTATTTTCAAAGAGTATCGTTGAGAATACCGGTGTCATGCGCTGAATTGTCTCGGCCGATGACATCAGAAATAGCGACGGGAAATAGCCCCAATCCTGCGTTTCGGTATCGCCATCCGTGGTCACGTTCAAAGTCTGACTTGGGTAAATCTGTAACCCACCCGTTGGCGGCAATGCAGGGGTTACCCTGGCAATCAGCGAGATCAAATCAATGAACTTCCCTGCGCCCGGTGCAGGAATGATTATATTGATATCCGTCAGACGGTTGCTTTCATCTTCGGTGATCACATGCTTTGCAGCGATGAC
>CAIKNA010000058.1 GCA_903828645.1 uncultured Bacteroidales bacterium
ACCGAAAATGTGTTGTTCAAGCCGGGACCTGTGAAGTCTGATAGCGTGAATACCATCTGCAACTATTGTTCGGTGGGATGTTCCATCGGGCTGCACCATAAAAACGGCTTTGTCCTGGGTGTGACAGGGGAAAAGGGGCTTATCAACTCCGATGGGAACATCTGCAAATACCCCAAATTTGGGTATCAGTACCTCAATGATACCAGACGCATCACCAAACCTATGCTGAAAGTCGGCGGAAAATTTGAAGAGATCTCCTTTGAGAAGGCTTTCCAGTTGATCCGGGAAAAAATAGCATCGGTAAACCCCGATGAGAACGGGTTCTTTGGCGGAGCGAGACTTTCGAACGAAGAACTCTACATGGTTCACAAACTGGCCCGCGCTGCGGCGAAGACCAACAATGTGGGCAGTTTTCATTACCTGGGCCGGGGAGAGGGTTACCGCGACAATTGCGACCTCAATGCACCCTTTGCGGAAATCGGGGATGCCAGCGCCATTTACCTCCTGGGAACCGAAATAAACAAAGATCATGCTGTTGTTGGATACATGGTTCAGCAGGCGCATTTCCTTAAGAAAACCCCGGTCATCATGGTCACTGAAAAGGCGGAAAATACCATGTCGCAAAAGGTGACCCGGCAAATCGTTGTGAAGTCTTACTACCATTTTGTGAAGGCTGTGAACCATTACCTGCTTGCAAAAGGACTGGAAAACGCCCTGTTCCTGCGCGATCGCGTGGAAGGATTTGAGGAATATAAAGGCCTCCTGCTTAAAGAAGATTTCAATGTACTGGTCACCTCCTCCGGCATCACCTCCGCTGAGGTTTCCGCCTTCGCCGAAGCATACAACAACGAAATAAATGCGGTTCTGATCTTTTCTGAGAAGGAGGCTTCCGGCAACACATCCAAGGAACTGTTCAACCTTGCGATGATTACCGGGAAGCTGGGGAAAACAGCTAACGGCCTGATCGCACTGAAGGAGAAGAATAATTCTCAAGGGGTATTCGACATGGGCGTCAGCCCGCATCTGGGCATAGGCGGACAGGAACTCGCAGATCAGGATTATTCACGGCGGCTGAAAGAAAAATGGGGTGTGGCCGAAACCGCATCCGGACAGACAGAATGCCTGCATGGCATCCTGCAGGATGGTGCCATCCGCAACCTCTTTATTTTCGGGGAGGACCCTATGGGGTGTGCCATCGACCGCCCGGCCATAGAAAAGATTTTTGCCAGGGCAACGTTCAAAGTAGTCCAGGATTATTTCATGACGGATTCTGCCAAAGCCGCCGACCTTGTGTTACCGGCGTCCTTTCCGGCTGAAACCGGTGGCACCTATACCAATGCCCAGAAAGTGATCCAGGAATTCGAAAAAAACATGAAACCCCGTGTGGAGAAAACCTCACTCCAGCAATTTGCCGGAATACTGAAGGCGTTCGGTATCAGCAATCCGGATAGTGCGCACGAAATTCTCATGGAGATCATCACACTGCTCCCGGCGAAAAAAGAGCATGGCAAACTACACATGCGCCCGACTTTGCAGGACAACAACAAACGCCACTATAGAAATGGTTGTGATGCCGTCGCGGGAAGATTTGAGGAGGAATTTAAATCGTCATTCGTAAATCGTCAATCGTAAATCAAATGAAAGAGTTCACCAACATAACCGAAATCCTTGATTTTGCAATCGGGGAGGAGCAGGCAGCCGTAGATTTTTATTTGCAGCTTGCAGCTCAATCGAAAAACAAGCAGACAAAAAAGGTGTTCGAAGAGTATGCCGAAGAGGAGATGCATCACAAGGCCAACCTGCTCTCCATCAGGGAAACCGGCAGTTTTCACCTGCCGGATACCATGGTAAAAGACCTCCGGATCGCCGAATACCTGGTGGATGTGAAGCCATCTGCCAGCATGTCATACCAGGATGCGCTCATCCTGGCCATGAAAAAGGAGAAAGCCGCATTCAGGATGTATACAAAGCTGGCGGAAAAAGCGGAAGATCCCGATGTGAAAGCGCTGTTTTCGAAACTTGCCATTGAAGAATCAAAACATAAACTTGCATTCGAAATCGAGTACGACGATTTCATCCTGAAGGAAAATTAGTTAATCCTATAAAAACATGGGTTATGAAACGTTCATTGTTCTTCGGCATGATGTTGCATTTCATGATAGCAGTATCGGCCCAGTCCTACATCCCCATCACCGACAACCTGGTGGTAAACAGCAATTCCAGCATTAAATTTGCGGCAGGAAATTATCTGTTCCCCGATGCTGCGGCAGATGGCGTGATCCAGCTCAATGGTGTGCAAAATGTCATTCTCGACGGTGACAGTTGCCGGGTAAACGGGGTCGGGCAGGCTGGCTACATGATCCGGATTTCAAACTCGCACAACATTGTAATAAAGAACTTCGATTCAGTCTTCAAGTACAAGTATGCGGTATACATCACGAATTCCAACCATATCACCATTAACGGGAATGTTTTCTGCAGGAACAAAGTTGATTCATCGGGATGGATCGATGTATGGGCCGACTATACGCAGGCCCTCGGCGGGGGGGTGATGTTGTACCAAAGCCGCGCGGTCAGTATCTTCAACAACACCATGACAATGCAGAACGACGGGGTAGCTCTCTACCACAGCGACAGTGTCAGTATTCACGACAATGATTTCTCATGGAACACTTCTTACGGCATTCGCATGTTCTGGACAGACACATGCCACATTTACCGGAACAATTGCTCCCATGTGAACCGCCCGCTAACCGACCCGAGTGATTGCGGCGCCCTGCTGTTGATAGTCTCCAATGCAAACAAGGTCGAAAACAACGACCTCTCCTGGTCGGGCGACGGGGTGTTCCTGGGGCAGTACCAGCATTCCAATGTGCCAAACAATAATTATTTTGCCTGGAACGAATGCTCCTACTCACCGCACAATGCCATTGAGGCCACTTTTGCCGATGGCAATGTTTACAAACACAACAAATGCAACTATAGTCATTACGGACTGTGGCTGGGGTATTCATTCAACACGGTGGTCGACAGCAACGAGATCATCGGGAATTACCAGTCGGGTCTTGCCGTCGACCGCGGTTTCAACAATACCATCTCAAACAATTTCATCAGGAATAACCCTATCGGGATTGAATTGTGGGAGGGATCACCCGCAACAGGTTACTCCGGTTTCCACTCACAGGATTACCCGATCCGTCTCAACACCTTTGACGGAAATACCATGGCGGTATCCTCAACCAATACCAAACATGCCCTGTTCACCAACAATGATTTCAATTACAGCCAGACCTCGTCCATCTTCCTCGATGGGACTTCCGCCACGGATACTATCAGCGGCAACAATTTCAGGATGCCTGCCGGGTACCACATCTATAATAATTCCGCCAACACCAAATATGCTTCCGGGAATATGTTCCTGCCTTCGGATACTGCGCTGATCAATGCGAAAATATTTGATAAGCATGACAACACGGCCAAAGGAGAAGTGTTGTGGGAACCGGCCATCCCGGGGGCTCCGACAACTTTTCAAATCCAGCCTCCCTGCGATATGGCTGAACCCGGTTCTGTCTGGTACGCCTATCCGGAAGTTGGGTACCCCGCAAAGGATAAGTTTCCCGACACGGTTTATTTCGACAGCACCGAGAAGAAAACAGGCGCGGCATCAGTCAAATTGGTTACAAGCAGAGGATATGACCTTGCGCTCAATTACCGTCCTGCAGGTGACTCTTTGTCACGATGGACCCTTTCAGATGCCGACACTCTCTATTTCTGGGTGCGCACAATAAAGCAACCCCAGTATGGATTCCAGTATTTTTCAGTCCGCATTGGCGACGATCATGGGAATTACTACAAATATGCCGCCTCGCCGACCCTGTTGAATGCTGCAAACCTGGCGTGGAAGTATTATAAATTTCCCTTGTCGGGCAATTCCCAGTTTTCGCGCACCGCGACAGGAAACATGTCGCTTGGACAGGCCAATTATGTTGAAATTCATGCAGATACCTGGGATTATGGTTTTACCTTATGGGTCGATGGACTCCAGTTCCATCCATGCACCCCCGTCACCGGTATGGAGAAGCATCATGCCCCTGATGGCAGTTCACTCCTGAACTACCCAAATCCCTTTCCAGGGTTCACTACCATCGTTTATCATGTAATGGAAGCCGGACCCGTAAAACTGGAGGTCTTCGATTTGCAGGGATTCAAAATCCAAACGCTGGTGGACAAGTTCCTCAATGCCGGTGATTATGAGATGGCATGGAATGATCCCCGGAAGCCCATTCCCGGCATCTACCTGTTACAACTCACCACAACCTCCACTGCCATCACCCGGAAAATGACCCTGATAAACTGACCCGGGCAAAGCCCACCCCTCAGCTCGCACCGGCACCTGAAATTTGACTTTCAGATTTTGCAATTTGCATTTTGCAATTTGCGTTTTTATCGCAGTATAATCCTCCCTCCTGTAATTTTATCAGGTCAGGATCGTCTGGCATGACAATTGTCAATATTCAGATCAGATTCAAATAAAACCAATCCATTTTCAGATTTTTAAATTCTCTTATGCAAAAACAATTTCTGACATTCGTGATCTTATGTTTCAGCAGCGTTTTATTTGCACAGACAGGGATCATAAAAGGTCGTGTTTATAACCATAAAAACAATGAACCGATCCCTTTCGTGAACATAATCATCGAAGGAAAATCCACACAGGGCGCAACAAGCGACATTGACGGGAAGTACAGCATTACCAGGATTTCCCCGGGATATGCCCGGGTGGTTGCATCCTCCGTCGGATTTAAAAAATTCACATCTGCTGATTTTCTGGTGACGAATTCCAAAACGACCGACCTGGATATCGCCATGGATGAACAGGTGACGACGCTCACCCAGGTAGAAATCAAGCCCTCCGTAGTTGAAAGGAACGAAGAAGTCCCGGTATCACTGCAAAAACTTTCCATCCAGGAGATCGAACGAAGTCCGGGCTCGAGCCGTGATATTTCAAAGGTTATCCAGAGTTTGCCGGGGGTTGCCTATTCGCCCTCATTCCGCAACGACGTGATCGTGCGGGGCGGTGGCCCTGGTGAAAACCGGTTCTACCTCGACGGGGTCGAGATCCCCTATCTGAATCACTTTTCCACCCAGGGATCTTCCGGCGGGCCGATCGGCATCGTCAATGTCGATTTCATCCGTGAAGTTCAGCTTTATTCAAGCGCTTTTCCTACATCCAGGGGCAATGCCCTAAGTTCGGTGATGGAACTGCGGCAGATTGACGGCAACAAGGAGAAATTCGGAGGACGCGTATCCGTGGGCTCCAGCGATTTTGCCCTGACGTTGAACGGCCCTGTATCGAAAAATTCATCCGTGATCTTTTCGGTGCGCCGTTCATACCTGCAATTTCTCTTCAGTGCCCTGAAACTGCCGTTTTTGCCTACCTACAATGATTACCAGCTTAAATACAAGATCGATCTTGATAAACGTAACCAACTTACGGTCATCTCGATCGGGGCTCTCGATAAAAACAAGCTGAATACGGGCATTTCCAACCCGGATGCTTTTCAGAATTATGTGTTGCAGGCACTTCCGGTAAATGATCAGTGGAGCTATGTGTTTGGCCTGGTTTACCGCCATTTTCGCGCCAAAGGATACGATACCTGGGTGTTGAGCCGGAACATGCTCAACAATGACCAGATCAAATACACCGACAACGTTGAGGTTCCCGACAGCCTGCTGCTCAAGTACAATTCGCAGGAAATCGAGAATAAATTCCGGTACGAAGGGCTTACCGACCTGGTAAAATGGAAAATCACATACGGAGCCGGACTGGAGTATGCAAAGTACACCAACAATACCTATCAGAAAATATTTGCCGGGAATGAGGTTCGTACGCTCGATTACAACTCCAGGATCGAAATGTTGGAATGGAACCTGTTTGGCCAGGTAAACCGTGCATTTTTCAACGACCGGCTGAATCTCAATGTTGGAATCAGGATGGATGCAAACAGTTATTCGAAAAACATGGTCAACATGCTGAAGCAGTTTTCACCAAGATTTTCCGCCTCCTATGCCTTTGTTCCCGACAAATTTTTTCTCAATTTCAACGTGGGACGCTACTACCAGCTGCCGGCTTATACCTCGCTGGGATTCCGGAGCAACAATGGCACGCTCGTGAACGATTCCCTGGGTATCAGGTATATTTCGGCCGACCATGTCGTGCTGGGCCTTGAATACCAGCCAAAACCAAATGCCAAAATCTCGCTGGAAGGATTTTACAAGTATTACCGCAACTATCCTTTTTCGATAAAAGATTCTGTCGCTCTGGCAAGCAAGGGTGCCGAATTCGGTGCAGTGGGAGATGAACCGCTGCTCTCCATTTCAAAAGGACGTGCCTATGGCTTTGAGATACTGGTGAGAAATACCGACATCTTCAAGTTTAACGCGATCATGTCATATACCTTTGTCCGCAGCGAGTTTACAGATTATGCCGGGAAATATATCCCGTCGGCATGGGACAATCGCAACCTCTTCAATGTGACCATAGGCAGGAAATTCAAACACAGTTGGGAAATCGGCGCCAAATGGCGGTATGCAGGGGGACAACCTTACACTCCGTGGGACTTGAATAAATCAAGCCTGGTTTCGGCATGGAATGCCCAGGGGAGGGGTTACCTCGATTACAGCGCGTTTAATACGCTCAGGCTCTCCTCTTTCAACCAACTTGATATCCGGATCGATAAAGGATTCTATTTCAAAAAATGGTCACTGATGTTCTACCTTGATGTACAGAACATACTGAATTTCAAAGCACAACAGCCTGATTTGCTGGTCAACACCCAGGAAGACGGCTCGGTGGTGACCTATGTTGACCAGCAGGGTCAGGAGAGATATAAACTGCGAACCATTGAAAACAGTGCCGGCACTATTTTACCTTCAATCGGGATCATGGTCGATTTTTAGAAATGCATGCCTGTCATGGCTAGCGTTGCATTTCGTGTCTGTGTGCTTTCATCTCTTCAACCTGTTTCAGATACGATTTGTACTGATCGGCTGTGAGTACGACCTTCAATTCTCCATTTTTCTGGTCGTTCAACTTCAAAGCCGTCTTGCGCCTGGCGGCGGTATCCGCGATGGCTCTCACATCTTCCATCTTTTTCGCATACTTCAGGTTGATGGCTGAAACTTTGGGTTCCTGGGCAGCGGTGAGCGACAGTTTATCCTTCATCATTTCAGTCTGACGATTGGCGCGTTCTTCGGGAGTTGCTCCCCCCCGGCCTCCGCCTTTCTGACCTTGTTGCGCCATAGCAGTCATTGAAAACATTGCGATCAAGGCAACGATGATGCCTGTAAAGCGTACTGACATCCTAAGGGAATTTTTCATTTTATACATGGTTTATGTTTTTATGTTGAATAAGAACGTCAGGATGTGTGAAATATTCGCAATCATGGAAAAAAAACAGGCCGGTGAGGGACTATCGGGTCTTTTCTACCCCAAACATGGAGGAAGGCAGGGCAAACTGCCTGATCAGCGCCTCATTCTGGCTGTTATTCTTCACCAGGATAATCGTGTGGTCGTCGACAAAGACCGGAGCCCAATCCGGATCGGAAATTCTCCTGAACAGGAATGGCTGGGCATAGGTCGTATAATCTAGCCGGTTGAAAAAAATCACATTGAAATGATATTTCCGGTCCATCTCTTTCCATTTTTCCTCCGACGACTGCATCGGTTCGTAAATGTTTTTGAAAAATGAGACAGTATAAGCCTCGGGACGGTTGTCGACAAAAACGTGTTCCTCCGGGAAAAGGTTGAAGATCAGGTACCCGCCAATATCATAATTGTTGAAAACCGGGCCTTTGAGGCGGTTGTTTTTAAAAAATACGGCAGAACCATCGGCTGTTTTATCCCAACCAAGCCCGGTCCGGGAGCTGACGGCTGAAAAGGGGTAAGTATTGCTGAACAGGAAGAACAGAACCAGCAATAAACTCATTACCAGGAAGGTCCTTCGGGTATTCAGCCTGAAGACAGGGGAAGCGTATTTTTCCAGGAGTTTTTGGATAGAACCCGCCATCACCGGGATAAAAAAGAAACCGAAAAGGGGCATCACCCGGATCATACCTGCCGCGAATGCAGTAAACAGGAGCAGCAGCCCGACACCCGGAGCATCAGGAAGGAGGATCTGCCTGCTTTTTATCATTCTTAACAGGACAACAACAATAGATAGTACGGCAAGAATTTCGAAGTAAATGTAAAGGATTGTCCCGGGGAACATATGCTGCATGAAAAACAGGGACTGGTTCTCGGAGATCCGGTAACCATATTCCCTGAATATCCTGAACGGTTCCACGACTCCCCACAGGCCAGAAGGATTCAGGAGGCACAACAGGAGCGATGCCAGTAGCAGGACACCGTAATTTTTTATTTTTTTTGGATCTCTCCGAAGAAAGCCGTCAGCCAGGTACACTCCCTGGATTATCAGCCCCATGACAAAAAAAATGTGAAGGTTAACCCAGCAAAGCATCAGGAAGGGCAGCAACCAGGTGCTTCTGAACGCAATCTTTCCTTCCCGGTACTTTTCCAGGATGGAAAAAGTGATCCCGGTAAAAAGAAAGCTGATGATTTCGGGTCTGACTTCGGCCCGGGTTGCCAGTATGGGCAGGATTGAAAGGGTAAGGAAGAGAGACGTTGCAAAATCGGAACTGAGGATGGCGCGCCGGAAAAAGAGGAAAACTGCTGCCGTGAACAGAAGGATATTGAATAAGCTTAGTCCTGTAAAACCCAGTAATTTGTAAATAATAAAATAAATAACCCCTGAACCCCAGTGATGGTTGACCACAGGGATGTTTTTTTCGGTAAAAGAGTAGTAATTGGTTGTTACAGGTGATAAGTGCTCAAAAAAGATCCTGCCGTTCATGAGATGTCTCCCCAGGTCGGCAGAAGTCATGTCGATCTTCTGGGCTAAAAAAATCGCGGAAATGGCCAGCAGCGCGATGGTGATGAGCATTCTTCCCCAGGGAGGAACCTCGGTTTTACCGGTTATTTTAATTTTTTTCTTTTTCACTGAGTTTTTTCTTCCCGTTTATGAAGATATTCCGGTAATGCCAGTAATTCAGTGATAAGATCATGGCTGTGCTGAACCGGCGCGTATTCCACAGGGTTTTAATGTTCCTGATGACTATATTGAATGGCGAAAAAATATTCCGGAGTGCAATTGAGATCTCATGATCCAGCAGCACCGCCGGAATTACCGGGTGCCTGATCGTTGTCTCGAAATAGTCGTATCGTTGCCAGTCATGCGGAAAATTTGAATATAACAGCCGTTTTTCACCGGCAATTTTATCGAAAAGCTGCGTACCGGGAAGCGGTGTCAGGATGGATGTCTGGAACGAATCCGCACCGCAGTTTAAAGCAAATCGTGTCCGCGCCCTGATCGTTTCAGGGGTATCTGAATCCCACCCGAAAATCAAGGCTGCGATGATACCGATGCCTTGCCTGTGGATTGCCCTGAACACCTGCCGGTAGGTAGCGGCACCCCGGCTCAGGTTGAGTTTTTTATTGGCCTCTTTCAACTGGTCGTCCGTCTCAGCCTCGATCCCGAGGAGAATCATCCGGCAACCGCTGCGGTAAGCGAGTTTCAGCAATTCTTCATCATCGGCGAAATTGATCGACGACTGTGATATCCAGATTTTTTTTATTCCCCGCCGGATAATCCCTTCAAACAATTGCCTTGCCCGTTCCTTTGATTCCCTGTTCTGCCCGATGATGTTGTCATCCACAAACAGGATATACTTCTGGGGGATTTTCTCAAGTTCGTCAAGCACATCCCCGATGGGACGAAAACGGTAATGCTGGCCGTTGAATGCGGAAACACTGCAGAAACTGCAATTCATCGGGCATCCCCGGGTGGTTTGAATGCTGGCGGAGATATACCCGGGGTGAAAAAGGTCGCGGCGGGGTTCCGGTTGGTTTACCTCACCGGCGTATGAACTCCTGTAAAACTTTTTCAGGGAGCCCGATTCAAAATCCGCAAGCACCTGTGCCCACACAGGTTCGGCTTCCCCCTGCACGACAGAATCGACAAACCGGATGCTTTCATCGGGAACCATCGACGCATGAATACCGCCCATGATGGTTTTGATGCCCCGCTCACGATAAATGGCGGCGATTTCATATGCTCTTGGTGCCGTGCTGGTGAATGCGGTCAGCCCCACCAGGTCTGCTTCATAATACCTGAATTTACGGAAGTTTTCATCGATGATCCTGATCTTCCAGTGCGATGGGGTGAGCGCTGCGATGATCCCAAGACTCAGAGGCTGGTTCCGCGTAACCTTGTTGATATGAAACCCTGGCCGCAGCTGGCTTACAGGGTTGATGAGGAGAAGCGTTTTCCGTTTCATGGAGTTAGTCGAGTAACCAGTTTTTGGGTTTTTTAATGTGCCCAAAGGCCATGCTGCGGTAATTCCAGTTGCTCATATACGACCAGTAGGCCGTGATAAAACTACCAGTACGCCACCAGGTTTTCAGCATCCTGCGTTTCAGGAATGACGGTTGATACACTCTGTCGAATCCCTTGAATATGTAGTCCTGCATCTCTTTCCGGTCCATGGTGGCGGGGTTGAACACAAGTGATTCATAACCATAATGCTGCCAGTCATCCGGGAAGTTATTCATCACCAGTCGCCCTTCGTTTTTCATCCGTTCGTAAAGCCTGGTGCCGGGTAAAGGGGTGAGCAGGGTCGACTGGATTGAATCGGCCTGGCATTCGCGGGTGAATTTCACGCGGTGGTCAAGCCGTTCAATGGTGTCGTTTTCCCACCCGAAAATGAAGCCGGCGATCACCGCAATGCCGTATTTGTGCATCTTTCTGAAAACCTCATCGTAGGAATTTACACCCATTTTGACATTGAGCCTCTTGTTGGCTCCCATCAGCTGGTCCTCGCGTTCCGATTCAATGCCGATAAACAACATCCGGCAACCGCTCTTTGCCGCATATTTCAGCACATCCTCGTTGTCGGCCACATTAAGAGAAGCCTGCCCGATCCACTCTTTTCTGATCCCGCGGGCGATCATGGCCTTAAAAAGTTCGATCGCCCGAGTTTGGGCTTTGGTGGTGTTTCCTACGATGTTGTCGTCCAGGATGAAAATATTTTTCTGGGGAATTTCTTCCATCTCGCTGATCACTTCCCCGATGGGGCGGTATCGGTACTGGCTGCCATTGAAGGCGGTGACAGAGCAAAAGTCGCAGTTCATCGGGCATCCACGGGTCGTTTGGACAGAGGCAAAGATATACCCCGGGTGAAACAATTCCCGACGGGGTTTCGGTGACTCAATCAGGTCGCTCAGCGCCCCCCGGTATATCTGCTGTAAAGTCTTGTTCTCAAAGTCCCTGATTACTTTGGGCCAGATCGTTTCCGCCTCCCCGACCACGACGCTATCAACAAATCCGGCGGCCTCATCCGGGCACATGGATGCATGAATCCCTCCGATCACCGTGGGAATTCCCTTGTCGCGATAGATTTTTGCCAGTTCATATGCCCGGGATACTGTTGAACTGAATGCAGTGAAACCGACAAAATCGGCCTCATAATACCTGAAATGACGAAAATTCTCATCGATGATCTTCACTTTCCAGTCAGGTGGTGTTAAGGCAGCAATAATCCCCAGGCTCAGGGGCTGGTATCGGGTATCCTTGTTGACAATAAACCCGCTCCCGCTTTTATTTGCAGGATTGACCAGGAGCAGCGTTTTCCGTTTATCAGACATGGATGAAATAAGTTCAAAATTCAAATTGCAAAATCAAAATGCAAAGCTACAGCATTCCTGCATTCCTGAATTGTTTTCATTGTCTGCATTGTCTGCATTGTTTGAATTGTTTTCATTGTCTGCATTGTTTTCATTCCACACTTTCAGTACCGGTATTCGCTCGGCTTTTCCAGCCCCACGCTGCGGTAGTTCAGGTTAGAATTCCATGCCCACACCGCACTGCGCAGGCTCCGGGTATTCCACCAGGTGCGGATAAATTTCTTTCGGAGGGTGCTCATGCTGCAGATTTCACGGTAAGCCCGGTTTGTCGATTCAGCCAGTTCCTTCGGGGTCATCCGGCATGGATTGAAGACCACATCGGAGAAATGAAAGTGCTGCCAATCCTTCGGAAAGTCGCGGCACAGCAGTCTCCCTTCTTGTTTGATCTTCTCAAAGAGCCTGGTACCGGGCAGAGGGGTCATCACGCTGGCCTGGGTCACATCCACACTGCTGGACAGGATATACCGGGTGCGGTTTTCCAACGCTTCAGGGGTATCGCTGTCCATGCCGTAAATAAACGCCCCCAGCACGGCGATCCCATGCCGGTGGATCATGCGGAATGCTTTTTTATAATTATCAACTCCCAGACGCAGGTTGACTTTCTTGTTGGAATCTTTCAGCGCTTCATCATTTTCCGCTTCGATCCCGATCAGCAGCATGCGGCACCCGCTTTTCCTCGCAAGTTTCAGGAGTTCAGGTTTTTCGATGATGTTCAGGGAGGTCTGGGCAAACCACTCTTTTTTCAGGTTCCTGCGGATCATGCCCTCAAAAATGGCCGCTGCATGATCTTCCGCGTTCTTGTTGTAACCGATGAGGTTGTCATCTACGAAATAGAGCAGGGAGTGGGGAACCGATGCGATTTCATCCACGACCGATTTCGGGTCGCGCAAACGGTACTTGTTGCCGTTGAAGGAGGGAACCGAGCAGAACTCGCAGTCCATGGGGCATCCCCTCGAAGTTTGAATGGATGCAAAATAATATCCCGGGTGAAAAAGATCGTGCCGCGCAGGCAACGCGTTTTTCAGGTCAGATAATCCTGATGTATAAATTTGACGGAGCCTCCCGTTCTCAAAATCTTCGAGCAGTTTCGGCCATGAACCTTCCGCTTCGCCGATCACAACCGAGTCAACATACCTGAGTGCCTCTTCGGGCATGGAGGAGGCATGGATCCCGCCCAGGACGACAGGAATCCCCTTTTCACGGTACAAGGCTGCAATTTCATAGGCCCGGTTTACCGAAGCGGTCACCGCGGTTATTCCAACCAGGTCAGCATCGCGGTAGCGGAACTCCCTGAAGTTCTCGTCCAGGATTTTAATGTTCCAGCCGGGAGGGGTCAGGGATGCGACAATGCCCAATCCCAGCGGAGCCTGTTTTGATTCCCGGCGCAGGAGGTATCCCTTGCGGTAAGAATTAGCGGGGTTGATCAGCAGCAGTCTTGGCTGTGTTTTATTCATTCATTGGGTTGTTGCGCAACAGGGGGCCAAATTAAGTTTTTATCCTGTTATTGCAAAATTATTTACCTTTGCTCTCCTAAAACAGTTGAAAATGAACATTGAAGAGTTTATTAAACATATTGAGGATGAATTTGATGATCTTAAACCCGGCATATTGAAACCTGAAAGTAATTTCAGGGAATCGTTTGAATGGAATTCGATCAACGCATTGATATTAATCGCCATGGTTAAAACCGAATATGATGTTACCTTATCGGCCGACGACCTGATCAAATCAAAATCCGTGAAGGATATTTACACCCTGATCGAAAATCGAAAATCGTAAATCGAAAATCGTAAATCGTAAATCGAAAATCCTCCATGGCCCTCTTTTCCCTTCCCGGGATAAAAATCAGCGGAATTTCAGCGGCTGTTCCTGAAAACCGGGAACACACTGCCGATTATAAATGGATCTCAGTCAGGGAACGGGAATCGCTGGTGAAAAACATCGGTGTGGAAACACGCCGCGTAGCCCTGAAGGGAACCACCACCTCTGATTTATGCGTGGTTGCCGCAGAAAAATTGCTGGACGAATTGAAATGGGATCGTTCCGAAATCGAATTGCTGATCTTTGTTTCACAATCGCGCGATTACCTTGTTCCTACAACAGCCTGTATCATACAGGACCGTTTGGGGCTTCCCCATTCCTGCATGGCCTTTGATATTGGATTGGGTTGTTCCGGCTACGTTTACGGGCTTTCCGTCATTGGGGGGATGATGCAGTCGGGCGCCATCAAAAAGGCACTGCTGATGGTGGGCGATATTTCCACTCTCACCACCTGCTACCGCGATAAAAGCACTTACCCCTTATTCGGCGATGTAGGCACCGTTACCGCACTGGAATATCAGGTAAATGCCCCGATGATGCATTTCAACCTGCAAACGGACGGGTCGGGTTACAAGGCGCTAATAATCAGGGATGGGGGTGCCCGGAATGTCATGTCGCGCCAGTCGTTTGAAATTAAAAAGATCGGGAAGGGAATTTATCGCTCGCACCTGCACCTCGAACTTGACGGGATTGAAGTATTCAACTTCACCCTGCGCGAAGTGGTCCCAAATGTTAAGAAACTGCTTGCCGGCACCGGTGAATCACTCGCGGCAATTGATTTTGTCGTTTTTCACCAGGCCAACCGCCTCATCAATGAAACCCTGCGGAAAATGCTGAAACTGGAGGTGGAAAAAGTGCCCTATTCCATCCGGGATTTCGGAAACACCAGTGGCGCTTCGATTCCCCTTACCATGATTGCCGCGCTGCAGGAGCCCTTAAAGAGGGGCAAAAAGCGAATGTTGCTTTCTGCTTTCGGGGTAGGACTTTCATGGGGCTCAGCAATTGTTGAAACAGATTCTGTTTGTATTCCTGATTTGGTTGAAGTATGATCGGCGAATATTCTTTATCCGGAAAAAAGATCCTGGTCACGGGCGCCTCGTCGGGCATCGGCCGGGCAGCCGCCATCCTTGCAGCTAAATTTGGAGCAACACTGTACATCACCGGCCGGGACCGGGGCAGGTTGCAGGAAACGTTTGACCAGCTTGGGCAAAGTGATGACGCGTCACACGTGACACGTGACAAGGCTGACGAACCAGCCTCCCCGTCACCCGTCACGTGTCACGATTCAAGTCATTCATTATGCGTTACGGATCTTACCCTTGAATCTGGAATGAATGCCCTCATCAGCGATCTCCCTAAACTTGACGGAATCGTCCATTGTGCCGGCATCGTTGGCCCGCTGCCTTCCAAATTCATCACCCAGGCCGATATTGACCTGATGTTCGGAATCAACTATTGTGTTCCTGTAAACCTCACCAGCAAAATTCTGCGGAAAAAGAAACTGGCCGATGGCGCCTCTATTTTGTTCATGTCGACCATCGCCACGAAAAATCCCTATTTCGGGGGGGCATTGTACAGCGGGTCGAAGGCAGCGCTCGAAGTCTATTCCAAAACACTTGCGCTTGAGATGGTCTCCAGGGGGATCCGGTCAAATTGCATCATGGCCGGGCTGGTCGACACTCCCATGATCTCGAATCCGTCGGAAAAAAACATGCAGGAAGAGGCTCTGAAACGTTACCTGGCCAGGTATCCACTGGGGATTGGCCAGGCAACGGACGTTGCCCATGCCATCATCTTTTTCATGGCCGACACATCAAAATGGGTCACAGGAACGTCGCTCATCATGGGAGGGGAATAGGAAAACAAGTGACGAGTGACGTGAAGGCTTAGTAGCACCATATTTGTAAATCGTAAATCGTAAATCGTAAATCGTAAATCGTAAATCGTAAATCGTAAATCGTAAATCGTGCATGGTTCTTCCCGTTAAATATTCTGTCGTGGTTCCGGTGTTCAACAGCGAACCGTCTCTTGAAGAACTGTTTGCAGGGCTGAAGTCGGTTTTTGACATGCAGCAGGAACGGTTTGAGGTGGTTTTTGTCGAGGATAACAGTTCCGACCTCAGCTGGGGGGTGATTGCCGGGTTGAAACAGCAATTTCCTGAACAGATTACGGCGATCAGGCTGAGTAAAAACTTCGGGCAGCACAACGCGACCTTTTGTGGATTCAGTTTTGCCAGGGGGGAGGTGATCATCACCATTGACGACGACCTTCAAACCCCGCCTTCGGAGGTGACCAAACTCATCGCGGTCTACAATGATTCAGGAGCTGACCTGGTTTATGGCTATAATGGCCGTAAAAGCCACTCGCGGATCAGGAACATCGGAAGCCAGTCGCTTAAAACTTCGGCTAAAGTGTTCCACAATTCCCCGGGTGAGGGATCCTCCTTTCGCCTGTTGACTGCCGGCCTTGCCAAAAAAATCCTGCACCATACGCAGAACTTCATCTTTCTCGACGAAGTTCTTCTTTGGTACACCAGCGACATTGCCTTTGCCGAAGTGAAACACCTTCCCAGGAAATACCAGCAGTCGGGCTATTCGATTACAAAACTTTTTAAGCTTTTTGCCAACCTTGTCCTCTATTATACCATGGTTCCGCTGAAGTTGCTGGTTTATGGCGGTTTCGTCATCTCACTGATCACTTTCTTCGTCGGGTTTTATTTTATCCTGAAAAAGATGATCTACAATGTGCCGCTGGGGTACACCTCACTCATCGTGACCATCCTCTTTTCAACAAGTATCATCCTTTTCAGCCTGGGTGTGCTTGGCGAATACCTGAGCCGGATTTACCAGGTGCAGAACCGCAAACCTCCCTACTCGATTAAAAAAGTGCTATGAATGCAAGCAATGCAAACAATGCAGGCAATGCAAGCAATGCAAACAATGCAAACAATGTTAGTAATGTAAGTGTTGCGGACAATGCAAACAATAAAGGCATGTCAGGAAAAGCAGATCATACAGAATTGAATCGTTAGTTAATTTAGTTTTTGAGTTTTCGATCAAATGGCAAATAAAACCTCTGCACATATCCTGGGCACATCGGCAAATCTTCTGGGTTTTTGTCTTTTTGTGATTACTGCGCTGCATTTTACCGATAAGGCGGAGTCAACGCTTGTTGATGAATTTACCTCTTTGATTTCCATGGCCCTTACCTGTTCCTGTATCTGCTCTTTTATTTCCATCAGGACCAAGAATAAGATCAGGGAACAAAGGCTTGAAACCATTGCCGACTATTTCTTCTTTTTTTCGCTGATCGGAATTTTTGTAATTATTTCACTCATCACCCTTCACTTTATCAAATAAAATTCCAGTGATGCCTTTCCGCATGGCCTCCGG
>CAIKNA010000059.1 GCA_903828645.1 uncultured Bacteroidales bacterium
CTCCCATCCTTTCCAACGCACCGATTTTTCGGAGCAATACCAGATGTTCGACCTCTCGGCATTCCAGCTGACCCGGACGGATGAAAATCTCTTCAAGAAAAATTACGAGATGCAGAACATCACCCAGCTGAGCCATTCCATTGACTCCATTCAATCGCAGCTTGCGAGCGACAGGAAGGCGATCGAACTGGGTTTTATCAGCAGCCTGCATTTTTCAACGCAGGGAAAGGAGACCAGGCCCGGAAAACATGACACGGTTGCACCGTTCAACCCTGCCGTCATCTACAATTTCAAGGCCGAAAACCGCAACAAAATCCTTGAAGCTGCCTTGAATTCAGCCAAAGCCGCCAGGGAAAACCTGGAAAACAGCAAGGAGAACATCTACAATAAAAGCAAGCTGATCTTCAAACACCAGATTGTCTACCATAAAAAATTCGCCTTTTCAATTGCCTGCTTCCTCCTGTTTTTTATCGGCGCACCGCTCGGGGCGATCATCCGCAAAGGAGGCCTGGGCATGCCCGCGGTGGTCTCCACCCTCTTTTTCATCCTCTTCTGGGTCATCTCCTTTGTCGGTGAAAAATATACCGCCGAAGGAGTGGTACCTGCATGGCAGGGAATCTGGTTTTCATCGATGGTACTGATGCCTATCGGCATTTTCCTCACCGTTAAGGCAACAAACGATGCCTCCCTGTTTGATGTGGACGCATGGGCAAGCTTTTTTAAAAAATTAATTAAACCCAGGAAACGCCGCATATGAGAATCCTCTTCCTGTGCAACAAATCACCCTGGCCGCCGAAGGAAGGCGGACCGATGGCCATGAACATGCTCATCGGGGGGTTGCTGGAAGAGGGACACGAAGTAAAGGTACTGGCGGTGAACACCTATAAATATCACATTGCAGCCGGTGATATCCCTGCCCGTTATCAGCAAAAGACCGGGATTGAACTGATCGGGGTGGATCTGCGCCTGAAACCCCTTGACGCTTTTCTGAATCTCTTCACCGGTAAATCGTATCATGTAGAACGGTTTGATTCAGAAAAATTCAGGAACAGGCTCATTGAAACGCTCAAAGCCAATGATTTCGACATCATCCAGCTGGAAACATTGTTCATGTGCCCCTATATCCCGGTCGTCCGGAAATACACCCGGGCAAAAATCGTTCTCAGGGCCCACAACATCGAACACCTTATCTGGCAGCGGATTTCGGCTGAGACAAAAAATCCGGTAAAAAAATGGTATCTCAGCCATCTTGCCCGGACCCTGAAGAACTACGAACAAAAAACCGTTGCAGAGGTGGACGGGATTTTGGCCATCTCACCGGGGGATGCGGAATATTTCGAATCCATTATGCGAAATCGAAAATCGAAAATCGAAAATCGAAAATCGAAACAAAGGGAATACCCCGTTTCCTGCATTCCAGTCACTGATCTTCCGTTTGGCATCGATCCGGCGAGGTATGGCGATGAACCTGAAAAAGCTGAATTCCCATCCCTGTTTTCGCTGGGTTCGATGAACTGGATTCCCAACCAGCAGGGCATTCGCTGGTTCCTTCAAAATGTCTGGCCCGATGTTCACCGCCAGTTCCCCGATCTGAAATATTACCTGGCCGGGCGCGAAATGCCGGAATGGATAAGATCACTGGCAGTGCCAAATGTGGTTATACTTGGCGAGGTGGAGGATGCCAAAGCCTTCCTGGCTTCTAAGGCGATCATGATCGTGCCTCTTTTTTCAGGCAGCGGCATAAGGGTGAAAATAATCGAAGGGATGGCTGCCGCAAAAACAATCATTTCGACCGGCATCGGGGCGGAGGGAATCAGCTACACCCATGGCGAAAACATCCTGATCGCCGATGCCCCATGTGAATTTTTCGAGATGATCTCCATCTGTATCACCGACCAGGCCTTGTGCACAAAAATCGGAAAACAGGCGCGGGCGCTGGTTGAAAAGGAGTACAATACCGGAATCCTGATCCGGAAACTGCTTGCTTTTTATCAACAACTCACGGGGTAACGCAGTTTTTTTATACTTTTGCCTGCCACAAGCCACCTTCATGCGATTGTTTTTTATTTTACCACGGGTTCCATATCCCACTGAAAAGGGAGATAAGCTAAGGGCTTTTCATCAGATCAAGCAGTTGTCGAAACATCATGAGATCATCCTGTGTGCTCTCAATGACGGCGACCTGCATGAGAATGCCATTCCCGTGCTGAAAAAGTATGTCAAAGCCATCCATGTTATTCCCATTTCGAAAATTTCGATTGCATTCAACCTGCTGAAGACCCTGTTTTCAGGAAAACCGCTCCAGGTCGGATATTTTTACAATAAATCTTCGGCTGCAAAAATCCAGTCTCTCATTAATGAGTACAAGCCTGATCACCTGTTTTGCCAGCTGATCAGGGTGGCGGAATATGTGAAAGGCATCCCTATCCCAAAAACACTCGATTACCAGGATGTCTTTTCAAAAGGGATCGAGCGGAGGCTCGCCACCGCTCCTTTTTACCTGAAACCATTCCTGAAGATCGAATACAACCGGCTGCTCCGTTACGAGCATGACGCGTTTGATGCCTTCGACAACAAGATCATCATCTCCGCCCCCGACCGCGACCTCATCCCGCATCCCGGCCGCGGGGAGATCGTGGTGGTTGCAAATGGCGTGGATACCGGCTTTTTCAGCCCCATTGACAAGGTGAAGGACTATGATCTTGTTTTCACCGGAAACATGGGATATATCCCCCCAATATTAAAAGCGCCGAATTCCTGGTGAACGAAATTCTGCCGGAAGTATTCACGCGCAAACCAGACCTGACTCTGCTGATTGCCGGTGCCAGTCCCCATTTGCGGGTGATGGCGCTTAAATCGTCGCAGGTCACCGTCAGCGGCTGGGTGCCCGATATGCGCGACTGCTATGCCCGTGCGCGCATCTTCATCGCCCCCATGCAGATCGGAACCGGTTTGCAAAACAAACTCCTCGAAGCAATGGCGATGAAGATCCCGTGCATTACCTCTCCCCTGGCTTTCAAGGCGCTGAATGCCCGTGACGGCGAAGATATCCTGGTCGCCCAATCGCCAAAGGAATATGCCGCACATATCCTGATGCTGCTCGACAATCCTGCAAAGGCTGCTGCCATCGCACAAAATGGTTATGACTTTGTTCACCGGAACTTTAACTGGGAAACGGAAACGGAAAAGATCAACAGGCTTATGGTCGGGAAAAAATAATGCAGGGAACGCAAACAATGCAAACAATGAAGACAATGCAGGCAATGCAGACAATTCAGGCAATTTGGTTTGTTTGCATTTTGACTTTGAATTTTGATATTTGAACTTATTTACCATGGCCGACGATAAAAAAATCATCTTCAGCATGGTGGGGGTCACAAAGACCTATCCGCCGCAAAAACAGGTTCTGAAAAACATCTACCTTTCATTCTTTTATGGGGCCAAGATCGGCATCATCGGGTTGAATGGTTCAGGGAAATCGACCCTCCTTAAAATTATTGCAGGTGTTGAGAAATCGTTCCTTGGGGAGGTTGTCTTTTCTCCCGGGTATTCCATCGGGTACCTGGAACAGGACCCGCAATTCGACGACACCAAAACGGTGCGGCAGATCGTGGAAGAGGGTGCTCATGAATCGGTCAGCCTTTTGAAGGAATATGAAGCGGTGAATAATAAATTCAGTGAGCCGCTGAATGACGACGAGATGGACAAGTTGATTAAAAGGCAGGGCGAACTCACTGAGCTCCTCGACCAACTTGGAGCATGGGACCTCGACAGCAAGCTGGAACGGGCCATGGATGCTCTCCGGTGTCCCGATCCGGATTCGTCAGTAAAAAACCTTTCTGGCGGGGAACGACGCCGTGTAGCGCTGTGCCGGTTGCTTTTGCAGGAGCCTGATATCCTGCTGCTCGATGAACCCACCAACCACCTCGATGCTGAATCGGTGCAATGGCTCGAAATGCACCTGCAGCAATATAAAGGAACCGTTATTGCCATCACCCACGACCGGTACTTTCTCGACAATGTGGCCGGCTGGATTCTTGAACTCGACCGCGGTGAAGGAATCCCCTGGCAGGGTAACTACACCTCCTGGCTGGAACAAAAATCAAACCGCCTGGCCATGGAAGAAAAGACGGAAAGCAAGCGGCGTAAGACACTCGAGCGCGAACTCGACTGGGTGCGCATGTCGCCCAAGGCACGCCAGGCAAAAGGCAAAGCCCGGTTGAACGCCTATGAAAAAATGATGAGCGAGGATGTCAGGGAGAAAGAAGAACGTCTTGAATTGTACATTCCCAACGGGCCGCGACTCGGCAGCATGGTGATTGAGGCCACCGACGTGTCGAAATCGTTCGGTGACAAACTACTCTTCGAAGGGTTGAGCTTCTCATTGCCGCCTGCAGGAATTGTTGGGGTGATCGGACCGAACGGGGCAGGGAAAACAACCCTCTTCAGGATGATCATGGGGGTTGAAACATCGGATGCGGGATCATTCAAAGTTGGTGAAACAGTAAAACTCGGCTATGTCGACCAGAGCCATACCTCGATCGACCCCGAAAAGACCGTTTACCAGGTAATTTCGGGCGGAGCGGAAAACATGCAGATCGGCGGGCGCGTGATGAGTGCCCGGGCATACGTGGCAAGATTCAACTTCAGCGGGGCCGACCAGGAAAAAAAATGCGGAACCCTGTCGGGTGGAGAGCGCAACCGGCTGCACCTTGCGCTGACGTTGAAAGAAGAGGCGAACGTGCTGCTTCTCGACGAGCCCACCAACGACATCGATGTAAACACCCTCCGCGCCCTGGAAGAGGGTCTTGAAAACTTTGCCGGATGCGCGGTGATCATCTCCCACGACCGGTGGTTCCTCGACCGCATCGCAACCCATATCCTGGCGTTTGAAGGAGATTCACAGATGTATTTCTTTGAAGGCTCATACTCTGACTATGAAGAGAACAAGAAAAAACGGCTGGGCGACGATGCGCCGCACAGGATCAAGTATAAAAAGCTGAAGGGATAGCAAATTGTAAAATGCAAAAAGCAAAATGCAAAGTGCAAAATGCAAAATGCAAAATGCAAAATGCAAAATGCAAAGTGCAAAATGCAAAATGCGAAATGTGAAATGCGAAATGGTAAAAATTGATCAGGATTTATTGGACAATACTTCTGCCAGGGCCAAGGCGAGTCCGCGCAGGAGGATGAATCACAATTTCCATCTGCAATACACCGACACGATGCAGCGGATGCTCAATGCCATGGAGCCGTTGTCGTACATCCAGCCGCATAAGCATGAAGATCCGGATAAACGGGAGGTGTTTTTCGCCCTCCGTGGGAGAATTGTTGTCATCGAATTCGATGAGCAGGGGAATATCACCGGGCACATCCTGCTCGATCCATTGCGGGGTAACTATGGCGCTGAAATTCCCGAACGGACCTACCACACCATCATCGCCCTGGATCCTGATTCAGTAGCCTACGAGGTTAAAGACGGGCCTTACACTCCTATCGACGATAAAAATTTTGCAAACTGGGCACCAAGGGAGGGGGAAGCAGCGGTAATGGAATATCTTACCGGGCTCCTGGACAGAACGATCGGACATTGAAAGAACATAATGCAAAGCATATAGGAAGCTTATACAAAGCTTATACTAAGCTTATAGGAAGCATATAGGAAGCTTATACAATGAACGTACAATGAACGTACAATGCACGTATAATGCACGTACAATGCACGTACAATGCGGGTACAATACTAAAGATTTAAAAGACATTCGTGAAAATCCTTTCTATATTTGCACAAACAGATATCCGTGTCAGTACAAAAACCATCTATCCCCAAAGGAACCCGTGATTTTCCGCCTGCAGAAATGGTGCGGCGGAACTATATTTTTGAAGTTATCCGTAATGTTTTCCAGGTTTTCGGCTACCAGCCCATTGAAACTCCTGCAATGGAGAACCTCTCCACCCTCATGGGCAAATACGGGGAGGAGGGTGACAAGCTCCTTTTCAAAATCCTCAATTCCGGCAATTACCTCGACGGGCTGCCCGAATCAGCTTCCCGGATCCTGGATCCGGCCTCGCGGCTCATTGACCTGACCAGGCATATTGCCGACAAAGGCCTCCGGTATGATCTTACCGTTCCTTTTGCCCGTTTCGTCGTTCAACACCAGAATGAACTGATATTCCCTTTTAAACGCTACCAGATCCAGCCGGTGTGGCGGGCCGACCGTCCGCAGAAAGGGCGATACCGTGAATTCTTTCAATGCGACGTGGATGTGATCGGAAGCAACTCCCTGTTGAATGAGGTGGAACTGGCCCAGATCATCGATGCAGTTTTTACGAGACTGGGAATCAGGGTGCTGATCCGTCTGAACAACCGCAAGGTTCTTGCCGGAATCGCAGAAGCCATCGGGGCACCCGATAAACTGACCGACATCACGGTGGCCATGGACAAACTGGATAAGACCGGCATGGACAAGGTAAACGATGAGTTGATCCAGCGCGGGATCACCTATGAATCTGTTGTTAAACTTCAACCAATATTAAACCTGGAAGGGAAAATAAAGGTGAAGTTCGACACCCTGGAGACCTTTTTCAAAGATTCCGAAGTTGGCCGTAAAGGACTGGAAGAGATGCGTTCCGTGCTTGAATTCCTGAAAGATCTCCACCTGGAAAATAAATTCGACTTCGACATTACCCTGGCCCGGGGACTCAGTTACTATACAGGTACCATCATTGAAGTCAAAGCACAGGATGTTGCCATGGGCAGCATCTGCGGGGGAGGACGCTACGACGACCTTACCGGTATTTTCGGACTGCCGGGGATGTCGGGTGTCGGCATCTCGTTTGGTGCCGACCGGATTTATGACGTAATGAACGAATGCAAACTGTTTCCTGAAACCATCCTGGCTGCAACCCGCGCGCTGTTTATCAATTTCGGAGCCGAAGAGGAGAAGTATTGCCTCAAATTGCTGGCAAACCTCCGGCAGGCAGGTATTCCCTCGGAAATTTACCCGGATACGGTCAAACTTAAAAAACAGATGGAGTATGCCAACCGAAAAAACATTCCATTTGTCCTGCTGATCGGAAAAGATGAAATTGAAAGCGGGATGCTCACTTTGAAGGATATGCAATCGGGGGAACAGAAGTCCTGTACACTTGAAGAAACGAAAAAACTATTGTCATGACAAGGAAAAATGTAAAACGAACCTGGGCAACGGCCATCCTCTCAGCCCGCAGCATGATCATCGGGGCGGAATGACAGCCAATGCATTGTCTGCATTTTTTTAATTTTTAATTTTTAATTTTTAATTAACAGTTATGACACTTATTATAAAAGGAGCCGGCCTCACGATCGAAGATGTCGTCAGGGTTGCCCGCCAAAATGAAAAAGTAGAACTGGATCCTGCTGCAATCGAACGGATCCACAAATGCCGGGCAATGCTCGAGCGCAAAATCCTTGCCCATGAGATCATGTACGGCGTAAATACCGGGATCGGGGAATTTTCCGAAATGGTCTTGAACGACGAACAGGTAAAGGATTTCCAGAAGTACCTCATCTATAACCATGCGGCCGGTATCGGCGACCCGATGCCCATTGACTGGGTGCGCGGGGCTATGCTGGGGCGAATCAACGTGCATGCGCACGGGAACTCCGGCTCGCGCCTTGAGATCACGCAGACCCTGGTCGACATGCTCAACAAAGGCGTCACGCCGATGGTTTGCCAGAAAGGTTCTGTCGGCGCCTGCGGCGACCTTGCCCCCATGTCGCAGATTGCTTTGCTGATGATGGGCGAAGGGGAAGCTTACTACCAGGGTAAACTGATGCCGGGCAAAGCGGCCCTTGATGCTGCCGGGATACCGGTCCCCGGATTGCAGGCCCGCGACGGACTTGCCACCATCAATGGATCCAATGTTCTTACCGCCATGAGCGCGCTGTTCCTTTTTGATGCGAACAACTGGCTGAAACAGGCTGAAATTGCGGCCTCGATGTCGCTTGAAGCGATGAAAGCCAACATGCGCCCTTACAGCCCGAAACTTCATGAAATCCGCGGATTCAAAGGAGCCGTGCGCAGTGCAGCGGCTATCCTGAAATGCGTGACCGGGGGAGATCTTGTTGAGGGAAAGGTGAAATGCAAGGTTCAGGACGCCTATTCAATGCGTTCAACACCGCAGGTGATCGGCGCCGCCCACGACGCCCTCGCCTATGCACGTTCACAGGTGGAAATTGAATTGAACGGCGTGGGGGATAACCCGATTTTCTTCCCCGAGGAAAACCTGCAGCTTTCCGGGGCAAACTTCCAGGGATCCCCGGTATCTGTGCCCATGGATATGGCCGGCTACGTGGTTACGATGGTCAGCGTGATGAGCGAGCGCCGCATGAACCGTTTGAACAACCCGGCGCTGAGCGTCGGCCTCCCGGCATTCCTTACCAAGGGGGCAGGCATGTTCAGCGGACTCATGCTCAGCCAGTATACCGCCGACATGCAGATCGTTGAACAACGCATCCTTTCGGCACCTGCTTCGATCCAGTCGATCCCTGCCGCGGCCGACCAGGAAGACTTCGTATCAATGGGGATGAATACCGCACTGAAAAATTTCCAGATACTCGACAATGCTTACGGGATCCTGGGAATTGAATTCATGGCTGCCGCGCAGGCGCTCGATTTCAGGGAATATGCCTTCGGAGCCGGTGTGACAAAAGCAAAAGAGGTGATCAGGAAACATGTGGACTTCCTCGAAGTCGACCGTCCGCTCTACCCCGATCACAACGCCATGAAGGCACTCGTGAAATCCTGCGAAATCCTGGATGAAGTTGAAAAAACAGTTGGAAAACTTGAATAAATGGAAGAACTTACTCCCGGATTACTACCAGAAACCAAACCACAGCGGCCGACCTTGCTGACGGTATTATGCATCCTTACTTTTATCGGCAGCGGGATGAACTTGTTCTCAAGCCTGGTCATTTCGGGATTTTACGACGTTTTCACAGAGGTTGCACAGGAATTCAGTAAAAAGTTCAATATTCCCGGAATCGACCTGCTGCTTGAGATGAAACCGCTCTATTTCCTGATTTCAGGCCTGTTCTATGCCGGCTCGCTCATTGGTGCCATCATGATGATCCTGCTTAAAAAATCCGGCTTCCATGTCTATACCATTTTCCAAATCCTGCTGATCCTTGCACCGATGTATTTCATGCATCTGTCGAGCCCGAACGTGCCTGAAGTGCTTTTCGCAGGTATGTTCATTTTTCTTTACAGCATGAACCTGAAATACATGTCATAACCATGGGCGACGAAATCAAGGCAATCAGGACAATAAGAAAAACAGGCCCGGTAAAACACCGGCCTGTTTTTCTTACTGCCTTGTGCCTGTTTTCATTCATCTGGTTCGGACTGATGACACTGCTGTTTTTCGCAGGGTTGTTTTATTCAAACTGGATTGCCGGCGTGACGAGTCAATACCTTTCTGCAGGAGGATACAGCCATGGCGATGCATTGCTGTTTTTCGGGGCAGGATTTTTGTTGCACGGGCTTTCATTTACCGGAATTTTACTCATATGGAACCTGCGCAGGACCGGATACTATTTTTTGGGGCTTTCATGTCTTGTAATTGCCGCTTACCAGTTGATGAGCCCATCGAACACCATTATTCCTACAGCAATCTATATTATTTTCATTCTCATCTTCGGCCTCTTTTTCAACACGCTTCATCCCGTTCCACCATCGGTGAAAAAGGAAAAAGAAAACGAATCTCCTTCCGGGGATACTTAGCCTGAGGTCATTACGTCTAATTTGTTAAACACATTACCTGGCCCAATACTCCAGCCAGCGATGTATTGGCAATTCCATAACAGGTGTATTCCGGGTAAAAGTTAAAAAGTTGTTAAAAAATTATTAATTAATTGTTAAATTCTTGTTGGTTTCGATAAAAGTATTACGTAAAATTGCATCGCAGTAGCAGAATCAACAAAGTACTGGTCGCATCTGACTGATTGAGACAAACGTAACAATGAAAATTATCACATCACAGATTATTCACCTAATTACTAACAAAAATCAAACTGTATGAGAAAATTTACTTTTTTTCTTGTTTTACTTCTAATGGCAGGACTGCAAGGAGTATTTGCACAATCGCGGGTAATATCCGGTGTGGTTACATCATCGGATGACAAGACTCCCATTCCCGGCGTAACAATCGTTGTTAAAAGCACAACTATCGGTGCCACAACAAATGTCGACGGGAAATATGTGTTGAATGTCCCGGCCAAATATGATGTTTTGACCTTCTCCTTTTTAGGGATGAAGACAAAAGAAATTAAAATCAGTGAGTCCTCCACCTGGGACGTCGTAATGGATCCCGATGTCATGAAACTGGATGAAGTCGTTGTAACGGCCATCGGTATTCCCCGTGAGACCAAAGCGTTGAATTATTCGGTACAGAATGTATCCTCAGAGGATATTGGAAAAGCCGGACAGACTGACATGATCAACAGTTTGCAGGGCAAAGTTTCCGATGTCCAGATCATGAGTTCATCAGGAGTAGCAGGCGCCGCTTCCTATATCCAGATCCGTGGCGTTACATCCCTGACCGGGAACAACCAGCCTCTCTTCGTCGTGGATGGTGTGCCAATCGATGGCGCCGGAACCGGCGGGTCAGTTGGTTCTGCCACCGGTAATGCATATGACGGTGTTGCATTGTCAAACCGTGCCATTGACCTTAACCCCGACGATATTGAATCAGTCAGCGTTCTGAAGGGTGGTGCAGCCACAGCACTTTATGGTTTGCGCGCTTCCTCGGGAGCCATTGTTGTCACCACGAAAAAGGGGAAAGCCACCCAGGGAAAGAAAATCTCCGTGAATTTTTCCAGTTATGTTAAGTTCGACCAGGTAAGCCAGCTTCC
>CAIKNA010000060.1 GCA_903828645.1 uncultured Bacteroidales bacterium
ACGCTTCCGCTGAATCTTTTAACGCAAAGATAAAGGCTTTTCGTTCTGCATTCCGGGGAGTTAGAAATGTGAGTTTCTTCCTTTTCAGGTTAGCGAATATTTATGCTTAGCTAGCTTCCCCCCAGATTTTCCTCTTGATCCGAACTCACATTTCAGATTTCAGATTTCAGATTTCAGATTTTTTACCCCCAAATTTATCTTCATCTTTGATTTTATCGCATTGAACAATCTCACCAGTTGTTCAACCTCCGACTAGATTTTCTTTGTTTTGGTAGCATCAAGTAAGTTGATACAAATCAGGGAATTCATGGATGTCCGTAGATCAGGAGATAGTTCATTATATCATGGGAAAACGATTATTTCAAGGCGGCCATATTCTTCATTGCCATCAGTCAGAAGTAATCAGGTTTTTTTGGCTTTTTTCGTTTCTCCGTACCTTGCGATGCTTTATTGTTTTATGAATGTCCCGATACTCAAATTTTTATCGCCGGTGAGCCTTACAAAATAGACCCCTCCGGGTAATCTCCTGACATCAATGGTTGTGGTTGGTTTGGTGACCGGTTGCTGCAATACTTGCTTGCCGCTGATGTTGTGGATTACAAGAGAACCCGAGGTGTTTGTCGTGATGGTAATTTGTTCCTGTCCCGGATTCGGATAGATCAAACCCAGCCTCCCCCCATGTTCGAAAATTCCCATATCAACTGAATCGTACTTCATTACGGTAGCTCTATCAGAGTTACCATTATCACTGTAAGCGACATACGGCACACCGGCAGAACTTATGGCAATGCATGTGTAATTTGCAGTACCAGCTGAAAAACCAGCATTCCCGACAGTTATCCATTTGCTCCCATCGTATTTCATTACTGTCGCCCTGAATGATGCTGCCGAATCGGTAAAAGCAACGTATGGCTGACCGGTTTGATCAAGGTCAAGACTGATACAATTCGCCAAACCCACGGAGATACCCCCTGAACCTACGTTCACCCATCTCTGTCCGTTAAATTTTTTAAGTGTTGCCCGGTTTGCATTTACTTCATCCCTGTAAGCAACATATGGATACCCCGACGGATCAATCGCAATACCCGGATAATAAGCCACTCCCTCAGAACAACCCGTTCCCCCAAGGTATTCCCATGCTGTTCCGTTATATTTCATCGCGGCAATCTTGTGCGAATGCGCCCAATCTTCGAATGCAACATAAGGTTGGTTGAGTGTGTTGATTGCCAGCCTGATATTATTTGACTGACCTGCTGAAAAACCTGCCGACCCTACGGTCAGCCAGTTTGTACCGTCAAATTTCTTTACAGTGACCTTCGCAGACTGGGTCAAATCGGTATAGGCGATAAAAAGTTGACCAGCAGGACTGAATTTCAAACTTTGATAGCAGGACTGTCCATCAGAACAGCCCGTAAGACCAACATCAACCCAGACTGTCCCAGTAAATTTTTTCACCTTGGTGCGGTTTCCTTCTGCATAATCCATATAAGCCACATAAGGCTGACCAAGCGGACTGACTGCAAGGCTGATATAATCAGCTTTGCCTGTTGAAAATCCCGCTGGCCCGACGACCCCCCATCCGGTTCCTTTGAGGGTCATTACAGTTATTTTTTCTGAATTATGCCAGTCCTGAAAAGCCACATATGGTTGTCCCGCTGTGTCAAGGGCAAGGCTGATTATTTGTGCCCTATACTCAGAGAATCCTGCGTTTCCGACATTCTTCCAGGAATAACCCAATGGAGTAGATTTCTGCCACGACTGCTGAGAATAGGCAAAGGCTGGAAGTAAAAGAACCAGAAAGTAAAAGGTTTTTTTCATATCTGTTTTCGTATGAAAATTTAGATACAGGTAAATGAAAATCCCCGTAAACAGTGCGTTTACGGGGATTATTGCGGAGAAGGGGGGATTCGAACCCCCGGTACAGTTTCCCGTACGACAGTTTAGCAAACTGTTGGTTTCAGCCACTCACCCACCTCTCCAGTTTTTCTACCCGTTTTATAGGGCTGCAAAGATAGGAAATACCTTTAAAACTAACAAAAAAAACGACTTCCCAATTACCCAATATCATGTTACACATTATCAGGCTAATAGGCGAATTTGTTACTGCGTTTTCAAAGATATTTGTCATCCCGGGCATGCCTATAAAAATACGCAGGGCCCGGATTACCGGGCCCTGCATAAGGATTGAAAAATCAATCAGAGATGATGACTACCGGGCAACCACCAACTTGAGCGATTCTACATGGCTGCCGGCAATGACTTTTACAAAGTAAAGCCCCGGCGAGAAATCAGAAAGCGTGAGTTTGTGACTTCTCTCACTTGCATATGATGTTGAAAGAAGAGCGTTACCCCGCATATCGAATATTTCAACCTGGATGTTACCGGTTGGAACATCTCCCTTTACCTGCAGGGTGAATATCCCAGTCGTTGGGTTCGGATAGATGGAGAACAGGCTGGATGCAGAGACAATTTCAGAGTGTACATCTTCGCCGGCAACTACAGACATGATGGCAGGCGGCAGGTATCCGCAATACTGGTTGGTCGACGTGATGTATCCATGCATGTATCCTCCGGGTGCAACCGTTGTCCCGTAAAGATAGGAAATACTCACACCGGCGATCATCGTCGCGCTGGCACCGCTCTGAACAAGGAAGGTGTTGCCGCCACCAGCTACGGTGACCACATTGGAGGCATCGAAGCAGAGTGTAAGCGGCGATGGAACTGAACCAGTTACAGAAGTATTGGTAGCCACAACAACCATCAAAATCACATTCGATGTCGCCGGGTTCCCCGAGGGACAGAGCGTGTTGGATGTCAACACACACGCCACATGGTCATTGTTTGACGGCACATAGGAGAATGTTGAGAGACCAGAACCGGCATTGATCCCGTTGACTTTCCACTGGTACGACGGCAATGATCCTCCGTTTACCGGGGTTGCAGTAAATGTGACAAAGGTACTGGGAGGCACGGGGTTCGACGAGGCGGCAATGGTCACGCTGACCGGCTGTACCGGATTGACCGACAGGAGAACATTTCCCGTTGCTGTCGTTCCCAGGAAATCGGTTACCGTTACATTATAAGTAGTGGTGGCCAAAGGCGTGGCTAAAGGGTTGATGATGGTCGCATTTGACAATCCTGTTGCCGGGCTCCAGAGATAGGTGAAAGGAGCCAATCCCCCTGTACGGGTAATGTTCAGTTGTGATGAGGTACCCGGGCAGATCAAGGCCGGCGAGGCCGTAGGTGCGGCAGTTAATGTCGCAACCCAGTCGACAAGATTCCAGGAGTCGGCATCAAAAGCCTCTCCCGAGAATGCACCTGAGTAATCAACAAAGTAAACATGGCCGGTATTAGGTACCTTGGTTACGTTGCTGGCACCTCCCCATGTGTTGGTTGGAAATACCGCATTCCTGATTGTCATGATCTGGCTGTTGTTGATTGCGAGCAATGTTCCGCCTGATGCACCATCCTGGAAAGTACATCCTTTGAAGGCATGTGCAAGGTCAAGCACGCTTCCCGCATTCAAAACAACACCATTTACTCCCATATCCCTGAATGTGGCATAGTCGGCGGCAATTGTTCCACCGGAGTAAACATTGAAACCAAATTTTGCTGTTGGCAGGTTCGCCCTGATCATTACCGGGTTGACAGCGGTTCCGCTGATATCGAGACGACCGCCGGAATTAACATTCAGGTTTTTTGTGTCTGACATGATAAATGTTGAAGATGCAGGTAACGACAAGATACCGTTTACGGCAACATCGCCGAAAACAGAGAGGGTGTTGCTGTTCAGATTATATGTACCACCCTGGACGGTGAGGTTGCCGCCGAACTGGCATGAGGTACTTCCGACCTGTGTAACAGAAAAACCTGTCGTCTTGTTTATCAGCAAATGATGGAAATAGCCCAATGCGCTCGAGTACGTCAAAATAGAGTTCTGTGAACCGGTGAATTCGACCGTGTTCAAAGGGAAGGCGTTTAAGAATCCACCTGCTGGCTGAACGGTAAAATTCCCATAGAATTTATGGTGCAGTGTACCGGTCACATTATCCTCCCAGGTGCCGGTATTGATCAACAATTCACCATAGCAAAGAACATTGTTATTGGGTCTGAATTTGCCTGCACTTTTATCGATTCTTAGGTTATTGAAGGCTTCCTGTGCGCAATTGGTCGTGAGAAACTGATCGGCACTCCCATTGAAGATCACCTGGGAATAATTTCCTGGCATAAAGCCATAGTTCGTCGAATATGTAGTATTGGCATTTGTCCAGTTTTTCCCGACAAAGATCTGAGGACCATATCCGTCACTGGCGTTAAGTCCGGCATTAAGATCAATGGTAAGGTTACCTGTAATATTCAGATTGGCCGGGGATACTAATTTCATGCTTCCGTCAATGATGTGGAGATCATTGGTAACATTCACATTCTGCATCAGCTGAAGTGCATCAAAGGCTGCATAAGTCTTATTCAGGCTGAGGTTATAGAAAGTTTCTCCTGTTAGGATACTTGCTGCAGCAGCCCCGTCAAAGGTGACGGTTCCGGTTCCAGGCAGGAAGCCTGATGGCCCGACAAGGTTGGACCAGTTTCCGCCAACATTAATGTTAGAAAATGTACCAAGGACACCGCTTTGTATCGTAAAATTATTTTTAACGACAACATCCGTTTCAAAATATGAGGCAGCACCAGAGGGTTTGTTGAGAAGGAAATTATAAAAGAAATTTCCATTCCCACAGTATATGGCACCATCGGGCAGGTTTTCAGTCACCTCCACAACCCCTCCTGTTGGAAGGAAAGTTCCGGTATTGCTGGCATAGAATGCCCCCCCCGTTCTTAATGTTCCGCCGCTGACGGCAGTTGTTGCTGAGACACCAAGATTGATGCTGTTATGGGTGAGCTCAAACAACCCGGCAGGCATGGTGATATTTCCATTGATATACTCCCACCCTTTGTCGCTGTGATTTGGCGAATCGGCTATGAAACTGCCACCGTTGATATGGATGGCGCTGGTGGATGAAGATGAGAATCTGCCATGAACCAGCACGTTGCCATCAGCAATGTCGAGGAGCCCGTTCAGGTTAAAGTCGGGATAGATTGTAAGGGAACCCACTGAAGCCGGAACATTCGGAGAAGCAGGCTGCCTGCTGGCACTTTGCTTTTCCTGGTTCATTGATTTGCCCGGGCCGTTATAAAGATAGATTGTGCTGGTGGCATTGTCGGTTACTGCACCATGCACAACCATCGTAAAATTCTGCATGTCGAGAACGTTGCCGGCATGCAGGTTCAGGGTGCCTGCAAGTTCTATTAAACTCGGATAACTGTTTATGTAAAAATTGCCGGATGTTTTGTTCACATCAACATTGCCAAACACCGATCCGGGGCCGTCAACCTGGATACCGGTATTGTTGCTGCCGGTAAAGTAGATTGTGTTGCCTGTTCCCCCATCGATGATGGCTGCGCCGGATGACCATACCCATGAAGCCGGGTAGATTGCCCCGGCGGTAAGGGTGCTGCTCGATCCGTCATGAAATTCCAGATGTTGCCAGGATGTTGTTCCGACATATAGTTTATCGGCAGCATTGTTCATCACCAGTGAGCCATAAACATGGCAATAGGTGTTTGCGTTTGTCTGGTGCCCGTTCAGTGTGTATTTTCCTGTCTGAATCGTCAAGGTGCCATTAACAATAATGTCGGATCCAGCACTCACGCCATTTGACAGCGGACTTTTAGACAAATTCCCCTGTCGGTCGTAAAATACTTCTTCATAATTTTGCATGGACTTGCTAACCACGGCAGCTTTGTTAATCACCAGGTTGGCAAAACTGCTCCCGGTTCCAAGGCTTACCTGGATATCAGTTGGTCCGTACAGTTCAACGGTGCCGCCGGATGGGGTAAAATCAGTCCGTGATCCTGAAAAATATCCATTTGTCCTGATCGTGCCACCCGAAATACTTTGAGTAAGTGTAAACGTACTAGGATTGAGATAAATCCCGTTATTCCTGAAATCCAGGATTCCGCCAGTCATTTCGATGAGGCCATTGCTTAAATATGGCCAATAACTTTGGCCATATCCTCCGGTAACTGTCATGGTTCCTCCATACATGTGGATTTCGCCGTCCAGGTCGGTATATTGCCCGCCGTCCTGCGTAAGGTTTATAGCGCCCCCGGCGTTCACCCAATAGGTGCCATAAAGCCCGTTGTCGGCCAGGTCGAGCGCATTAAAAGTGCCGGCAAGAATATCGATGCCCCCGGTAGTCCAGTCGTACACGTTGCAGGTAACAGTATATGCCGCATTATTTAAACGCAGGGCTGCCCCCATGTTTGCTTCGAGGACGTTGAAGGTTTCACTGCCATAAATATATTGATGGCCGGGGCCGTTAAAAACTACTCGTCCTGGTCCTGCAGAAAATCCTGTTACACCGGCCGATTCAGTCCAGTTCCCGGCTAATTTAATTACCCCGGCAGCATTGGTCATCTGAAGGCTTGCACCTGCATTGATATTCACATTGCCATTTACCGTCAATGTTTTCTCAATGACCTGCAAAGTTCCACCTGACTGGATGGTAAGATTTTTACAGGGGTCATCATAAATTGAAAGCCAAACTGGCTGATAACCTGCGTTGGTGATATATGCATCTTCAATTGCCGTGGGAATGTGTCCCAGCGACCAGTTTTGATCATTATGCCAATACTGGTTGAAGGTGCCTGTCCAATAATTTGGCAGAGGGGAGGTAACGTTGATGGTGTAATCTTCCACCTCGCCATATTGTGTGGCCCCGCAGGGATCAACGGATCCTGTATAAGTTATCCGGACTCTCATGGTCTTTGGCCCCAATGTTGTTCCGTAAGGAGGTGCAATCGTGGCTGTTAACGAACCACCTGTGGAGATGGTTTCACCGGCATCTGCAAAATCACCGTCATTGTTCCAATCCACCCAGATGCCGCATTGATCGCCAATATATGGAGTTCCATTGATGACTGTTATTGCAGCAGATGAATTGACCGGAATATTTGTAGACAGATTTGTGAAATTCTGATACCCATCACATGCAGAACTATTGTTGATGCTTCCCACACTGACGTTGGAGATGTATTCATCACACCCGCCGCTTGCAATGCAATATCCACTGTAATGTATGGGTGACACATAGGTAAGGGCCCGCCCTGAACGGTTATCGGTCCAGGTTGGGTAAACCCGGTTGTTGTTGGCAGTTATGCCGAGGTAATCGCCAAAATAGCCAGTGGCAAGGCCGGGAATAGGAGATGGGGTAAAGGAGACATCGCCGACCCTGATATCTGTCCAGCTAGCGCCTCCGTTTTCGGAGTAGGCCATCCAGGTCTCCACTGCTGTGCTGGCACTTCCAAGGTTGCGGTCGTCGTAGAAAACGCAGTAAAGCTTTCCAGTAGACTGATCGCAGGTGATCCAAGGCATATATGAGGCGTAATCGTTGGCAGATGTGCCCTGATTTACCCTCACCGGGGTACCCCAGGTTGTTCCCCCGTCGGTTGAACGCATGCAATAGATACTGACATTGGTTCCTGTATTCACTCCCGGCACACCCACATTAGCCCATACAATATAAATATACCCGTTGTATGCTCCTCCGCTTACGTCGACCGCCATCGACGGGAAGGAATTTACCCTCATGTTTTTACCTGTGGCGTTGGTCGTCGGAGTATTGGAGTTAGGCCTGATTCCGTGGATATTGTTGTTAATCCTGACGGGTGCAGTAAAAGATGCCCCGCCATTTGTCGACCTGGCAAATCCAATAGCATTTTCAAAATAGGTGGGCCCCCATACATCATAAATTACCCAGGTGGCATAAACCTGCCCGTTGGGCCCAGTCTGGAGGTTCACGCCATGGTTGAACGCACCGGCAGAAACACCATTGCTGATATTTACCGGTGTCGAAAACGACGCCCCGTTGTTTATACTTCTTGAAAACACAATGTCGTTGTTGTCGGTACTACCGCTGACAAACTGTGTCCATGCAGAGTAAATGTGTCCATTATAAAGTGAAAAAATGTCATTATCGACCACCAGGTGATTTTTATCCAGTAAGTCATTAGCCCCGGTCCCGTTGTTGGCCAACAAAACACTTGTCCAGGATGTCCCGTCGTCGGAGTGTGCGACCGACTGACCACCGGCTGAATTGATGAAACCGACAAATTGTCTTCCGTTCAGGTTGATGGCGGTTGAGGGATCACCATCATTTGCCCCGCCGGCACCAAATTTGCTTCCTGTCCAGGTTTGGCCGTCGTCCGTGGAATTGAAATAATCAGCCCCCAGAAACCCGCTGGCTGACTTGGAGTTATTTGAATTCAGGAGATGGGCATTGTTGGTCGGGTCAACCGCAACCGAATTCTCGCTCTGGGTTACTCCCGCTTCGTCATCAACAACAACATCTGTTGACATCTGGTCGGTAATTCCCATACCTGATTTTGTCGGAATCCCTTGCGCGGGCAATAATGGTACCACGGGATTGTATGGGACCAGCCCTTGTTTAGCCAGTTTCGTCCAGTATCCTATATTGTCAATCCGCGTATTTATTTGTGGATTTTGAGGCTGGCTTTGATCGGCTGGCACAGCCCTTTGTCCAAATCCAAAGGTTGCTGCCAAAAACAGCAATGCTAAAATTGTAGCGATTTTTTTCATACGAATAGAGGTTTTGGTGAATTTTAAATAACATCTGTTGCTCATAAACCCACTTCCGGATCAAAACAGAAAGAATATCTTTCCGCATGTGGGGAGTAGTGATAGGGTAAATTACAAAACTTCAACATACCCATGCAAAAGTATGTAATCCATAAATCAATGTTAATCCCTTTCGGACGTGATATGGCGTGATAGAAGCCGATATTTTTCCTGTTTACGAAGGAAAAAAAACTTATTTTTAATTGATATAAATCAATATAAGAAATGCCTTCCGAAGTATTTCAAGATGTTGTTCCTGTAAAATGTTGGAATCAAAAAAGTTAACTGATAGGACACATACCTGGTTCATTTTCGGTGATAATGGATCATTCATTCGGATAAATTCGGGATCAGCGAGCCCTGGTTCGGTTTCCGGCAGAACCCTGAACAAATGATCGGGGAAAATGTAAATTTCTTCCCGGAAATCAAAAAAAAAAACTGAATTTTGTATCCTAAAACAAATCCAAAATTATCTGCCATGACCGGAAAGACATTTGCCGAAAAAATCTTTGGCGCTGCAGCAGGAAGCATTGTGTTTGCTCGTCCCGACATCATTTTGTCGCACGACAACACCTCAAGCATCTACAGCACTTTTAAAAAAATGGGAGGAACCACGCTGGCCAACCCTGAAGCATTACTGATCACCCTTGATCACAATGCACCTCCTACCAACTTAAAACTCGCCAACGACTACCAGGTAATCCGTGAGTTCGTCGAGAAGTTCGGGATTAAGAAGTTTCATGATGCTGGCGATGGTATCTGCCATCAACTGATGTCATATTACGCAAAGCCCGGTCTCATCATCGTGGGAAGCGACAGTCATACGAGCACAGCCGGGGCGTATAACGCTTTCGCTGCCGGAATAGACCGTACCGAAACGGCAGGTTTGTGGAAACAGGGCGAAACGTGGTTCCGTGTTCCGGAGACTTTGAAAATAACACTGGATGGCAAGTTTCAGACCGGGGTCTATGCAAAGGATCTTGCATTGTGGATCATCGGGATGATCGGATCCAGCGGTGCCGATTACATGTCGATCGAATACCATGGAGATGGCGTAAGATCCCTTACCGTTTCCGATCGCATGGTGCTTTCGAACCTTGCTTCGGAAATGGGGGCGAAAAATGCTGTTTTCCCGGCCGATGAGATCCTGGAAAAACATTTCGGGCAAAAGCTGAAAGGGGTGTGGGCCGATGAAGATGCTACTTACCTGAGAGAAATCAGGATCAATTTAAATGAAATTTTCCCGGTGGTGGCAGCCCCTCACCATGTAGATAATGTGAAAGCCGTTGCAGAAGTCAGAGGAATAAAAATCCAGCAGGCGCTTATCGGTACCTGCACCAATGGTCGTCTCCAGGATTTGCGTGAAGCTGCAGAGGTGCTGAGAGGAGAGAAGGTTCCCAAATACATGCAGCTACAAATCATTCCCGCATCCAAGGAGATATTCATTCAGGCCATGAAAGAGGGGCTGATCGAGATTTTCATGGAATCCGGCGCCAACGTGCTTTCTGCCTCGTGCGGGCCATGCCTTGGTACGGGTCAGGGCATTCCGGCCGACAATTACAATGTTATCTCAACGGCGAACCGGAATTTCAAGGGGCGCATGGGCAATCCTGCATCCAATGTTTACCTTGCTTCTCCATCAACCGTTGCCAAGTCGGCCCTGAAAGGTGAAATCACTGATCCGCGGGGCATAACCGCCAATGATGTATTCCCATACCATGCACCGCAAAGTGCCACGGTTGATGTCAGGGAGGGCGACGACCGCTTCAGCGTGGGAACCTGGAATTATGCTGATGTCGACAACCTCAATACCGACCAGATGTTTGCGGGGAACCTCACCTACAATGTTCAAAGCACTGAACCGGAAAAAATCATGCCGCACCTTTTCAAAGGTTTTGACAACAGCTTTTCCGACCGCGTTAAAGCAGGCGATATCATCATGGCCGGCGCCAATTTCGGGTGCGGCAGTTCCCGCGAACATCCTTCCGTAGGGCTTGCATTTGCCGGCATCAAAGCGGTGATCTGCAAATCTGTCAACAGGATTTTCTACCGCTCCTCGGTGAACCAGGGGCTTCCGATCATCCTGGTGCCCGAAGCTGTCGATGCCTACCGGCAAGGAGATGTGGTAAACATCGACTTTGAAAATGGATTTGTCTCCATCGGCAGCAAAAAATTTGCCTTTGCCGCCCTACCTGCGAAACTGATGGAGATTTTCAAAGCCAAAGGTCTTGTAAACTACGTTAAAAACAAATGAAAAAATTCCTGTTCCCGACGCTCTTTGCCCTGCTTTCGCTTACGCTGGTAATGGTGTTGCGTTCCTTCCTGCCAAAGTATTCGGGAATGCTCATGTTTTTCTTCTTTTTTCTCCTTTTCGATGGCTACCTCTGGTTTTCGGTTCGCGGAACCATCAAAAAAATTGGGAAAGGGTTAGAATCATCGATAACGATTCTATACTGGTTGCCGGTTGCCCTCTTGCCCTGCCTCATGATTTACGGTTTTTTCATGCCCTTCCTTGAGTGGAACCTGCCCTTTCGCACTTACCTTCAGAATTTCCTGCTAATCCTGTTCCTTTCTGAATTTTTCCCGATTATCACCATCATCCTGGCTGACCTGATCCGGTTTGGCAAATACGCGTTCCTGTTTTTCATCCCAGGAAAGAAGGTCCCGGTAAAATCAATTCCCCGATACAAATTCCTGTTGCTGACTGGCTGGATCATGGGAGCACTTATTTTCCTGGTCATGACTGCAGGAACACTTTTCTGGCAATTTGATTTCACGGTACGGCGGCAGGTAATAATACTGGATCAACTTCCTCCTGCATTCGAGGGGTTGAAAATTGTGCAGATTTCGGATATCCACCTTGGAAGCTGGAATTCAAAACAAAAGCTGCAGGAGGCCATGGATGAAATTAACAATCTCCATCCCGACCTCATTTTTTTTACAGGCGACATGTTTAACTATTGTACGGCAGACGGGAATGGGTTTGAAAAGATACTGAAGACTCTTCATGCATCCGATGGCATCTACGCCATCATGGGTAACCACGATTATGGCGATTATATCACATGGTCATCCCCGGCAGCAAAAAAACAGAACCTGGAAGACTTAAAATCCTTCTATCATTACCTGGGATGGAAACTGCTGCTTAACTCCCACGAAATCCTGAAACGGGGAGAAGACAGCATCGCCGTGATCGGCGTGGATAACTGGGGCGCTACAGCCCGGTTTCAAAGGTTAGGAGATATAGTAAAAGCCCAGGAGGGGACTGAGAATATGGCCATCCAGCTCCTGCTATCGCACGACCCTTCTTATTGGGGAAAGGTGATCAGTAAAAAATATCAGCACATTGACGTGACCTTTTCGGGTCATACGCATGGGGGACAGGTGGGAATTGACTGCTGCAACATACACTGGAGTCCTGTGGTATGGATTTCAAGATTTTGGAGCGGCCTTTACACCAATTCCGGTTCACCCACTCCTCAATATCTTTATGTTAACCAGGGACTGGGTAACATCGGTTATTCAGGAAGGGTTGGTATTTTACCCGAAATAACCCTCTTTACCCTAAAAAGAAAATAATACATTTCCTTCCAGGATCCGATTCGCAGAAGATGATCGTCAGTGGTTTATCGCCCTGGAAACCTGGATAAAGGAAACCTCCACATCCCCCCCCTGAGGGTAAAGGCTGATCCAGTTATTATCTTCACGCGACCATAAATCCTGGTCTTTGACACTGACCAACCGCTCGTTCACCTTGCCATCGTTATTGAGGTTGCGCATGACTACCCCGCCATTGGCCTGTTTGTCTTTGCCATACCTCATCAACACATTGAATGGTTTTTTGGAGAGGTTTTTGATCTTTATGTACACAAAATTGTTCTTCCTTGAAGCAAAAAGCACCGGTGGAAAAGGGAACTGCTTTTCGGTATTGGAAGCAATGACCACCGTTGTTTTCAACACATCTGCAATGGCATTCTCGACAATTGCCTTGTGGATTTTCACGATCATCTCCCGGGGGTATTTCTCCATCGGCAGGAGATTCGCCGCATCGGTATATGCGTCTACCGCTTTGTCATATTCAAATGAATTATAAAAACGGTCCCCTTCAGCAACGGACTGGTCATACCTGGATTTGTTGGCACGGTATAAACTATCGACTCTCGCCGTGATGATGGATATTTGTCCCTTTGGATAGGACTGGGCGGGAAAAACAACAAGTGCCTGCTGATAGGTATCTTTTGCTTTTGCATAGTCTTTGTCCTTAAAGGAGTTGTCGGCATCGGCAACCAGGTTTTCATAATATTTCTGTTTGCCCAACTGTTCCTCCAGTGACTTGTTTATCCCTGCGATTTTCTCTTTTGGGTAGGTTGCCTGGGGCTTCATTGCCAGAGCATCCTGGTATGAAGTACGGGCCTCTTCAAGTTTTTTCTGCTCAAGCAGCTGGTCGGCTGCTGCCAATGCGGCTTTGTAGGCGTCCTCCTTCGCCTTCAGTTCCGCGAGTACACCCTCTATCTCTGCGATCTTATCCTTTGGATATTGCTCTGAAGGCTTCAGGCCGGAGGCATTCGTGTACTCCTGTTTTGCAGGATCATACGATTTGGCTGCCAGCAGTTGGTCGGCTTTTGCAACAGATGCCTTATACTGGTCATCAAGCGTTTTCTGCCTGGCGATGGCAGCAAAGATGTCGTTTATCTCGATGATTTTGTCTTTTGGGTATTGCGCATCCGGTTTGATCTTCCCTGCTTCGAGATAGGCAATTTTAGCCTGGTCATAGGTTTTGGCCTGCATCAATTTGTCCGCACCCGCAACAGCGGCGGCAAACTGCTCGTCGATGGCCTTGAGGCGGGCAACATCAGCAAGTGCCTTCTCAATCTCTGCCAGTTTTGTTTTGGGATACTGCTCGGCAGGTTTCAATCCGGCAGCCTTTTGATATTCCGACTTCGCCTGTTCATATGATTTTTCAGCGATGAGTTTATCAGCACCGGCAATGGTTTCCGAATATTCTTCCTCAAGCGCTTTTTGCCTGGCAATTGCAGCCAGGGCGGCATCGATCTCGGCAATTTTTGTTTTGGGATATTGTTCAGCAGGCTTCAGACCTGAGGCTTTCAGATATTCACTTTTAGCAGGGTCGAAAGTTTTTGCCGCAAGTAGTTGATCAGCCTTTGCGATGGATGTTTTATAGTTCTCATCCAGCGTTTTCAATGCAACGAGATCTGCAAGGATTTTGTCGATTTCTGCAATTTTATTTTTCGGGTAATTTTCGGCAGGTTTGGTGTTGGCAGCATTTTGATATTCAACCCTGGCCTGTTCGTATGTTTTCGCTACCAGGAGTTTGTCTGCATTTGCAATAATGCCGGCGTATTTATCATCCAGTGCCTTTGCCGAAGCCAGATCGGAAAGGATCTTGTCGATCTCACTGATTTTTTCTTTGGGATAACCCTCCTGTGGTTTCAAAGATGAGGCATTCACATATTCATTCCTGGCAGGGGTGTACGATTTCTGGGTCAGCAGTTTATCGGCGTTGGCAATTGATGCCGCATATTTTTCATCACGATCCCTGATGCTTGCCAGTTCGGCTAGTGCCTTGTCGATCCCCGCTATTTTATCTTTGGGATACTGTTCCGATGGTTTTATTTTCAGTGCAGCCTGGTATTGGCCTTTCGACAGTTCATACGATTTATCAGCCAGTAATTTATCTGCATTCACGATGGTTGATGCATATTCATCATCGAGGGCTTTTTGTCTGGCAATACTTTCAAGGATTGCATTGATTTCTGTAATTTTAGTAATGGGGTACCTTTCGGCAGGTTTCAGACCGGAAGCATTGGTATATTCACTTTTTGCAACATCGTAATTTTTGCCGGCGAGGTACTTGTCAGCGTTTGCAATGGCAGCCAGGTAGTTTTCATCAAGGGACTTTGCCGCAGCGATCCCTGCAAGAATTTTATCGATGTCCGAAATTTTATCTTTCGGGTAGGTCTCTCCCGGTTTAATATTACCGGCGTTCTGGTATTCAACCCTCGCCTGTTCGTAGGTTTTTGCGGCCAGCAGTTTATCTGCCCCTGCAACCACGCTGGCATATTTGTCATCCAGGGCTTTCGCAGCTGCAAGATCTTCCAGTATTTTGTCAATCGAGGCAATCTTTTCCTTCGGGTAGGTTTCCTGCGGTTTTAGCGTGGAGGCATTCAGGTATTCAGTTCTCGCTACGACATATGATTTGTCGGCCAACATTTTGTCTGCTTTGGCAATTGAACCTGAATACTGGGCTTCCAGTGACTTCAGCTTCTCTATCCCTGCCAGTATCTGGTTTATTTCACCGATTTTTCCTTTGGGATAATCCTCCGCCGGTTTGAGTTTCAGGGCGGCCTGGTACCCGGTCAGGGCAGGCTCGTACGACTTGTCGGCAAGCAGCTTGTCAGCCTGTGAAATGGTTGCGGCATACTCCTCTTCTGCGGCTTTTTGTTTGGCAAGTGAGGCCAGGATTGCGTCTATTTCAGCTGTTTTTGCCTTTGGATATTGCTCCTGCGGCTTTAACCGGGAGGCATTTGCATATTCGGTTTTAGCAGGTTCGTAGTTTTTTTCTGCGAAATATTTGTCCGCCTTTACAATGGTTGCCTGGTAATTTTCATCAAGGCTTTTTGTGGCGGCAATGTCTGCCAGTATTTTATCAATACCTGCAATCTTATCCCTGGGATAAAGCTCGTCAGGCTTTATAGCACCTGCATTCTGGTATTCGGTACGTGCCTGATCCCAGGTTTTTGACGCCAGCAGTTTGTCGGCAGTTACAATAGCTGATGCATACCTGTCATCAAGGGCTTTTTGAGCTGCCAGGCCGGCAAGTAGTTTGTCGATTTCGGAAATTTTATCCTTGGGATATGACTCCTGAGGTTTCAGGGCCGATGCATTCCCGTATTCAATCTTTGCAGGGGAATAGGATTTGTCGGCCAGCAGTTTGTCCGCTTTGGCAATCAATGCGATATACTGGCTTTCCTGTGATTTCTGTTTCTCTAGGTTGGCCAGGATGAGGTTGATTTCGCTGATTTTGTTTTTGGGATAAACCTCGGCAGGTTTCATGTCGGAGGCCTTCTGGAATTCTGTTTTTGCAGGCTGATATGCTTTCGCCAGCAGCATGCTGTCGGCTTTACCGATCGAATTTGCATACCTTGCATCAGCTGCTTTTTGCTGGGATTCAGCCGCCATCAGTTTCTCAAGTTCTGCAATTTTTGATTTGGGATAAACTTCATTTGCCTTGATGGTCAATGCATGCTGATATTCAGACCGGGCGCTTTCATAGGATTTGCTTGCAAAGGCCTTGTCGCCTGCTGAAACCGCAAGTTTGTACTGTTCCTCCTTATCCTTCGTTGCGTTCGCCAGGATATTGTCAATTTCAAGGATCTTATCTTTTGGATATTGTTCGGTGGGCTTCAGATTTGAAGCTTTGACATATTCAGATCTCGCGGGTTCATATGACTTGTCAACCATCAATTTGTCAGCGCCGGCAAGGGTGGCTGCATATTGTTCTTCAAGCGCTTTTGCCATGGCTGCTTCCTGGCCGGTCAGCATCTTATCAGCCTTGGAAATCATCTCTTTCGGATAAGCTTCCCCGGGCTTTGCCGATAATGCCATCTGGTAGTTCTCCCTGGCCTTGAAATATTTTTTGTCGATGTAAAAACTATCTGCGAGGTTGACATACTTGTCATAATCTGCCTGGGCATTGGTTATCCGGGCCAGGATGCTTTCAATCTCCCTGATTTTATCCCTGGGATAGGTCTGCTCAGGTTTTATTACGATCGCCTCTTTATATGATTTGACTGCATCGGGATACTGAACGGCTTTGAACGACTGGTCGGCTAATGCAATGGCTTTATTGTATGCATCATCTCTGGCTTTCTGGGCAGCAAGCAAAGCGGTCACCTCCTTTATCCGGTCCTGGACATATTTCTCATCAGGTTTAATTCCGGCCGCCTTGTTATAATCAAGCAATGCATCCTGGTAGTTTTTGACAAGAAGGAATTTATCCGCCAGTGCGACAGCTTTACCATATTCCTCTTCTTTTACCTTGGTATCCACCTGGATCTTGATGATCTCATTGATCTTGTTTTTAGGGTAGGGATCTCCCGGTAAAAGCCTGCTTGCATTTTCATATTCCTGCATGGCTTTTTCATAATCACCCGCCTGAAACAATTTATCCGCACTTGCCACGGCCACATCAAACAGGATGTTCTGTGCTTTCTGGGAACGTAATAAATCAAGGGTTTTGCGAAGTTTTTCCCGGGCAGCGTCATCATTGGGGTTTTGAGAAACGGCCAGCTGGTAGGATGCTTTTGCATTAAGGTAATCCTTTGATTTAAAATAGGCGTCACCCGAAGCAATTGACTTCTGACTTGCATCTGCCTGTTCCTTTTGAGAGGCGACGAGCGCATTCAAACTGGTGATTCTTTCTTTCAGTGACTGGTCCTGGGGTTTTATCTGTTGGGCCTTTTGCAATTCCGCAAGGCTTTTTCCATAGTTCTTTTCATTGTAAAACTTATCGGCAGCATTCAGAAATACGTGATAGAGTGAATCCTGGGGGTTTGACTTTTTAACAGGAATGGTATCATAGGCAGAGGAGTGTGTTATGGGCGAGAAATGTTGCGCGGGCTCGTACGGCAGGGTCAGATAGGTAACAAACAGGGCAATCGTGACTGATGAAACCAGCACTGCTGCAACAATTGGAAAGGATTTTTTTAAACCGTTTATTTTCATGCGATGGAGGTGCGTTCGGGTGATTGATTTCTATGGATAATATTTAACGTGATTTTTCGTGAATAATTACATGCCCGGGCTACAAGACGATCAAGCCATCCTTCATGGTCAGCTTGCGGTCGGCCATATCGGCCAGGTCAAGATTATGGGTTACGATGATGTATGTCTGCCTGAACATGTCGCGCAAACGAAAGAAAAGCTTGTGAAGTTCAACAGCAGAGGCTGAATCGAGGTTTCCCGAGGGCTCATCTGCAAGGATCACGGCAGGATTGTTCATGAGGGCTCTTGCAACGGCTACGCGCTGCTGTTCACCTCCTGAAAGTTCCGATGGTTTGTGACCCGCACGCTCACCGAGGTTCATGATGTCGAGAAGCTCCATTGCCTTTTTAATTGATTCACTTTTCCCATGTTTGGCAATAAAGGCCGGGATGCACACGTTTTCAAGGGCTGTGAATTCTGGCAGGAGATGATGAAACTGGAAAACAAACCCGATTTGCCTGTTGCGAAAATCGGACAATTTTCGTTCTGACAACTCCTGAACCCTGATCCCGTTGAGTTCAACGCTGCCGGAATCGGCTTTATCGAGGGTTCCAAGGATGTGCAGCAACGTTGATTTTCCGGCGCCCGAAGCACCAACAATGGAGATGATTTCACCTTTTTCCACCACAAGGTTGATTCCCTTGAGAACTTTAAGCGGACCAAATGATTTATGAATGTTATGCGCAATGATCATAGAGTAGCCTTGAACGGCAAAGTTAAGAAAATTGAAATCTTTGTACCCTCTTTTTTGTAAATCCAATTCAAACAACTATTTTTGAAAATCGATATTAACTTTCCGACATATGAACTTACACGAATATCAGAGTAAATCAATTTTAAAGCAATATGGCGTAGCGGTTCCCGAAGGCGGACTGGCCCACACCGAAGAAGAAGCGGTAAAGGCTGCCGAGTACCTCCAGGGCGCTACGGGTACCGATAAATTTGTTATTAAAGCCCAGGTGCATGCTGGCGGACGCGGGAAAGGCGGAGGGGTAAAAGTGGCCAGGTCCATTGAAGAGGTGAGGCATTTTGCAGCGCAGATACTTGGCATGCACCTTGTAACCCCGCAAACAAGCAAAGAGGGAAAACTGGTCAGAAAGGTATATGTCGAGCAAAATATCTTTTATCCCGGACCCTCGGAACCTGCGGAAATCTATATGAGTATTTTGCTGAACAGGCAGAAAGGATACACCATCTTAATGTATTCACCAAGAGGGGGCATGGATATCGAAACTGTTGCCGAAGAGACGCCGGAACTGATTTTCACGGAGGAGGTCGATCCGAAAATTGGATTGCAGGCATTCCAGGCAAGGAAAGTGGCATTCAATCTCGGGTTAAAAGACGAAGCCTATAAAAATATGATCAAATTCGTCTTTTCAATTTACAAGGCGTATGAAGGAAGCGATGCCTCCCTGATCGAAATCAACCCTGTTTTTAAAACCTCGGATAATAAAATCCTGGCAGCAGATGCCAAGATAGTGATCGACAACAATGCCCTTTTTCGCCATCCTGATATTGCGCTTATGCGCGACCTGGACGAGGAAGACCCCATTGAAGTCGAAGCGACCCGTCATGACCTTAATTATGTCAAGCTGAACGGCAATGTGGGTTGCATGGTCAATGGTGCAGGTCTCGCCATGGCTACCATGGATATTATCAAACTCTCAGGCGGAGATCCGGCCAATTTCCTGGATGTTGGAGGCTCTGCCAGTGCCAAAAGGGTAGAAGAGGGGTTCAGGATTATCCTGAAAGATCCTGCAGTAAAGGCAATCCTTGTTAACATTTTTGGCGGAATTGTGCGCTGCGACAGGGTTGCGCAGGGAATCGTCGATGCCTATAAAAACATCGGGAAGATCAATATCCCCATTATCGTACGGCTCCAGGGAACGAATGCCGTTGAGGGGAAAAAACTGATTGATGAATCAGGCCTGCAGGTACATTCGGCTATCACGCTTAAAGAGGCGGCAGACCTTGTGACGGAAGTGTTTCACTAAGCCTGACCTCCGTTTCTTTCCGGAAAAGGAACATTCTTATTCTTTCCAGCTTCTCCACCGGGCAATCGGAAAAAGAGAGAGATTCACCGCTTATCTCCAGCTCACGGAGTTCTTCGGGTGGGTAAAATCTTTTCAGAAATTCCAGCAGGTTCACCTCATCCCGGGATGGATCGGTTTCAATCGCCGTTTTCAGAAATTGAAGAATCCTCAACCCGTCGAATTTTTCATGAAAGGCACGGATGAAATGTCCGGGATCCCGGTGGTTTAACCTGAGCGGTTGAAAAGGATCCGCCTCACCGGATGCCATTGAAATGAACCGAATGACCTTAGTGTCATGCGGCTGTTGATATAAGCGCGGAAGCAGGGTATAGGTTTCAAGGATCTCGTCAAAAAAAGCAGAGGGATAGATCGGGTAACTTGACCAGTCTCCTCCCGCTCCCCTGATCATGGCAGGACCGGTACCAAAGAACACCCGATCGGAAAACCGGGCTTCAGGAAAGACCATTTCATCATTCCACTGGATAACATGACCGAATTTCCTGAGTTTTTGAAGGAGATAAAAATCTTCCCCGCTCAGCTTCGGGGTCATTCCGCCAATGGCACGGTATGCCCAAACAGGAAATGCCATGGCTGAACCAAGTGCAGTAAAAGCAAACGGAGACCCGATACGTGCAAGGTTCAGGAAATAATAGCGCATGTAAATTTCATACCGAAGCATGGCCCTTGAGGCGAATTCATCCGGAGGCGTATTATGAAAATAGGGGACAGATAATGCCGCAGATCCGGGATGTTTGCGAAAATTCCTTGCGATCGACATAAGGTAGTCAGCGGAGAAAACGCTGTCGGCATCCATGCTGACCATGATATCCCCGGGGGCCGCAACACCTTCAATATAGTCCATCAGGGTTTTCCTGGCATATCCAACGCCATGTCGTTTCCCGGTCCAGCCATACCCTCTTGAGGAACGGTCGATGATGCTGATATCAAAACCTTTAAAGTCGGATAAGAGCCTGAGACTCGCCTCATTGTTTTTGCAAACAGCCAATTTGGAGGGATTGTGCCACCAGTTTTCAGGCTGGTTCACGCAAACAAATAAGCTGAACCGATCGTAAGTCTGGATTGAAATACAATCCAGTAACCTCTGAAGAAGGTCAGGTTCATCCATCACCGGCAGGGCGAGGTACAGGAAAGGCAACCCGGAATCTCCGCCAGTATTAGCGGTCAATTTTAAGTTTTTGGTATAAGCCATCATCCTCAACAACCTCAATTGCTTTTAGCACCTCTTCATCATACTGGTTGATAATGGTATACAATTCAGTCATGTCCCAGAGTTTCTGGGCGATCAGCCCTTTAAGCTGCGACTTTATCAGTTTTTCCGATGCAGCATAGCCCTTTTCATCTTTTTTGACCCCCTCTTTTTCCGCATAGCTGAAAAAATCGACCATCAAAGCATCATCAGCCTGGAAACTTTTTTCGTAAGTACTAAATTCGGGATAGTTGGTCTTTAGCATTTTACGATTTTTATCCACATAATCACCTACATAAGTGTTTATGATATTCTTGCGCCGGAGATCAAGATAATAATCGGAAACCGGTGTTGAATCCCAGGGGATGAAAACGTCGGGCATGATTCCGCCGCCACCGTATACAACCCGTTTATTAGCCGTATAAAATTTCAGCGAATCGGGGAATTTGACACTGTCGGGATGGATCAGTTCACCATGCTTCATCCGGTTGCTGAAATCTTCATAATATTTATCAACCCCTTCGGCGTAGGATTTCTGTATGCACTTCCCGGAAGGATTGTAATACCTTGCGGTGGTAAGCCTGATCACAGAACTGTCGGGGAGTTGGAAAGGCCGCTGGACAAGCCCTTTCCCAAACGACCTGCGGCCAACAATGATGCCCCTGTCCCAGTCCTGGATGGCGCCTGAAACAATTTCACTGGCTGAAGCGGAATTTTCATTGATCATGACCACGAGCTTCCCAGTTTCAAAAAGCCCTTTGGCCGAGGAGTAGAAATCTTCGCGTGGCGATGTCCTCCCCTGAGTATAGACAATAAGCTTTCCCGGTTTCAGAAATTCATCAGACAACTCAATGGCAGTTCCCATGTAACCGCCTGAATTGTTGCGTAAGTCAAGGATCATGCTTTTCATGCCCTTCGAATTAAGAAGAGTCACCGCATCGGTAAATTCCTGCACGGAGGTCTGCGCGAATTTATTGAGATTGATGTAACCGATTCCCGGTTTAATCATGTAGGCTGCATCAATGCTGTTGATTGGTATCTTATCGCGGGTAATCGTAAATTCGATCAGATCCTTTTTCCCTTTCCTGAAGATCGAAACATTAACCTTGGTGCCGCGTTTTCCGCGCAGATGGTCGAGCACAAACTGGGTTGTGATTTTTTTACCTACCACCACTTCGCTGTTAATTTTAACAATTTTATCACCGGAAACAATGCCAAGCCGGTCAGAAGGCCCTCCCGGGATGGAGTGTACGACCGTAATTGTATCCTTCAATATCTCAAATTGAACACCGATGCCGTCAAAATTACCCTCCAGCGGTTCATTGGCTTTTTGAACATCCTTTTTTGAAATATAAACCGAATGAGGGTCCAGCTCTTTGAGGGTCTCCACAATTGCCTTTTCAACCAGTCGCGATTCGTTGATGGTATCGACATAGGCATAATTGATGAGTTGCATGGCCGCGTTGTATTTTTTGATACCGCCATTTGGATCCTGATGCTGAACCTGCGCCTGTGTGAGGTTGCCAAGCAAAAGGATAAAAAACAGCAACAGGCTGCTTCTGAAAATATTAAGTGAAATGGAGTTATTCATCGTTAAAAGCTTATTGAATTTGGTTTTGAGCCGTCAAAGGTACTTTTATTTTACCTTGGGTACTGAAATTGCTTTAATTTAACTACTTTTATCGGGAAATATTATACGGTGGCAGACGAGGAAAAGTTAAGGATTTATCAGAGTTTACGTGTTCCCGTGATACTGGTACTCCTTTTATGGCTGATCAAAGGAGCGGATATGCTGTTTGACCTAGAGTTAAATAATTACGGACTTTACCCAATGCAGGTTAAAGGATTACCGGGAATTTTCACTTCGCCGTTCCTGCATGCAGACCTGGCCCACCTTTTCGCGAACTCAATACCTTTGCTGATCCTGGGTTCGTTTCTCTTTTATTTTTACAAAGAGATCGCCTGGATGATCCTCTTCCTGGTATACATTATCACTGGAATATGGGTGTGGGTTTATGCACGGGGCGGTGCTGCACACATCGGCGCCAGCGGTGTCATTTACGGGCTTGCCTCGTTTCTGTTTTTCAGTGGCATGATACGGCGTGAGACCGGACTGCTGGTCATCACCATGCTCGTTGCATTTCTTTATGGTGGCCTGATTTGGGGCATCTTTCCGCAACTTTTTCCAAATCAGCCTATTTCGTGGGAATCCCATTTGCTGGGGCTTTTGTCCGGATTTGTGCTTGCCATTTACTACCGGAAACAGGGTCCCCAGCGCAAACCCTGGGATTGGGGGGAAGAGGATGAAGATGATGACGGTTCATGGGCCGATCCTCAGATAGATGATCATCTTCCTGAAAACTGAATCATTGATACCCTGGATATTCCTCAACTCCGCAAGATTTTTGAAATTTTTATTTTTCTGCCGGTAGATCATGATGTTTTTCGTTACGGCAAACGGAAAATATGGATGATGGAGGAGTTCCTTGAAGGTAACCGTATTCAGGTCTAAAGGGTGGATTGAATCGGGATTGACTGTCAGATTCTTTTCAATCATCCTGTACCTTGCCGTATCCATACCTGCTACTTCCAGAACCTGACGCTTATCGCAGTACCCCCTCAGTCGTTCGCGATAATAAACAATCCTCCTGGCAAACCCAGGGCCAATACCCCTCAACTGCTGTAATTCAAAGGTGTCTGCCGAATTCAATTCAATGATCACGACTGGTTTTGCCGCTTTCAGCCTGGTATAAATTGAATCATTCGCAAGGGTGCCCGACCTCTTTCCAAAGTGCATGTATCTTTGTGACCGGGCTGCGCTGTCGGAGTCGGCCGCTTTTTGCCAGGCATTTTCAAATGCCATGATCTCCTTTGAGAACGCTGTAAAATCGGGAGATTTTTGAATTGTCCCGGATGGAATCACCGCATTGGCGATGATCACTCCCAGCAGGATCAAACTTAATACCAGTATCCCGCGCTGCTCTGCCCGGTTATAGGTAAGGTAATCTCCCACCATCCTTCCAATTTCTTTTTTTATGTTCCGAGTGTCCATGGCATGGCATTTTGCATTGAACTGATTCCTTTTCACCCCCCGGGAGACCGTAGCGCAAAACAATCAACCGTTATCCACAAGGAGTTTTCTCCCGATCCTGCAATCAAGGCATCTCTTTTTATCGCAAAAAAACTTCTTCAAATGCAGCAGGGCCTGAGTTTGCATCGCATTATCCACAGGCAGCCCGGCTGCTTTCCAGCGAATGATATCAGCATTGTTTTCCCCGCCTGTTTGTTCTAAAAAGTTCAGGACTCCTTCGCATATGCCAGACTGGTTTTTTTCAATTCCATAAAAAAACAAAAATGGAGCCAGTCCGTTAATAATTAGCAGTTTAACGCACAGGTCGCCCATGGTTTTTTGCTTTCTGACTGCCTGTTTGTCAAACACATAATGGGTATTCCAATAATCAGATGCAGTCAGTTCCAACATCCCTGAAACTCCTTTGAGGGAACCATCTGCAAGAAGGTTGAAGAACCTTGCCTGGGTTTTGAAAAGAAAAGAGGCAAACTGACTGATTCGGATGGTTGGAAAATTTGACGGCCGCAAACGCAAATATTTCCAGACACTACCGGAAACAGGAGCCAGGTTGAATTTTGCCCGAAGGAAGCGATACTCCCGTGATAATTCCTGCGGGTATTCATCCGAGAACTCCGTGTCCAGCAATCCTGCCTGTCCATACAGCAATGCCTCCAGCCGGAACAGACTTTCACAGTGCTGTCTGATGATTTTTACTGAAAGCGACTTTGCCAGCAACTCGAATGGAAGGCTGTTGATCTTGAATCCGAAACAACCAGCCAGGTGACGATAAAACGCGTCATCCCAATCGTTTCCACAACTGGTTAAAAGTTGCCTGATACCGGTTGTTTTATATTCCAATCGCTCCAGTGCCAGAACAGGGGCCCACATGCTGAAATCATGATCCCGGACATCATGAAGCTGGTTCATACAGGGTATCCACTGCTCATTCATCATCATTCTTAAATAGCGATCATAAATCCAGCCAGGGAACTGGTTCCTGACCACCAGAGTTTGAACTGGTTCGCCATTCTGATGATAAACCCGGCGGTCAGCCTCGTAAACTACATGCAGGATCACATGATCATAAGCCGGGTCGGTATGGTGACCATGTCTATACCAGTCTGAAGCCTGCAGATGGATTTCAACATTACCGGCCCAGGTGGTGCTCCCGATGCGCAGCCTGGCATTGAAGAAGTCGGGCCCGCTGTCGGTGTTTTGATTACCGGGATGAAAAACGGTCAGCTGCTCGCCTGATTCCGTGCGGATATCCTGGTTGAAATGACGGTACTTCCATAAATAGGAAAGAAACGATTCGTTCATATGTTCAGAATTCAGGTTTTTTTATTGCTTAATCGGGTTAAGGGTCAAAAGGTGAAACACATGTTGAAAAAAAATAAAATAATTAATTATCTTTGCATGAATTATAATGGAGACTCCCTATGAAGGATGTTGCAACCCTTGTTTCAGGTATTGAATACAAGATGGGGAAACTTATTGAACAACATTACCTTCAAAGAGCTGATAATAAAAAACATATTGTTGAGATACAAGAGTTGAAGCAGATCATCAGCGAACAAAAGAGACTAATCAGGCAACTGGAAGACAACCTTAAAATACTTAGAATCGCTAAAACAATAGAAACAAAGGAAGGAAACGTTGAGGCAAAATTAAAAATCAACGAACTTGTGCGGGAAATCGATAAATGTATTGGGCTTTTAAATACTTAGAATACGATCCAAAGTCAGGCCAATGAACGAACTTTCCATATCGCTACCTATCGCTGACAGGTCATACCGGCTGGCGATAGACAAGGAACATGAGGAACTTTTTCGCAAAGCTGCCAAACTGATCGATAAACGAATGAAAGATTACTCGAGCAGCTATGCATATAAAGACAAACAGGACCTCCTGGCCATGGTAGCATTGGAATACGCTACGGGATACCTGCAGAATGATCAATTATTGTCGGATAATGAAACACAATGGAAGGCAAAACTTCGGGCAATAGATCATGCGCTGGATGAACAACTTAAGTATGAAACTGCAATTGTTCTTTGAAAATATTCTGAAGATTTACCCGCATTATTTCAGACAGTTTGTAATCCTAACATTACAAATATTAGGGCAAAGCTCATCGTCTTGTAGGACAGGCCTCACTCTTGCTTCGGCAGGAGACCAGGGATCATTTCCTGACCGTGGAAGTTCGAAAAGTCTGGCAGCTCTATTCGTGTCGTTAGAGGATTATCAATACCTCGCTGAATAATGCGGGTTTTTTTATTTCCGCTGCTTTCCTTCCTGATTAATTAACCTTGTTATGTCACATTTCGATGTGACACGACGAAAAACAAATATATCTATGGGAATTCTGATACTAATCATCATTGGGGTGGCAGGGGTCATCCTTGGAGGTGTCATCACGGGCACTATATTAAACAGGGCACTGGAGCGTAAACGGGATGCACTCTTAAAAGATGCAATGGAAAAAGCAGAAGTTGCTAAAAAGGAGAAGATCCTGCAGGCAAAAGAAAAATTCATGCAGTTGAAAAGCGAACATGAAAAATTCATCCATGAAAAAAACGATGAACTTGGCCGCAACGAGAACCGGTTTAAACAGAAAGAAGGAACGCTGAACCTGAAAGTTGAAGAGTATGCAAAAAAGCAGAAGGAGGTCGTTACCATCAAGCAAAATCTTGCCCAGCAACTGGAAATCATCAGCAAAAAGCAGGCAGATCTAGACAAAGCGATGAAAATCCAGGTAGAAAAGCTTGAAGCTATTTCATCTCTTTCTGCCGTTGAAGCGAAAGCACAACTCATAGAGACCCTCAAAGAGGAGGCGAAGACGGAGGCAATCGTTTATATGAAAGACATCATTGACGAGGCAAAACTCTCCGCAAACACTGAAGCGAAAAAAATCATCATTGAAACTATCCAGCGAACCGCCTCCGAGCACGCCATAGAAAATACCGTTTCCGTTTTCAACATTGAAAGTGAAGAGATCAAAGGCAGGATCATCGGCCGTGAAGGACGGAATATCCGCACCCTTGAATCGCTTACTGGCGTGGAAATCATCATTGACGACTCTCCTGACGCCATTATCCTTTCGGGATTTGACCCGGTGCGCCGTGAAATTGCACGGCTGGCATTGCACAAACTGGTTACCGACGGGCGTATTCACCCTGCCCGCATTGAAGAGGTTGTGGCCAAGACGAAAAAGCAGATTGAACAGGAAATCATTGAAACCGGCAAGCGGATCAGCATCGACCTGGGTATTCATAACATGCACCACGAACTTGTCAGGATGATCGGCAAAATGAAGTACCGGTCCTCATACGGGCAGAACCTGTTGCAGCATTCCATTGAAGTTTCGAAGTTATGTGCCACAATGGCAGCTGAACTGGGATTGAATCCAAAAATGGCGAAACGTGCAGGATTATTGCATGATATCGGGAAAGTGCCCGATACAGAGCCTGAATTGCCACACGCAATACTTGGCATGAAACTGGCAGAGAAGTTCAAGGAAAAGGCGGAAATTATCAATGCCATCGGGGCGCATCATGATGAAGTGGAAATGAACAACCTTATTTCACCGATTGTCCAGGTTTGCGATGCCATTTCAGGTGCCCGCCCGGGAGCACGCCGTGAAGTTGTCGAAGCATACATCGAACGGTTAAAGCACCTGGAGGAGTTGGCGCTTAGTTATCCCGGAGTGGTGAAAACGTATGCGATCCAGGCCGGGCGCGAACTTCGCGTAATTGTTGGTGCCGATAAAGTAAATGATGTTGAAGCCAACCAGATTTCATTCGATCTTTCCAAGAGGATCCAGAGTGAGATGACCTACCCCGGACAGATTAAAATTACCGTAATCCGCGAGACCAGGGCAGTAAGTTATGCGAAATAGGGTCTTTCGGGTTCCCAGCAGGCGGGCTCAGGAGTGCGGGCAAACCTCCAGCCTGCTTATTTGAACGGGCTATATAGAGCTGTGGTTGGGCATGTAAGGGTGAATCCAGAAGCAGAGACATGTGTGCCAGGTAAATGTGGATAATTATAACTGCCAGTTTATTGGCGTGAATGAAAAAAGAATTTTGAAATCCGTATTCGTACACATTTTTTACTACCTTTGTCGCTCGTTCTTCACATTTCGTTTTATTAATGTTTACGGGGTATAGCGTAGCACGGTTATCGCGCCTGCTTTGGGAGCAGGAGGTCGCAAGTTCGAATCTTGCTACCCCGACCAGTAAAATCAAGGGTTTCAGAAAATAAAAATCTGAAACCCTTTTTTAATGTAACCCTAAATGTAACCACAGAAGTTCGGAATCAAGGGCTCAGAAACTTTACAATCTTACCAATAATGCAATATCCTCGATTTGCCCTCTGTATCGAATTACTTAATACTCCCATTGAACATCTTTCACCTGGGCATCCCGAGGAGAATCCCCTGTTGGGCACCGCCGGGGTGATCAGTGAATTTTATATTGAGCTTTTCACCATTGAACTTGAAGAGGAGTTAGAGAGAAAGCATACGAGGGAGCAAATGGAAAACCTGATTAGGCTGTTTGTATCCAGGTTGATTAAATCCAAAAACCATAGATCAATTAAAGAAATTCTACCTGATATAGAAGTCAATGATCCCCCAAAAGAATTAAAAAGCAATCCCAGGAGCAACAGAAACAATGAATGGATATTCGACACGGGTATTCCTATTACCCGAGTTCATGAACAACAATTTTCAAGAGGTTGCAATATCCTGTACCACTTAATCTTTGATGAACTGCAAAGGTGCTGTGTCACATTTAAAATCCCATTTCTTCGATTGTGCGAGGAGTTAAACTTTGACATTGCGACAATTAATGTTGAATATTCCGTAAAAAATGGGCAGAAAGAAATTTCTCCGGAGATTGAGAATTCAAGGGAGGTAACCATCCAACCCCAAATAACAGTCCTTTCAGATCTCGATATGAAACGTGAGCTTCAGCAAATAAGGAATTCAGAAAATCAATTCTGGAGGGGTTTGTCAATGGAATTTGTTATCAACCACTTTAGTGTGTTCACATCAAAAAAAAGCAGAAACGAGAATGTATTCTTAACCAATGAGCAGTTTATTTCATTTTTAAAAAGGGGTTTTCTAAAGGATACGACACAACCTGTGCAAAAAATAAATTGTTCCAGTCGTGAAAAAGGTATGATCATAAAAACGTTTTATCAGTTTTATGATGTTGCAGTGGGACAATATGCGTGCCCACATACAAAGGTACATTTTATCAGCCTCTTTACTGACTGTTTTAACAATTGGGATCCAAGTACCGTAAAAGATTTTTTCAGACCAGGGAAAGTAAATAAACAGTTATAATTAATTGTTTTCAACTACTTTATTCTTGCCCATCTTGCCCATCTTGCCTATTTTCTTGCCCATCTTGCCCTTACTATAAGCAAGCCACTGACAACCCATTATCATTGCAGCAGGTTTCACATATAAAACTTGTAACAATGGAAATGACCTTTGAAAAATTACCCCACGCAGTTGCTGAGTTATCTGATAAGTTGGATCATCTTGAACGACTTATCCTTTCTCAAAGCAATACCACCCAACCTGATGCCGATAAACTCCTTACTATAAAGGAGACTGCCGAGTTCCTGCACCTTACGGTCCCTACCATATATCTTATGGTTCAGCGGGCTGAAATCCCTGTTTGCAAACGAGGAAAGCGACTCTATTTTTCGAAATTGGAAATCACCTCCTGGATTATGGCAGGACGAAAAAAAACGACTTTAGAATTAGAGGATAAGGTTAATTCCTTTGTTCATGCATCAAGAAAGGGGAGGAGCAAGTGATATCGAACGCAGAAGAAATCAAAGGTGCTGTCCAAATTGCCGATGTCATTGGTGATTTTATCACACTTAAAAAGAAGGGTGTTAATTACACAGCCTGTTGCCCGTTTCATCATGAAAAGACACCAAGCTTCATGGTGAATCTCGTTCGCGGTTCATACAAATGTTTCGGATGTGGCAAGTCAGGCGACGCCATCGAGTTCCTTCGGGAGCATGAGGCAATGAGTTATACCGAAGCACTCACCTATATTGCTGGTAAGTATGGCATCGCCATCACCAGGAATAGCAATGATGCAGACTATTCCGATGCACAAAAACGGCGTGATGGAATCTTTGCTGTTCTGACCTGGGCTCAGGAACATTTTTCTGGAAACATTGAGAAAAACAAGCCAGCCCTGGAATACCTCCAGGAAAGGAAACTCAATAATGCCATTGACCACTTTCAGATTGGTTATGCTGAATCCGGTAATAACCTGCTTAAAGCAGCCAGACAGGCCGGGTACTCAAATGATATATTGTTGGCTGCCGGTTTGATCAGAAAGAATGAGCAATACCAGTATTATGACTACTTCCAGAAACGGATCATTTTCCCGTTTTACGATCGTTCAGGTCGGGTGATTGGCTTTACCGGAAGGATTATTACAAATGAAAAGGATAAACAAAAGTACCTGAACAGCCCGGATACTGAAGTATTCAAAAAGTGCAAGGCTCTTTATGGACTATTCCAGTCTAAAAAGGAGATCATGAAAGAGAACGATTGCCTGCTGGTGGAAGGTCAAACCGACCTGATCAGCTGGCACCTGGCCGGGATCAGGAATGTAGTTGCCGGTTCTGGAACTGCACTGAGCGAAGATCAGGTTAGGATGATACAATCTTTCACTAATTGCCTCACAATTGTATATGATGGCGACCCCGCCGGGATCAGGGCCAGCATCGCTAACCTCAATACACCACTTCAAATGGGGCTTGATGTTTACATTGTTGTATTGCCGGATGGTGAGGATCCCGATTCTTTTGTGTTAAAGCATGGCGCTGAAACCCTGAAGGCTTTCATCGAAGATAACCGAAAGGATATCGTTTCGTTCCGCATCGATATGATTAAGGAGCAGGTGGATCAGGACCCACTGCAAAAAGCAAAGCTGGTCAAAGAACTTGTCTCCCAGATTTCACTCATCGGGGATGAGCAAACACGGGGATACCTGACCAGCGACATTGCGAAAAAACTGGATGTGAACCTGGACGATCTCGTGCGGCATGTAAAAAAACAACTTCCCAAAATCAAAAACCAGGAAAAGGGTTTTTTCGGACTTGATGCCGCAGAAGAGATGATTAAGGACAAAGGCTTTGCTGTTTTGCTACCAGACCCGGGGGGAGTTGTTTCATGTCATGCCGAAGGAAACGAAAACACTATAAGTCTGCCGGATGGTCCGGTTAGGAAAGATGATATTTCCCGGCTGGCAAAATTGACAAAAAATGTTAAAATTCAAGGTCTTAAACTGATCGTTGATGAAAATGATGTTGAATTTCCGCTGGCCGAGGCTGGCCGGCTCCTTACCGAAAATGGGCTGCAGGTTGAAGTCCTTGAAGAGAATGCCTTTGATACTTTGAGTGAGGATCATGATTCTGTTGTGTATATTGATTTCCTTGATTTTTATGTGGGTGGTTTAGTCATTCCGTTGAAACGACAACCCGACACAAAACGTTCCAAGAAGTTTGTGGAGATGGTTGCCGAGTTTCTGTCCAAACTTGATAACACCATTATCCATATCAAGACCAATTGGATTGCCAAACAATTCGACCTCACTCAGTCCGCATTTTCAAAAATATTGCGCCCTTATGTTGAGAAGTGCAAGAACCTGGCCGTTCAGAGGCAGGAACAAGTTGTTATTGATGATCAACAATTTGTCTTCGATATAGGGCACATTCCATCATATGTTAACCAGGCTTTTTTTCAAAGGTATGGTTTCTTCGCAGCGCAAAATAAAAGCGGGAACAAGATATTCTATGTGTTCCGCACACTCGAAAATACCCTGGTGAAGGTTGGGAATTTCTTCATGGAACCTTTGTTTCAGGTGTATGATCCTGATCCTGTAAAGAATAAAAGGGTTGTAAAGCTTATTCATTCAGAACTTAATAAAGAGGAGTATGTTGAGTTCAAGAGTACTGATATGGTTGAATTGCAACAGTTCAAGAAATTTCTTTGGAATAACGGAGGTTATATTTTTACAAATGGCAAACCTTTTCATCATGAGAAGATACTTGAAAGCATTGCACTGCAATTCCCCAAGTGCTGGGAATTTTCAACATTCGGATGGCAACCTGAGGGTTTCTTTGCATTTGCAAATGGCATTATTGCTGGTAATTCTTTTACTGAGGTGGATGAACTCGGATTGGTGACATTTAGAAACGTAACCTACTACTCTCCTGCATTTAGTACTATATATAAGGATCAGCGGTCTGACAATGACAGATACGAGTATGATCGGTTTTTGGTTTACAAGCCTGAACAACGAACCTCATGGGCAGAGTGGTCTACACTGATGAACAATGTCTACAAATATAATGGTAATGGCATGTGGGCACTTCTTTTCGCCATTTTATCCGCTCACAGAAGTGTTATTTTTCCGATCGAACGTTTTTTTACATCATTGTTTTTCATAGGTCCTACCGAATCCGGCAAGTCAAGGATAGCCGAAAGTATCCGGGCTCCATTCATGTATGGTGCTCCACTGTTTAACCTTAATTCGGGCACCGATGCCGCGTTCTTCACGAGTCTCGAACGATTTCGTGACATCCCGATAATATATGATGAATATAACGATTACCAGATATCCGATGTGAAGTTCCAGGGATTAAAGGCAGCCGTGTATGACAATGAAGGGAAGCAGAAACGCAAGGATGCAACCAGCAAGGATATTGATGTATCTAAAATTAATGGCAGTCCGATCCTGCTTGGCCAGGAAGGTCCTGAACGTGATGATGGGGCATTGGGTAACCGTGTCGTTCAGAAACACGTTCCGAAAAAAGATGACTGGACCGAAGAGGAGGTTGCAATGTATATAGATTTAAAGGACCGTCAGCGTGACGGATTAAGCAATATCGCCATGGAAATTATCAACTTAAGGCCTATTGTGAAAAAGTATTTTGCTACGTACATGCGTGAATCTCAAAAGCAGGTAAAGATAGATATTGAGAAAGAAGGTGGCGCTTATCAAACTCGCCTCATCAATACCGTTAGCATTTTTATTGCATTGGTTAAAATGATGGAAGTTCATGTGAAGGATCTTCCGCTTCCTTTCACTTTTGATACATTTTATGAAGATGCTAAACGACAAATCCTTCGCCAAAGCGAAGAATTGAGCACCAGCAACCGGTTATCCGTGTTTTTCAATACCATCAGCATGTTGTATGCACAGGGACAAATCATAAGCGGACGGGAATTCGATATTTCCACGGAATCTCAGGTGACCATCACCGTGTCAAAAACGGAAAGATCCGAAGTTCCAATGGATGGGGGATCAGCACCGGTGTTATTCCTTATATTGAACGACACGGCTCACATCTGCCAGAAAATGCACAATTCTGAAAGTTTAAAGATTAACGCACTGCGGATGTACCTCAAAGACCACCCCGCCTATATTGGCCAGGTTAACAGTCACCGATTTATATACCAGGTAGAATCATGGGAAGCAGATCCTGTAACTGGTATTAACCGTAAAATCGTCACCAAAGCAGATCGGGTTACAAGTTGCGTTGCGCTTAAATACAAATTGATTGAGGCCATGGGAATCGATCTTCAGCGGTTTAAACCCACTGAGCCAGATGAACCGCCGTTCTGAAAGTTCACACGGAAATTCCTGCCGGGAAAGTTGCGCCCTACAGCCCTACAGCCCTACAAATACAATATTAATCTATTATTATATTATTTATCAGTATGTTATGTTTTATGATTCTTGTAGGGCTGTTGATTTTTTGTAGGGATTTGAAGGGATTATGGTGAAGCCACATTTTTTTGGGTCCGTAGGGCTGGAAAAACCGCCCTACGGAATTTTGGGAAGATCCTGCAAACATTTGATATTCATTATCAGAGTTTTATTGCTTTTCAAATGCTTTTGTAGGGCTGTAGGGCTGTAGGGATTAAAAAATGATGCTTCCCTATACTGAATAATTATTTGAACACTAATCGAATTAGCCATGGGGGATTATGATCAAGCTATTAATTTACAACTATTCAATTTTAATCATAAATATAACGACGGATGAATACTTATAAACTTCAAGAAAATACGCTCTATGAGCGTCTTCGCCTCCATTATTTGGAAGAGTATGAAATTACCGCAGCAGATGCCAAGATATTGGAGCGATGGGAAGCCGCCCATGCTCTTGTACTTGCAGAGAAAGAAACAGATCACAACGTAGTAAAAATCCTGATGAAGCGGTTTAGTATTTCAAATGTATGTGCATATAATGATATCAGAAATTCCAAACACTTTTTTGGAGATGTACGCTCTTCAAATAAA
>CAIKNA010000061.1 GCA_903828645.1 uncultured Bacteroidales bacterium
ATTTCATCCAGCTCCTGTTGGTACATCTCAAGTGTTTTACGATTATTGGCCAATAATTTAAGTTCCTTTGGATCTTCTAAAAGGCGTTTGTACTTTGTTATGTAAGAACGAACATTGTTCTGCCGCATGATCAATTCTGCTTTATCCATTTCAGAAACCTTTTTGGATTTATCAATGATTTGCGGCGGGGGAATCACTCCATGTTTTTCATAATGAGTAATCCGTCTGGTAAAATCCATAAGCCGGTCATCAAGTTTAAGAATCTGAAAAGCAATGTCCTTTCGTTCTGCAAATTCCTGGGTTGGAAGGATTGCATGGAGATTATCCAGCATCTTGTAAATCATTTTCTGTTCTGATCGAAGTTGTTCAATGCTGGTAACTTCTATTGGTTCCAGGTTCTCTTCTTTAAGAATTTCCTGCTTTAACTGCGGTTTCACCAAAGCAGGCGTTTTATCAGAAACCGCTAAATGTTTGGCAACCTTGCCAAGCTCATACAAAAGAGTTAACCGGTTCTTCACGGTTGCGCCCCCAAAGCGCAAAATTCTGCTCAAAGTGCGGCTTCGTCCAAACTGATCAAACAGATTAAGGCCGACACTAAAGTCATGATCAGAGTTTAGCCAAAGAAGAATTTCATTATTCATTGTATAATTATTTGCGCGGCATAACGCGGCATTTGGCGCAATCAATAGGTGGGTACTCCTTATTTGCAAAAATATAGATGCAATTGCATCAAATAAAGGACAAAAAGCCTGCCGGATCATTCCGACAGGCTTCAACCTCCCTACTTATGAAAACTACTACGAACGCTTAACCTTCCTGGGGTGGAATAACTATATCCGGAGCTAATATAGCGGGATCCATTACCAGTACACCTTCATAGAAAGCCATCGGTGAACCTTGTTTGCAAAGGAAGCCAAACTTGTGGCCTTTGTCTTTATCGATCTCTTCGCCCCAGGTTGTATCAATGGTTTCAATATGAACCAGGTTGCATGGTTCACCTATCAGGTATCGTTTTTGGGATGCACAGTTTTGGATGATTACGATCCCCTTGAAGTCGATCCCGAAGTTCTGGATCCATTTCTGACCAGCCTTCTCAATGCCAGGATAGAAGCCTTCTAAGCCGATCTCAAAACCGCCGCAGTCCTGGTTGGAACCTTTGAGCTTCTTTTGCGAAGGTTTGATCGTCCCTTGAGTCATATAGAAACTGTGCATGTATTTGCCGGTCTTCATTGCAATGTTATCGGCAATGGTCACTCCATCTGCATCCCTTTCCGGGAAAGTAGTCCAATCGATATCCGCTTCCTGGATCAGGATGATCTCGGATTTAATCCCACCGCCGCCACCGGCGTTTCTTTCGGTGGGTTTTGCAAGGTCAAATAATGATATGCTCATGATTTTTTCAAATTTAGGTTTAGACTGGAACATTGGCAAAAACAGCTTCTTCAATTCCAAAGCCGACAGACTCATACCAGTCGGCAAAGATCTTGATCTGACGATCAATGCTTTCGACGGTGATGTTTGAAGCTCCGTTATTGCGGTTAATCAAGCGGATGAAGTTTTCTTTGGGGGTTGTGAAGATGATATTCTCAGCAGTCATGGAAGGCAAGGGAACGAGCGTTAAGTTTGTTCCTTCGATTACGTCTTTCATTCCGGTATAGTTAGTATCCATACCGTGAAGATCCCGGCGTTTGCGATGATAAGCAGCGTACCATTTACGCGATAGAAATAC
>CAIKNA010000062.1 GCA_903828645.1 uncultured Bacteroidales bacterium
ACTCAGCCCAAGATGAGGTTTCCTTTAAGGGTCGTCGTAGACCACGACGTTGATAGGCTACAGGTCTAAAGGCAGTAATGTCATAGCCGAGTAGTACTAATTACCCGTAAGCTTTCTTCTATGACAAGCTTTTAATTAATTGTTGTATTTTCTTTCTCTATATGTCGTATGATATGCGTCTGACCCCAGGTTTAAACCTGGGGTCAGATAAAGATCTTACGGTGACTATAGCAGTGGTGTTCACCTCTTCCCTTTCCGAACAGAGTCGTTAAGCCCACTTGCGCAGATGGTACTGCAGTTTTTGTGGGAGAGTATGTCGTCGCCGATCTTTTTTAAACCCAGCCTAACCGCTGGGTTTTTTTTTGCCTTCTCCCCTCCTGCTGCATTACTTTTTCGCGTACCTTTAGCCTCCAATTCCTGCTGCCTGAATGCAATCTAAACACCATCGCTTTTTTCAGCTTACCCTCTTCCTGATCATCGGCGTTTGGATCAATACCCTTGCACAGCAAACAGACTCCGCGATGCTTCAGCGCCATCATCCTCCTGCTCAGACTACCAAAGACCATAAACCCTCCGCCGCTGAAACCAAAATCCTGCTCGACTCCATAAAAAAACATCGTGATTCAACCAGCGTCCTGTTCTTTTACAGTGACTTTGAGAAGCTTGGAATGCTGAACCTGCATCAAAACGATACTGCCCTGACGGGCTTCCAAAATTTCGACCTGCTTTACAAACAAAACCGTTTCTTTGCAACACTCGGAAACATTGGCCAGAACTACCGCTCCCTTTCACCTTTTGCATCCATGGTCGAAAGTGGTTTCGACTATGGCATTCACAGCTTCGACAGGAATTTGTATCAAAACGACAGCGTGAAATATTACAAGGTCTACAAAACATATACTGAACTTACCTATACCCAGGGTGCAAAAAAGGAACAGAATTTTCACGCAATCTTCAGCAGGAATATCTACAGAAGATTCAACCTTGGTTTTGATTTTCACGTTATGAGTGCCCCTGGCTCCTACACCAGGCAGAAAACGAACCACATTAATTTCGTGCTTACATCCCAGTTCTTCACCAAGAACAGACGGTATGGATTTATCGCAAATTATACCATCAACCGGTTGAGAAACTATGAGAATGGAGGGTTGATATATGACAGCCTCTTTACTGACAACGTTGAGACAAACCGGCTGGTCATCCCGGTAAATTTGCAGACCGCCCAGAACAGGATCAGGGAAACCGGTTTTTTTATGAAACACTATTTTGATCTGACCAGACATACGAAAAATGAGAAGGACACATCACTGGACATAAGGAATCGACTTGAACTTGGAAGGTTAACCTATTCATTTCAATACAACCGGCAAATCCAGAATTTCATGGATAGTCAGCCCGACAGCGGCTATTTTCCTCCCCCGGTCCTCAATAAGGTTGTTACTTTTGACTCTGTAACCATTAAAAAGATCACCAACGAAGTAATCTGGTCAAACCCCAGTTTCAAAACAAACAAGGAACTGCGGGTTTTCCAGATTGAAGCAGGGATCCGGCAACAGTACATTGAAATTTCACTCCATGCATTCAAAAATTATTTTATCCAATACAGCCCTCATGTGAAAATTGATTTTACACCGTTTTCAAGTTTAAGACTTGAGGCACTCGGCGACTATGTAATTGGAGATTATAATGGCGGCGACATGTCATTGAAGGTGAAACTTTCAACCATCCTTGGCAGCCAATACAGAAATGGTGGCACACTGGCCCTCACCGGAAATTATTCTTTGCAACAACCGGGCTGGTTCTTTGCACATTATCTTGGAAACAGTTACCGTTGGGACACAGCATGGTCGAAGCAAGGCCTCATTTCTGGCGGGTTCCATTATTCCTGCAGGTTTTTGGAGACGGGTATCAGCATAAGCCGTATCAGCAACAATACTTATCTCGACACCTCCAGTCTGCCCCGGCAATTTAAACCCCAGTTTGGCTACATTTCCTGTTATTTAAACGCGAATATCAATATCTGGAGGTTTAGGTTCAAACCTCAGCTTGTTTACCAGACCGTTCAGGGCACAACGGTGCTCCGACTGCCTGCATTCATCGGAAATTTAGCGGTCTATTATGTCCAACCGCTCTTTCAGGGTGCAGCCACCCTTGAACCCGGCCTCAATTTTTTCTACAACACCTCCTATTATGCGGATAACTATAACCCGGCCATCCGCTCTTTTTATCTCCAGGATAAAACTGAAGTCGGAAATTATCTGTATATGGACATTTTCATCAACCTGAAAATACAGCGGGCAAGGTTCTTTTTAACCTATACTCATTTTAATGCCAGTTTTATGGGCCGCGATTACTTTACCACCCCTAACTACCCAATGCAGGATGCCGCTTTCAAATTTGGCATC
>CAIKNA010000063.1 GCA_903828645.1 uncultured Bacteroidales bacterium
CATGCAAATTATTCGCCTGTACAAAAACTTAAGGAAGGATAAAAACGACCTGCACATTACCTGTACATATCCTGTAGGTAAAATACATTTTGCTGATTTTTAAACAGATGTGAGTTACGCATCCTGTGACACCTGTTTCATCAATTGCAGCAAGTTAAAAAGCCGCCCCGGGAATCCGGGGCGGCTTAACCAAACACACTTTAATTATTGAATTACCTGGTTACAACAAGTTTAATTGTCTCGGTGTATTCCCCTGCAACCACCTTGACAAAATAGAGTCCGGCAGGAAGTTGTGAAAGGGTGAACTCATGCTTCTTCTCCCCGGTCATTTCGGAGGTCAGAACTTTGTCGCCCCGCATTCCGAATACGTCAACATTTACTTTGCCGTACAATTTTTCGCCCTTTTGTTCGAGGGTGAAACTGCCGGTAGTCGGGTTGGGATAGAGGCTGAAATAGATATTCTGCGAAATTACCGGTAGTTCCTCGTTGCCGGCAGGTGTAGTTACAATTGCAGGTGCCTTCTGGCCGCAATAGGTATCAGAAATATACCCGTGCATATAGCCTCCGGCCTGGACCGAGGTGCCCGGCAGGTAGATGATGTTCTGCCCTGCGATCATGGTAACACTGCCGCCGTTCTGAACGACGAACGTAGTTGAACCACCCGCAACTGTCAAAGTCTGGGTCGCATTGTAACAGGTTGTTTGCCCGTCAGCAATGTTTCCCGTAACGGTAATGTTTGCGGAAACCCCGTTAACCGTCATGATTAACGTGTTGGACAAAGCCGGCCCGGAATTACAGGTTACACTGGAGGTAAGTATACAGGTAACTGCATCGCCGTTGACAGGTTTGCAGGTATAGGTTGCACCGTTGGTTCCAACATTGAATCCGTTGACTTTCCACTGGTATGAAGGGGTTGAGCCTCCGTTAACAGGGGTGGCGGTGAACGTGACATCCTGGTCGGCCGGCACCGTAATGGTAGCGGTCGAAATGGATACACTCACGATCACAGGTTGCGTGATGCTGACAACAACTACATTGTTCATCCAGTTGCTGCAACCGGTGGTTGGGTTTTGAGCAAATACCTGGTAAGAGCCAGCCTGGGTTTGCAGGCCGAATGAGATCGCGCTCCCCGTACCCGGAACCGGTGTTCCAACCTGGTTGCTGCCGGTCCACAGCGAATAACTGGTCCCTGTCTTTGATCCCGAAAGACCAATGGCAACACCGCTGCCTCCTGCACAATAACTTCCACCGCCGGTAACTGTATACAATGTTGGCAACGGGTTGATTGTAACTGTCACAGGTTCGATGTCAGAACATCCCGGCGAAACGGTAGCCATGATGTAGTAGGTTCCGCTGCCGGCACTTGTTGGAGTAAGCATCGGAATGGTGGCAGCAGCATCTTTCCAATAGGAAAGTGTAGCGCCATATAGGATGCTGCCAGATGTTACTGCAGATGCCGTAAGGTCGACTTTGTAAGGCGAGCAGGTTGACTGAGGATGGGTAACCAGCAAGGGTGCCGCATCAATGGTCACAGTCACCCCGGTTGCACAACCATGGGCATCTGCCACATAGTAGGTATAAGTGCCGGCTGCCAATCCAGACAGGGCCGGATTTAAAGGGTCATACGTATAAGGCGGTGTTCCTCCTGTCGGAGTCAATGATACACTGCCGGTCTGACCGAAACATACGGGCTGGGTGGCGTTGGCGGTAAGTACCAACAACGTTGGTACATGAATGACTGCGGTTGCAGAAGTCGCACATCCGTTGGCATCACTTACATTATAGGTATATGAGCCTTCCGTCAACCCGGCAACCGGCGGATTCAGCGGATCATAAGTATAATCCGGCGTGCCTCCTGAAGGAACCAGCACCACGGTGCCTGTCTGACCGAAACACATTGGTTGTGCAGGGGTGGCAGTAAGGACCAACTGGGTCGGAACATGTATTACTACAGTTGCAGAAGCTGTACATCCGTTGGCATCCGTTACATTATAGGTATATGAACCATTAGTTAACCCTGTAAGCGGGGGATTGAGGGGATCATACGTATAAAAGGGTGTTCCGCCTGAAGTATTCAGGACAACCCAGCCGGTCTGTCCGAAGCACGATGGCTGGGTAGGGGTGGCGGAAAGCACCAACTGGGTCGGAACATGAATGGCCACAGTTGCTGAAGTAGCACATCCGTTTGCATCTGTTACATTATAGGTATATGAACCATCTGTTAATCCGGTAAGCGGGGGATTCAGGGGATCATATGTATACCCGGGCGTTCCGCCAGAGGTATTCAGAACAACACTCCCGGTCTGGCCAAAACATCCCGGCTGAACAGGTGTGGCTGTAAGTACCAGCAATGTTGGGACATGAATGACCACAATTGCCGAAGCAGTACAACCGTTGGCATCCGTTACATTATAGGTGTACGAACCATCAGCTAATCCGGTAAGCGATGGATTAAGGGGATCATAGGTGTAACCTGGTGTTCCCCCGGAAGTGTTCAGGGATACACTACCGGTCTGCCCGAAGCACAATGGTTGGGTAGGTGTTGCAGTGAGAACCAGCTGAGAAGGTGCTGCATTGACAATCACGCTTGCTGAAGCCTGGTATCCTGTTGCATCCGTCAGTTTGTAAACATAGGTTCCGGCTCCCAACCCTGATGTTGCAGGATTTGTCGGATCGTATGTATACGGAGGTGTGCCACCTGATGCATTGAGGGTAACACTTCCTGTCTGTCCGAAGCATAAAGGCTGGGTCGCTGTGGCTGTAAACACGATATCAACCGGGGTTGTAAAGGTAAGGTCTTCACCATATCCTGTTCCACCATAGTTGACACCAACAATCCTGTAATGATACAAAGTGCTGGGTGTTAACCCGGTAATAATTGCAGAGACAGGTGTTGAGACACTTCCGGTAACCGGGGAGGGTGTCGCAGTGGCACTTGAACCGTAACCTGGTGTGAGACCGTATTCGAAAGTAACCGCTGTACTTGCATTGTAGGCGTTCACAGTGCCATTCAATGTTGCACCCACCGGGGTCACCATGGTAGCTGCCGTAGTGATAACCGCAGGCAGCATCGACAAGGTTGTGAAGGTCAGGTCTGTGCCATTTGCAATGCCTGCACCATTGGTACCATTGACCCGGTAGTGGTATAGTGTGTTGGGAAGCAGACCAGTAAGGGCTGCTGAAACACCTGTTACGGTGATTCCTGACACAGTCGTCGGGGTTGCAGTTGCACTAGATCCGTATGCGGTTGTAAGACCATATTCGAAACTTACCGTTGCAGTTGTATTGTTGGGGTTGACGGTTCCATTCAGGGTTGCTGCCGATGGTGTTACTGCAAAAGCAGCAGTCGTAACGAC
>CAIKNA010000064.1 GCA_903828645.1 uncultured Bacteroidales bacterium
CAATATTCTTTGCCGTTTACATGAATGGAGATTGCTTCCAGTGCAAAATAGCGTTGAAAACTGAAGGAATATTTAATGATCAACAGTGAAATATAAAGCGCGGTATTTTATAAACAAACAACATATCCAATGAAAAGTGTATTTTTTTTGTTCGTATGCTTCTTATTAATCGGAGCGGTGAGCCAGGCCCAGGTGGGGATCAGTTCCGGCAGCAGCGCCCCACACACCTCGGCGGGCCTCGATGTCAATTTTACGGATAAAGGACTTCTTCCGCCACGGATGACCATGGCACAACGCAATGCAATCGTTTCTCCTGCCGCAGGATTAATGGTTTTTTGCACAGATTGCGGAGTCTCAAATCCAGGAAGGATGTGCATTTACCTGAACGGAGTATGGCACCTGCTTACGATTAGTTGTAAAGAACCGGTTGTGGTACCGGTTGCCGGGACACATACCGCTACCGATATCAGTATAAACTGGACCTGGAGCCCGGTGCCCAATGTTACCGGTTATAAATGGGGTGCAACCAATGATTTTGCAACTGCCACCGACCTGGGTAATACTTTGTCGAATTTGGAGACCGGGCTTTCGCCTGTTTCTGCTTATACCCGGTATGTATGGGGATACAATGATTGCGGTGCAACAGCGCCCGTTATCCTGAATAAATCCACCATAACCTGGACCTGTGGCATCTCATCTGTACCAATAAATCATTCGATTGCCAATGGAGTAGCTCCTGAAAACAAGAGTGTCTCTTATGGAACCGTTGTCAACATCCCCGGCGAATTTTCCAAATGCTGGATCACAAGAAATCTCGGTGCAACTGCCTACCCGGTGTCTATAGGTACTCCGGGCTCAGATTCCACTTCTGGGTGGTACTGGAAGTTTAACCGTAAACAAGGGTACAGGAATTTTTTTGGAGTTATTACACCGTCATGGACAATGACAAACATCAGTGAAAATTCAGAATGGATATTGGCAAACGATCCGTGTAACCTTGAACTGGGCAATGTGTGGCGAATCCCGACCTATTCGGAATGGTATAACGTTGACGATGCTGGTAGCTGGGAAAATTTACAGGGAGGATGGAGTTCCGGTTTGCATTTAGTTGGGCGTGGTGCCACAGTTTCTGAGGGTTATTGGCCAATGGAATTCGGTGAAACTGGTTACTTCTGGAGCAGCAACCAGGCTACTGCTGAAAACGGTTCCTGCCTGAATATTAGCTATTCATCCAGCAACATGAGCAGCATGACAAAAATAAACGGTGCTTCGTTGCGTTGCCTGCGGCGCTGGCTCCCCGAAGTGACGACTTCACCTGCTGTTTCAATTACGGAGACAACGGCATCATCGGGCGGCAATGCGACCGACGACGGCGGTTATTCGATAACCGAAAGAGGGGTATGCTGGAGTACCGCCCCCGGCCCTACTACGGCATTAACTACAAAAACCATAAACGGCAGTGGAACAGGTCCGTTTACAAGCAGCCTTACAGGGCTTGTACAGGATAGAACCTATTATTTGAGGGCCTATGCCACAAGCATCAAGGGAACGGTTTATGGAAACGAAGTAAGTTTTCTGACCCAGCCTGTTACCTGTGGTGTGACCTCCCTGACCATAAACCATCAACCTGCCGGTGGTGTGGCCCCGGTGGTGAAAACCGTAACTTACGGTACCGTAAAAAATATTTCCGGTGAATTAACCAAATGCTGGATAACAAAAAATCTTGGTGCCAGCCGTCAGGCGATCGCTGTAACCGATAGCGCCGATGCCGCCGCAGGGTGGTATTGGCAATTTAACCGCAAACAGGGTTACAGGCATGACAGTGTAAGTTTGATTCCATCCTGGACCATTACCGGTATCAATGAAAACTCCGACTGGCAGTCGATCACCGATCCGTGTTCCCTGGAACTGGGACCCAGGTGGCGCATTCCCACCAATTCAGAATGGATCAATGTGGACAATGCCGGTGGGTGGACCAACTGGCTGGGGCCATGGAACTCTGGTTTGAAACTACATGCTGCAGGATACCTGGAAAATGGTTCCGGCGGGCTAGGGGAACGTGGTGTTCATGGATATAACTGGAGCAGTAAACAGAATAATGCGGCTGAAGGATGGCTGTTCGGCTTCAATACCGGGTTTAGCGATTATATGAGCCATCAGAAAGCAAATGGATACCCGTTACGCTGCCTTCGTGACTTATTGCCGGTGGTCACTACCACACCCGTTTCCGCTGTCATGGAAACTACCGCTGCCTCCGGAGGGAATGTTACAGATGAAGGTGGTTATGCTGTCATTACCCGTGGTTTGTGCTGGAGTACATCTACCGGCCCTACCACAGCGCTCGCCACGAAGACCATCAATGGGACCGGACCAGGTTTATTTACAAACACCCTCACCGGGCTTGTTCCCAATACGCGTTATTATGTGCGATCGTACGCTGCTAACAGCCAGGGAACCGCTTATGGCAACGAGGTGATTTTCAAGACACTCGGACCCTGTAATTTTGGCACCCCGGAGATAGTTGTAAACCACGTCACCAGCGATGGCATCTCCCCCGTTAATAAAACGGTGACCTACGGCACCATGGGCAACTTCCCCTTCGATACAACAAAATGCTGGATTACCCGCAATCTTGGCGCCAGCCAGCAGGCGACCTCTGTTTATGATGATACCGAATCTTCTGCAGGCTGGTACTGGCAGTTCAACCGCAAACAGGGTTATAAGCAGGATGGCACCTCTGTTACACCGGCCTGGACAATCACAACCATCGAGGAATATTCCAACTGGCTTTCGGCCAACGATCCATGTACCATCAAGTTGGGCAATACCTGGCGTATCCCGACCATCAGCGAATGGACAAATGTTATTACCACGGGATATGTCGGCTGGGATGTGTCCTGGGTTTCAGGTCTGAAAATTCACGGTGCAGGTACCTGTGAAGGTTCATTTTTAGACCAAAGAGGTTCACTGGGCAGCTACTGGACCAGCATGGAGACTGACCCGTTATCCGGAAGGGCTCTTTTATTTACCTATACCAGTACCTATATGTCAGCCTATTACAAGACTGAAGGATTACCGCTGCGGTGTCTCCGGGGCTGGGCGCTTGATGTTACAACCACACAGGTTACCTCCGTTACCCAATCAACTGCGTTATCAGGGGGCACCATTGGCAATGATGGTGGATACCCGATTACTGTCAGGGGCGTGTGCTGGAGTACAACCACAGGACCCACGACTGCTTTGAGCACCAAAACCATTGACGGAACCGGAACAGGTGTTTACAGCAGCAATATAACCGGGCTTAACCCGAATACCGTCTATTATGTCCGTGCGTATGCCACAAGCAGCAACGGAACAGTGTATGGCAATGAACAAAGCTTCACAACTTTAGCCGCATGCGGAACGTATTCCCTGACCATAAATCATGTTGCAGGCGGGGGAGTTGCCCCCGTGACAAAAACGGTAACCTATGGCACGGTGACAAATGTCCCCGGCGAAACTTCCAAATGCTGGATCACCCGGAATCTCGGTGCCAGCCAGCAAGCCACCGCCGTGGATGATAATACCGAAGCATCAGCCGGCTGGTACTGGCAGTTCAATCGCAAACAGGGTTACATGCATGACGGAACCACCCGGACCCCCAATACAGCTTGGAACGGAGCAATAACTGAAGCTTCGGACTGGATCATGGCCAACGACCCCTGTGCTCTTGAACTGGGGTCTACCTGGCGGCTCCCTACCTCAACAGAATGGAATAACGTGGATGCCAGCGAAGGGTGGAACAACAACACCGGCCCCTGGAACTCGGCCTTAAAGATCCATGGCGCCGGTTACCTGATGTTCTCCAATGGCACACTCACGGCACGGGGAGCCAACGGCGATTACTGGAGCAGCGCACAGAATACAACGGCCGAAGCGTGGGACCTGACCTCGCTCGCCGGATCCTGCGGGGTGTTATCCCATTCCAAAGCGTATGGATTCTCTGTACGCTGCATTTCAAATTACACGATTCCCTAAGCGCATGCGTCAGGAATACACCCCGCCACAACGACCTCCATTATCTGGAAATGGAAAATGGTTTCCGACACCACAAGCTATAAATGGGGAACCTCCGACAATTTTGCTGCTGCTACCGACATGGGAACTGCCACGACTAAAACCGAAACAGGGCTTGCCTACGGAACCGCCAATATACACTATACCTGGGCTTATAATCCCTGCGGGAATTCTACTTCAACTCCCCTGACGCAATCCGCCATTGTTTTCGAATGTGGCACCGGGACGCTTGTCATCAACCACTTGACAACCGGCGGCGTTGCCCCGGTGAACAAAAGTGTAATGTATGGAACCGTTACCAATATCCCCGGCGAAACTTCCAAATGCTGGATCACCCGGAATCTCGGTGACAGCCAGCAAGCCACCGCCGTGAATGATAATACCGAAGCATCAGCCGGCTGGTACTGGCAGTTCAATCGCAAACAGGGATACAAACACGACGGGTCGGTGGTAAAACCTTCATAGACCATTACGACGATCGATGAAAATTCTGACTGGCAAACCATCAACGATCCCTGCACCATTGAACTTGGAGCCGGATGGCGGATCCAACCAATACGGAATGGGGAAACGTGGACAATGCAGCAGGCTGGAACAATTGGAACGGGCCCTGGCGCTCAGGTTTGAAGATCCATGGAGCAGGTTGCATCAACAACATAAGTGATGTCATTACAGATCGTGGATCTCACGGATATAACTGGAGCAGCAAACAAAACCTGACCTACAATGGCTGGCTGTTTGATTTCGGCAGCGGTTTTTGCGGCCAATGGTACCACCTGAAGGCAAACGCCATGTCATTACGATGCATTCAGAACAACTGATGAGGGTTTATTTTTCACAATTTTCGATAGCACTTGGTTGAGTAACCTGAGCTAATGCTGATTAGTATGTCGATAACAGCTCCTGCCAATGGCAGAATACGGCAACCGATGTTTCGAAAAATCCGGCAGAATTTCTTCCAAAATTTATCCTCTGTTATTCCGAACATCAATTGCCATGAGAAGAGTTGCCCTGTTCATTCAATTGGTGCTCCCAGACCCTCCGGAACCTGTCTGTACAAAACACTAGACTGCTCGTCAAAGGCGGATTTGAGAACGGCGAAACCGGCTGGTCGGGATGGAGTGCCGGGGCGGTCGTGACCAGTAAGGATTACTGTTCCGGGGTACTAAGTTGAATTGTAGGTGGCACCCTTTTAGGATAGTCAAATGTTCGATAGCTATTAAGGAGATTTTTTTTCTTCTCTTGTATAGGTATTGTTAAAGTTATAACTTTGCTTACATATCCTTAAAACAGTATTTTATGAAAAAGGCTCTTATCCTAACTGCAGTAATGCTTTTATTTTTCGCAGAGAGTAACGCACAGGTAAGTATCAATACAGACAACACTACGCCTGATCAGTCAGCGATGCTTGATATAAAATCAACAACAAAAGGTGTTGTGTTTCCAAGAATGAACCTTGGTCAATTGTCATCGATTACAAATCCTGTAAATGGATTACAAGTGTTTTGTACAACAGATGGTAAAATGTACATTTTTGTTGCTGCGGTTGGTCAATGGAAGGAGTTAGCGTACGGATCAACAACTATTAATCCGCCTTTTAACTGTGGCATTTCCATAACCATCAACCATATTGTAGGCGTTGTCTCACCGGTCACAAAAACAGCTACTTACGCTACTGTTAACAATATTCAGGGTGAAACTGAAAAATGCTGGATTACTAGCAACCTTGGTTCCGACCATCAAGCTGCTTCAGTCAATGATGTTACTGAATCCTCTGCTGGCTGGTACTGGCAGTTTAACTTAAAGCAGGGGTATAAGCATGATGGTTCTGTTTTAACTCCTTCTTGGACTATTACAAACATTAACGAAACTTCGGACTGGCTCATCGCCAACGACCCTTGCAACCTCGAACTTGGAAGTTCGTGGCGCATCCCAACTTATACTGAATGGAATAATGTGAGCAACACGTGGATGAACTGGATTGACGCTTGGAATTCCCCCTTGAAGTTGCATGGGGCAGGTTTTCTTAACAGTAGCTTTGGTTCACTGAATTTTCGAGGAGTAACCGGCTATTACTGGAGTAGTACACAATACAGTTCAACATACGGTTGGGAACTATATATTACAAATAGCGGAAATTTAATGGGAAACTATAAAAAGGCATATGCCTTCACTGTGCGTTGCATCAGAAATTAGTGTGCGCCACGGGTGCGAAGCAGCGAAGGGAGCATGCCATTCAAAGCGAATAACTTGCTTGCAAATCAATGCTATTTCATCAAGTAAATAAGTTTTATTGTATATCTTAAGTGAACAGCATCGGGTTAAAGCATCCCAATCATCTCTTTCAGCTTTGTAGTGGTAAAGGCATTGGTAATCGGCTTCGATTCAAATACCATGAAATCGCTGTAATATGGTCCTGCAAGTTGTTGCCATTGGTTCCCAAGCCGGCACTTCGCCATGTTGTCGGAGTTATAAAGGTAGTCGCCTTTGGATTCACGCATGATCACCATACCCGTTTTGGTTTAGAGGATGAAGTTAGGATAGTGGTTTGACTTAAAACTACTATCCTGATCGTGGAGGATGAGAATACAGTTATTAATAGGTGCTTCTTGATTGCCATCCGGCGTTTAAACGTATAGATGGTCCAACACACGGAAGGGCACGTCCTGATGGTGATTGATGACTTTATCTTTGCCGATCCAGGTTAGTGTTGGCATTCACTTTGTTAGATAGTAAATCAGCGGTAACAGTAGGGAATTCCCGGCTGAAACAAAAGACTTGGAGTAACTGTTATTATCAGCCTGGGTCAGTTATGAACAGCCTGTTGATAAATAATGCAAGGGGTTGGGAATTCACATGTAATAATCAACATGCATTATATCAACGTATTACGCAGTTTTACTGACAGTGATATTTTGTAATATATTCATCGTCAGATAGTACCGTTCACCGTTTCGGGACAGATCTATGCGCTTGATCCCTTTTTCTTTTCCTGATCCTTTCCTCTTGATCCTGATTCACCCCCTGAAAAGAAAAAGCCGCAGTAAATGTTTAGTTTACTGCGGCTTTTTCTGTGTCTTTGTAGCCTGTAGGGGAATAATTCTATGACACTCCCTGACTTTATATTTCTTCTACTGCTTTTAAATTCAATACGATAGCATTTCTCACATAAGCAATTACTGACAGCAAATGACAAGCAAAGTCATGATTGTTGTACCCATTGTTGTACCCATCGAAAGTATTCATAAATTTGAAAACCCTTTATTTTATGGCATCTATAAAAGTAATATTAAGAACGAGTAAGAAGAACGGAAAGGGTGAAAGCCCCCTTGTAAGCGGTAATTACAAATGCAGGTTTTCGGTAAATAGGAATGCAAGTAAATCTGCATCGTTAATTTCCGATTTGCAAAGAAACAAAATAATAAAGAACGACAATTTTAACGATGGTTTTTTGTAATAAACCAGTTTCC
>CAIKNA010000065.1 GCA_903828645.1 uncultured Bacteroidales bacterium
GTTGAACCATCGGTTGCCATCACGGTATAATTGCCGGTAGCGGTAACGGTGTAGGTACTGGTGGTCGCGCCGGTGATGTTTGCACCATTGAGTTTCCACTGGTAGGCCGGCGAAGCCGCACTGGTTGTTGCAGTGAGCAATTGCGTATTGGGGAAGCAAACGTTAACCGGGCCCGCGGGATTTACAGATACGGTTGGGAGCGCCACGATGGTAACTTTAACCACCGTCGAATAATCGAGCGCGGTTCCATAATTACACTTTACTTTCAGCCTGTAATAGGTTGTTGCAGAAACCAGTCCTGTGGTCAAAGCACTTGGGTCTGTCTGACCGGTAAAGTCGTGGACATCTGTTCCGAAATTATCGTTTGAATATTGCCATTGGTAAGTACTGGTAAGCCCCGTTGAATATCCGCTTGCCGTAATGGCCGGGGTTCCTGATCCACAAAAGGATGCAGTGCCGATGGCAGTGCCGCCCACAGCACCCGTACAGGTGGGAAGTACAAATTCATCCGCGCCGATGTCGGGTGGGTCTAACCTTAAATCTCCGTCGATATCATCGGTAACGGCGGCCAGTGCAATGCCGGCTTTGTAAACGGGGGATATCAATCCTGTTTGAATGTGCGGGTCGCTGTTGCTCACAAATTTCGGATCCGCCGAAATACTGTGTGCATCTTTGCCCGAGGCATTTTGCCACGTGGCCAGGGTAGAATACCCGGTTGCCCCGATCATCCCGATATATTTGACACCGGAACCGGTCGGATTAACAAAGATATCATTGTAGTCGCCTCCTTCGAGCTGTGTATTTGCTGTTTGCAGGAAGATTCCGATGGATCCGGATCCGGTCGCAGATAACAGGCCAAGGTTGTTAACAATGATATTGTCCCGGATATCTGCGGTAGTTCCGGTAGCCAGAGTGATGCCATATGAATATGCCCCAGATTGATTTATCGTATTGCCATAGAGATTTATGGAATTATCATATACTTTAATACCGGTTTGAGTGGAAAAAAGATATATGCCGTGGGTATTATCCCCCAGTGTTGTCTGAACCCACCCATCACCTGACAAATGCCAGATCATGTTGTTCCTGAGCATGATGTTGCAACCCGTCACACCCGTGGAAACTGCAATGCCGTAACCGCCATAACCACCGGTACCCGTGTAATTCAGGTCGGAGATGTAATTTTTCTCGATGGTGCTGTTAACGGTTCCCGTGGCAAACCAGATACCACGGTCATCCGTGCCGCCTGTACCATCAAAATTACCGATCCTGTTCTTTGAAACGACGGCTCCGTCAGATCCCTGGACATAAATACCTGTGTAGGATATCGAATTTGTGCCGGAGGTGTTGAGGAGGTTTTCAGTAATCAGTATGCCCCCGTTGCCGGCAACCACGGCCGCGTTGGCATAAATACCGATATAGGCCTTCTGCACGCTGTTGTTCCGGATGGTGATGTTGCTGAAATAACCGGCATTGCCGGATGTCGTCGCATCACTGACAATAAGTGCTGAAGATGTATTTATCCCATTGACCAGCACGCAGTTTTTCAACGTAACGCCAACAACCGGGGTCGTCCCCGTGGAACCGATCAGCATGACATTTGGTGCAGTGACGCTGGAATTGGTGAATGTAAGATCGCGGGTGGTTCCCCCTGTCGTATTCGACCCGTCGATGATGACATAGTTGTTCAGGATTTTGAAAATGGGGCCGTTGGCCAAAGTCCCTGTAATCGAGGGTGTAACCCCTGTGTTCGGTTTGAGGGTAACCGTATTCACGGAACTGGAACCCGAGTTTGGATTGATCACCAGCGGGAAGGTTTCTGATGCATATGCGGCATCGAGCAGGGTAAAGGTGAGCGGGCCGCACAACTCTTTGGCGTTCAAATCGGCAAAGGCGGCAGTGATGGTGGTATAGTCGCCTGTCGCTCCGATAGTTTTGTTGCCGCATATACTGCCAATTATAGCATAGGTACTTGGCGACCCTGGGCCGGCTGTAGCCAGGGGAGGGCTGCTGGTAACGGTAGCGCCTGCCGGGTACGAACCTATGTTGACCGGGGTGCATATATCCTGGGCAACGATAAAATAGGAGACAACGTCCCCGACAGCAACCCCCGAGCCAAAAGTAAAGGTGTAACTGCTGCCGACGATCGAGGTCGGGGCAACCGGGCCGTTATAGGTTCCTGAATTGATTTTCCAGTAAAGGACTGGTTGGTTGGCGCCAACCCCGACACCTGTACCATCGGTGATGGTTGCAACCAGGGTGCGGTTTGCCAATGACGATGTAGTGGAGAGTGCGGTGTAGCTGATGGCCGGGGGGTTGAGGTCGATCGGTATTCCGGCAAATTCATCCGCGCCAATATCGGGAGCGGATGCGGGGTATGAAAGGTTGTTGGGATAGCCGGTATTAGGATACCTGGCATCACCGTCATAATCATCGGTCATCCCGGCGATGGTGGCTCCACCGCTTTCAATTTGCGATGCAAAAGAAGGATCCATATGAAGAAAAGTCGCCCCACCGCAGGTTGTGCTCAGGAAGTGTGCATCTTCGGAAAATGACATTGCATCCCGGGGGAGAATGGTCCCTGCCGTAAATACGCCTGTTTTATAGGAAGACATCGTCGAAGCGGTACTGGTGCCGTCGGCATAGATCAGGTTGCTGGCGCCCGGCGTGCCGGCATAAAACATGTTGTTGTTGGAGGTACTGGCATAGTTGGCCAGGGTACCCGCTGTTCCCAAACTTCTGCGGAAGGCAACAGTCAAGCCTGTTCCGGAAGGAGTTGATTTATTATCAATGATGTTGTTGCGCAAATTAAGCGTTGCGGTGGTTGCCGTTGCGCTGGCTGAATGGTAAATGCCGGTTGTGCCAAAGTTTGCACCTGTGGAAGATCCATTCAGGTATACAGTATTGTAGTAGACATTATTCGTAGTCAGTACCGTCGTGGAGATGATGCTGATCCCCCTGAGTGCGTCAACCGATGCGGCTGCCGGTGCAGTCAACCCGTCGATCAGGTTGTTGTACACCGTATTGGCAGTTGTTCCTCCGCCGGATATCCTGATGCCGTTGACAACCGTTGTGGTTCCCGTGGCATTGGTGGTGATTCCGCAGATTTTATTTTTATAGACGTTGGTACTTGCGCCCCCTGAGATCAGGATGCCGTCAACCGTGGGGGTGGCGGTACTTGTTGCAGCGCCTACCGTGATGTTCGAGATGATGTTGCTGAAAATATTATTCCCTGTGCCGGCTGAAAGTGCAATGCCGCTGACTACCGGGCTGCCTGTGATGATCCCGGAAAAAGTCATCGTGGAAAATGTGTTTTTCGAAATCTGGTAGGGTCCCACACCGGCAGCATTGATGCCGATCATGGAGGTCGGAGAGGTGGTTGAAGAGGTCAGGGAGAGCGTGTTCCCGCTGATTCCGCCATTTCCGCCGGCATTCACGCCGGAACCGTCAATTCCGACCATTGCGGGTGCCGGGCAATTGATGGTAATATTGTTGCCTTTTACAACCGCCCCTGCCGAATAATTCCACGAAATTCCCTTGGTGGTGCCGGTGTTGCTTCCGCTGATGGAAATCGTATTGTTGCAGATGCTTTTGGAACCGGTAGAACTTGGTCCGCCCAACTGGCTGATTGCCGTGACCGCCCCGGTGGAGGCAAGGCTGGTAAAGGTGATGTTGTTGCCGGAAACCGTATCTGCAACGTTGCTTGGCGTGCCGGTCTGGTAGGTGAAATAGACCGTGCCCGAGCCGGTTGCCACGCGGTCGATGTTAACAATGTTACCCTTGATATTGTACAACACCGACACGGTGCCATTGCATTGCACCCCGATTAAATTCCCGGTTGACCGGATGGTCGAACCGGTGGTATTCAGGTTGTTGGTAACCACATTGACCGTACCGTGGGTGGCCGTCCCCAGGTCGATATAGGTGATGGCGCCCGATCCGTAGGTACCTGAACCTGTGAAGGCCTGTTTAATGGTAATCGTATTGGGTTGGGTGCCGATATTGACCGTGTTGCCGGTCAATGCCGTTGTCGCCTTGATTCCTGTAATGGCATTCGAAATACCCGTGGCGACTGCGGTAGTCTGGTTGATTAAAATAATGTTGTTAAAGGAATTGATGGTGGTTGCAGCGCCTGAATAGTCGATGCAGATGATGGCCCCGGAAATCGTCCCGGTGCCTGAACCGGTCTGGTTGACTGTAACGGTATTTGCACTTCCCGTGATGGTCGTTGCAGCCGTTCCTGCCATCGTGATACCGGTGGTTGCACTTGACAATGCCCCGGTTGTTTCCGACTGGTTGAACGTGATATTGTTGCTGGAGCAGTTATTGCTTGCAGAGGCATAATTTGCCTTTATCCCGATCGCGGCGGCGGAATTTGCAGCTGTTGAGGTCTGGTTCAGGGTAACCGTGTTGCTGCTTCCGGCGATGGTCCCTGTGCTGATGCCATGCCCGAAATCGATGCCCGTCATCAGGGCGACACCCGTTGTAGTCAGGTTAACAGTATTGTTGCTGATCGTGGAGGTGTATGTCACGCCAACCGGGGCGGCGCTGCTGGTGTACATGATGCCGTTCAGACCTCCGGATCCGACATAGGCGGCACTGCTGGAGGTAACGGTATTATACCTGATGTTGTTTCCCGCGCCATTGCGGAAGTAAATACCTGCCTGCACGGTCGACTGCGAAAGGTTCCAGGGTCCTGAAGAGGCGGTGGCATTGCCAAAGGTGATACCGTTTTGAGTTGCAGCTGAAGTTCCGCCAATATCGTTGCCTGTTTCAAAAACGGTCGCGGTGATGGGCGGGCAAATAAATACGATGCCCTGCGCCACGTTGGAAATTAAGTTCCCGTAAATATTATTATTTGAATTGGTTCCTGCGGTCGATGTGGCTAGAAGAGTAGCGTTGACAGAGGAGGAGGCGGAAGTGGAAAAAATGCCCACGCTGTTTGTGTAGGTTTGGTTCAGTGAAATGGTATTGTTCTGGATCGTGTTGTTTTGGCAGCCAACGGTTGCAGATGAATGGACAAGCAGGACACCGAACTCTGTCATGTTATTGGCTGTGCCGGGGGTAATGATCGTATTGCCGGTATTTTCAACCAAGTAAAACGACTTGATGGTTATCCAGCTTGTGCCGACAAGTTTAAAGATCGCATCAAAACTGGATGCCGCGCCACCGGTCGCCTGTGGTGTAAAAGCCGTAATGGTACTGCTGCTGCCCTGTATGATAATGTTGTTTGTGGCTGAAATCCCAGCAGGAACTGCCGTGATGGCATATCCTCCCGCAGGTGCAGTTTCCGGGCCGGAAAGAGTAATGATAACCTGGCCGGAGATGGCGGTACTTAAATTCAATGCCGTAATCGCAGCTGCCAGGGTTGGATACGTAGCTGTCAGATTAGGTGTTACGTTGGTCGGATTCGTCACGGTAACGCCACCGACGGCACTGGCATTTTGTACAAATATGGTTGCCCCAAGAGCAAGGGTGAATAAAAAGAGTACTAATTTTTTCATACGTGATTGGTTTTTTGTGTTTGGTTACAAAAAAAGAAAATTTTCCGGGGATATATATATAGGTTGATTTCTCGCTGAAACGGGAGGAAAAGACAAAATGAAGTTATGCTCATGTTACCTGGTATAATTCTGCTCAATAAGGAATGGAATTTGCTTTTACACACGAAGTCAAGGAGCCAAATATATAAAAAATAATCTTACAAATGTTAATTGGCTTTATTTTAGTTGTTTTTTTCGTGACAAGTGACGAAGGTCGTGACACGTGACGAAAGTCGTGACAAGTGACAAAGGTCGTGACACGTGACGAAGGTCGTGACACGTGACAAAGGTCGTGACACGTGACGAAGGTCGTGACACGTGACAAAGGTCGTGACCCGTCACCCGTCACCCGTCACGTGTCACCCGTCACGAAAAAAGCCGGAACCCCCATCTGGCATCCCGGCTTTTTCCAAATTAAAGAGCCTGTTACCTCGTCCTGATCAGTTTAATGGTTTCAACATAATTATCTGCAACTATTTTCACGAAGTAGAGGCCAACGGGGTTTTGGGATAAGGAAAATTCATGTTTCTGTTCCCCGCGCAATTCATCTGATGAAATCCTCAATCCTTTCATGTCGTAGATTTCAACA
>CAIKNA010000066.1 GCA_903828645.1 uncultured Bacteroidales bacterium
GGCTGTATAATGAAATTCATCGCCAACAGAATAATTATAGATCTGCTGCCAGGTCAGTTCCTGAATTCCCAGTAAGGGATTGCTCTTTCCTGCCAGGTCATACAGGATCGTGTCGTTCGGGATCAAAGGAACATTCAGCATCCGGGACAAGCCATAATGCTGGCTTAGTTTTATGCTGCGCTGATTCAGGAGATGGGAAATGTTTACATTGTTACTGTCTTTGGCCTGAAGCGTGATGACCTTAACAAGGTCAGCCACACCAAGGACATTATCGCTGATGATTTCCGTGACTTTCGCCTCGATGTATCCCTTGCCCGGAAGGTCAACAAATTTCCAGGTTCCGTTAACTGCAGCTTGTGTATTGATCCGGATGGAATCAAGCCCGAAATTGAAAAAGAAAAACCAGCCATTGGCCTTTTTCAGGATCTTTCTTCCAAGTACCGAACCATTTGTTGTGTCAAAACAGGCATAGGATATGCCTTGTTGAATTGCACGGTAGGAGATGAATACGGTGTCATTGTTTCCCGAAGGTTGAACAGAATCCCTTCGGAAGGCCCCGATTTCATTGTTGACCGATTTGTACAACGTGGTTCCCGGTGTACAGATATGCTGGTAATCCTGGGCAGTAAGGAGATTAACCCAGAGTAACGGAAGAATGAATAAAATTTTTTTCATGGTGATTCTTTCTTTTATGTTCAAACCTACGAAGAATCTTGATTATAAGCAATGATTTTCGATGTTCAATGTTGCACTTTGCCAAAGGCTTTTCGCATTTCCCCAAAGACATTTTGCACTTTAGAGGTAAATGTTAATTCCTGACGAACCTCCTGACCTGGCTCAAAGTGTTGCCCGATAATTTCAGGAAGTAAATTCCGGTCGCAAGTTCGCTGATGTCAATCGTGGTTTTATGTTCCTGTAAAGGATATTGAATGATCAGTTGTCCCTTGGGATTGAAGATGGAAGCAATACTGTTTCCTGAAAATGACGGCTGTTTCATCACGATTGTTATTTTTTCTGAGGAAGGATTCGGATAAACCGCGATGCCATTCATGTCCATGCTTAATTCATTCATCCCTTCAAGCTCAGATGCTGCCCTCTTCCAGATTCCATGAAAACCTGTGCCGGTAAATAATGTATCCCCGATCATTGCCAGGGACATGGTATTGGTGCACCCGGTATGGATCCAGTTCAACCCGTTATCGACGGATTTGTACACCCCGTTTGAAGTTGCAAGAAAGAGGATGTTATTAAAAGGAAAAAAGTTATAGGCCGTATTGCCTCCCAGGTCTTCCAGTCCATTGGCTGCAGTCCAGCTGGTTCCATGATCGGTTGAAAGATAGATATTCCCGGTTCCCACGTCTCCGTTGGATGCTGCAAAGAGCGTATTCTTATAAATAAAAAAATTACGGATCCGGGCATCGGTTAAACCGGATAAGGTATCGATCAATGACCAGGTTGTGCCGTTATCAATTGAACGGTATACACCGGCATCAGTTAGCGTCACTATGCTTGACAAAAGCGTGTCGCCCATAGCAATTACAGCAGTAGCCTGGATCATCCCGGGAACGCTGATATCCTTCCAGTTTTCTGCGTCATCGGAAGAATGGTATATCCCCCTCGATCCGCATACATAGAGGTTTGAGTTGGTTTTCACCAGGTCAAAGATTGCAAAATCCGAAGGCAGCCCGTTGCTTTTGCTTGTCCAGCTTTTCCCTTTATCCGATGATATATTGACGCCTTTTCCCACAGTGCCGGCATATAACATTCCCCCATCCGCAAACAATGGATAGGCGCTGGTTCCAAGGCTCGTGTCTTTTGCAGACCAGGTAGCCCCATGGTCTGTTGAAGTAAAAAGTCCGGGCTTCATGTCGTACACATTCCCGACACTGGATGCAATCAACGTATCATTTATTACCACCAGCGACGATGCATTGCCGGTTGCCAGATACCCGGATAATTGCTGCCATTGAGTGTAACCAAAGCTATAAATGATGGCGAAAAATACTGTAAGTACAATTTCCCTTTTCATGAATTTTCTTTTTATCTGCATTCTGAATTCTCAATCAGATAATCGAAGCAAAGAATTCAATGGTCTTCACCAAACCTTCTTCCAGCGGGATTTTCGGTGCCCAGTCGAGCTCCTTTTTGGCCAGCTCGATCATCGGCTGACGTTGGGTCGGATCATCAGGTGGCAGCGGATGTTTGACGATTTTGGATTTGGAATTCGTGAGCCGGATCACCATTTCCGCCAGTTGGAGGATCGTGAATTCGTTTGGGTTTCCAAGGTTGACCGGCCCGGTGAATTCTTCCCTCGATGCCATCAGCCGTACAAAGCCTTCGATCAGGTCATCCACATACTGGAAGCTCCGGGTTTGTGTGCCTTCACCATAGATTGTTATTGGCTGGTTTTTCAGTGCCTGGACGATGAAATTCGAGACTACGCGCCCGTCGTTCGGATCCATGCGCGGTCCGTAGGTATTGAATATCCTGGCGATTTTGATGCTTACATTGTTCTGTTTATGATAATTCACGAACAGCGTTTCAGCGGCTCTTTTCCCTTCATCATAGCAGGCCCGTGCGCCGATCGGGTTCACGTGACCCCAGTAAGATTCAGGCTGCGGATGAATGTCAGGATCTCCATAGACCTCGCTTGTGGAGGCCTGCAGGATGCGTGCCTTGATCCTTTTCGCCAGTCCCAGCATGTTGATGGCACCCATCACCGAGGTCTTGATGGTCTTGATCGCATTGTATTGATAATGGATCGGGGAAGCCGGGCAGGCCAGGTTATAGATCTCATCGACCTCGATAAAGAAAGGCATGGTCACATCGTGCCGGATCAATTCAAAGTAAGGATTGTCGAGGAGATGCACAACATTCTGCTTTTGCCCGGTGAAATAATTATCAAGGCAAACCACATCATGTCCGTCATTTAAAAGACGTGTGCAGAGGTGAGAGCCCAGGAATCCTGCTCCTCCTGTTACCAGAATCTTTTTCTTATTCATTGGTAGAATGGATTAGGTTGAATTTTTTGATCACTTGTTATTATCCTATATGTCATCACCGCTTTCTGATCGTCGGTATCAATACAGGTAACATCAATCCCGACTTCTGAAAAACAAGTTCCGGTTACCAATCCCACGTAACCGCTTCCTGCAATTGCTACTTTCATTTCAACAACTTTTTAATTCATCTTAACAGAACAAACCTACATGAAATATTTCAATTACGCAATGAGTCCGGATTAACTGTTGGATCGTGGTTTTTATTGTAGAGGACTTGTATATAAAACGAGGTTGGGACCGGAAGCGGATGTGATGAAGAAGCGCAAACGCAGGCAGGATTTTTGAACTGTTTGTAAATTGCAGAGATACCAGATTTCTTAGGAACTGTCTAAAATCCTAAAGCACAATCCATATTTAACCACAAAGGCAAAGTATGCACAATGTACACTAAGATAATCTTTGTGACCTTTGTGAAAATCATTGTGTCTTTGTGGTAACAAAATTTTGGTAATTGTTCACGAACCGTCTGCTATAGAAGGGTAATTTTTAAACAGACTCTTAAATCACAAATCGTTAATCCTTGTTCTTAAATCAAAACGGCAGATCATCCTCCGCGGTTGGCATAATGTCGTCTGAGGCGGGAATCTCTGCGTTCGATTTGTTTTCCTGCTTGTTCACCGGGCTTTGTTCTCCTTTTGATATTTTCCAGGCCTTGGCATCAGTGTACCATCTCCCGTTGTATTCACGGCTTTCAAGATCAAAACTCACGGTTACGGTTTCTCCTGTGCTCAGGCTGAATTGATCGATCTTCTCGCCCCAGAGCGAAAAACAGATCTTCCGCGAAACCTGTCCTTCCGTTTCCAATATGAAATCCTGCTTTCTCCACTGACCGTTTTTTCCTGCACCTGTCTGGAGCTGCAATAACTGACTTACTTTTCCCTGTATTTCCATGAAAAAATATTAAAAAAGATATTGATTATTCAATAATTTAGATGCAAATTTACATGGAATTCCCGGGACACGGGAAGGAAATATTTTATAAGCAGGCAACTAAATTGTAAGAAATGCATCATCTGTTTATAGCTTTTTCACCACTTATGCACATTGGAACACAATAGAGGAAATTTTTAAATCCTTGCTGGATACAAGAGTATCTGTAAGCCAGCAAAAGCAAGCACAATTTTTTGTATATTTGCACACTTTTAAATAATTGAAAAAACAGAAGAGAAATACTCTTTTCCGTACTATGGAAAAATTCCTACGCATCGTTCTTGGTGTAATTTTCTGGCTGGGTGTCATTCCTTTGTTTGCACAGGTTTCTCCTGCAAAAGCAAAAGCGAATTCCATTCAGATTACCAAACCGGGAACAAACCGGGTACAGACGCAGCATCCCAGGGTCGCTTCTTTAAAGCATAAAAAGAAAGGAAAGGCGCCTACAATAATTCCGCCTCTTGTTGTAATCAATAAGTATTGTAATAAGCCAACATCGCCGAATGAATGGATTGAATTCATGGTGACGGGTGATAATGTAGATATGAGTAACTGGAAGTTTTCCGACGACAATCAAACCCAAACTTCTGTACAAACTCCTTTGACAACTTTTAAACCCGTTCCCTTATGGACCCATCTGCGTACCGGAACGGTAATTGTGGTCTGGGTTGGCACGCACGCCGCCCATGTAATTAAAACGGACGGATACATTGAGGTTTCCTCAGACAATACAACCTATTTTACTCCGGGCGTTGTTGTGAATATTGCCGGGAATGCGGATCTGATCCACTTGTATGATCCAAGCAGCAGCACGCTTGATCACATTAAATTCGGACATGATGCCATTCCCCCAAATTTTGTGCCGGGTCCAAGTTTTACAAATGGAATTCCTGAACCAAAGTTGTCATGTGCCAGTTCATTAACAGACACCTATGCCGTTGTGGTAAGCCCCGGCGACACGATCACCCATTATGGATATGCTGCGTCGGGTAACCAGGAAGGACTGTTATGGGCTACCACAGTAGCCAACGGTGATGCCATTATGGGGCTTCCCAATCCTCCGAATCCAGCGAATCCTGTGGCTTCTACTACTCCCAACTCCGACTTCTGGAGAAAATTAAGGCAACCCACCTGGACGGCGCAACCCCTGACTTTTACGTATGATCCGGGCAACACTAAAGTTACAATGGCATGGACTGCTGCGACTGATGCCTATCCGGCAGATAAGACACAGGGTTATATGATTGTCAGGAATACGGTAAATACGTTTGGAGATCCGATGGATGGTCATACATACATACCAGGAGATGCTGTCACCGGCGGCGGCACTGTGATTGATACCGTCAATTCTTCACAGACCATTACCAGAGTTGACAATACAATTGTGCCAAACGTTCTGTGTTCAGGAGGATATTTTTACCGGGTTTATGCATTCAGGTACACGACGGATGCTATTCACGGAAACGATTATAACGTTGCAAGGGGACGTGCTTACAATGAAACCAGGTATGCTTCCGGCCTGGCACAGTATCCTGCAACAGTACCCCCGACATCGGCAACCATCACCCCCAATATTTATTGCACGGCGGGTCCGATCCCACCAAGTGTTCTGCTGGAGGCTCCCGGAGGGTCGGGAGGATCAAACGGGGCAACAGGGACACTGAACTGGTATCTTGGCGGCTGCGGAACAGAAAACGGCGGAACCTTGCTGGGTGCCGGAACCGGTGCCAATAACAGTTATACCTATACTACTCCGCCCACAGCGCCGGGCACTTATACTTTTTATGCCCGCTGGGAGAATGCATGTTCGAAATCTCCCTGTGTGACTGCAACAGTTACGGTCAGCGCTATACTTAATCCCTCTTTCACACCCATGGGCCCTTATTGCATTAACAGTACGGCACCCGGGTTACCGGCAGCTTCCAATGAAGGCATTACCGGGAGCTGGTCACCGTCCACAATCAATACAACAGTCTCCGGCACAATTACCTATACCTTTACACCGGATGCAGGCCAGTGCGCAAACCCTGCAACAATGAACATCATCATAACGGACCAGGTTGCCCCATTGTTTGCACAGATCGGCCCGTTATGCCAGAACAGTACTCCACCAACACTTCCTGCCGTTTCTACCAATGGCATCAACGGAACCTGGAGCCCTCCGACCATTAATACCGGTACGATTGGCACAACCACCTATACCTTTACCCCGGTTGCAGGTCAGTGCAGCCTGGTATTCACAATGGACATCACTATAGCATCACAGATCACACCGACGTTTCCCCAGATCGGGCCTTACTGCCAGAACAGCAACGCACCTTCTTTACCAACAACTTCCCTGGAGGGCATTACGGGAACATGGTCACCCGCTACGATCAATACAAGTACGGTTGGTTCGTTTCCTTTTACCTTTACGCCGGGTGGCGGTCAGTGCGGCATACCGGCGACCATCACCATTGTGATCGCAACCCAGATCACACCGACATTCACACAGATCGGGCCGTTGTGCCAGTTCAGTGCCGAACCTGCGTTGCCCGCTGAATCCATCAACGGCATTACCGGAACATGGTTCCCGGCCAATATCAGCACGGCTGTGGCAGGAACAAGTGATTATGTATTTGCACCTGATCCGGGTCAGTGTGGCGTGAATTATACCATGCACATCTCTGTTGCACCAGTGATCGTCCCGACTTTTGCACAGATCGGGCCGCTTTGCCAGAACAGCTTTGCCCCGGTATTGCAACCTACTTCATTAAACGGCATCACAGGGATATGGAATCCTTCAACGGTAAGTACAACAACAATCGGTACGACACCCTACATCTTTACGCCGGCTACCGGTCAGTGTGGAATAGCTGACACCATGAATATTGAAGTGACCACTTCGATCATCCCGACGTTTAATGCAATCAGTGATCAGTGCCAGAACAGCCAGCCCCCGCAATTGCCTCCGACTTCCCTTAACGGGATCAGCGGCACATGGGTTCCGGCAACTATCAGTACGGCGACAACGGGTGCTTCAACGTATACGTTTACTCCCGCAGGCGGGCAATGTTCACTTCCAACGACATTAACAGTCAATGTAAATACAGGCATCCTGCCGACCATCAACATTACCGGCAGCCAGACCAAGGTTTGTGCAGGAGCATCGGTGAATATTTCCTCCGTCGTTACAAATGAAGGACCAACACCAACCTACCAGTGGCTTTTGGACGGATCACCGGTTGGCACGGGAGCCTCTTCGTATTCCTATACGCCGGTGGCTGACGGACAAGTATGGTGCAAACTGACATCCAGCCTTGCCTGCGCCGCCAACCCTGCATTCTCGGACACCCTTTCTATTACTGTCTCACCGGTTCCAGTCGTAAAACTTACTGACAAGGATTATCTCTGTTCGGGAACCCCGTCGGAACTTGATGCCGGTCCGGGCTATACAGGATATCAATGGCAGGATGGAAGTACGGATCGTTATTATACAGCTTCCTCTCCGGGACAATATTGGGTCAGTGTGACCAATGGTGCAGGGTGCACGGGGATCAGTGATACAGTCCTGTTAAAAGTCTGCGAAACCGGAATTTATGTGCCCTCAGGATTTTCGCCCAACGGTGATGGTGTGAATGATGTCTTTAAGGCAGTCGCAACATTGGATGCAAACACAAGTTTTTCGATGATTATAAGCAACCGGTGGGGAGAAACCGTTTTTGAATCCCACAACATCTTTGATGGCTGGGATGGCACGTATGCCGGGCAACTGATGCCACCGGGAACGTATGCCTGGCGGATTGATTATAAATCCGTGAACAGCACCGATTCAAAGCCCGTTGTATTAAAGGGTGTAGTAACCCTGATCAGATGACCTGTTCGTGACACGTGACGCGTGACGATTCACTTTTCCTTCCAGTTCCACCATTTCAGTTTTTCAGGATCCCTGTCTTCTCCCTTGGTTTCTGCATAATATACGGCACAGCGGAAGACATACAGGAGGCACCTGTCCTGGACCGTTCCTGCAACACGGTTTGACTGTTCAAACAGGATCTGCGGATCTTTTCCATCCAGATCTTCAACCCGGGTAATACCGATCTGCCAGAGATCATTGGCAATGGATTTGCCGACACCGGGGATTTGCATGAGTTGTTTAATTGAAAGTTCCTTGCTCATAGGAATTGCATTTATCACATTATAGAACACTAGTCGATACGACTTTTGCAAATTTAGCAAGAAGAACCTGATGTTTCTGTCGTGGTGATTTTTATGCCTGCATTTAGATTTTGTTTCAAATTTCTTTAATTCATGACAATTTGCCAGCATAAACGATCAGTATAGGCATAGTATACTCAACCTATAGGATCGTTAGAGGAAAATTGCCAGGGCATGTAAAAATGGCAGCCGGTTTTTTGATCCAGTCAAACCCAAAGAGCATTGAAGAAGCATCCGGGTAGAAGTGGTGTTTAACCACAAAGTTCACCAAGATTTTACACAAAGGCCTCAAAGAATTCATAGTGTTCAGTGTGGTTCTTCAATGAAACTTGATGTTTGAAACCAAAAGACTTAAACCTGTCTTCATTCAACCTGCAAAAAAAATTGATGTTTTTGTATGACATTTCATCCCCAGGCGGATTAATGAAGAAAATAAACGAACATTTTAAACATTGATATGAAAGAGAATGAAATTGCAAATAAAATAGTTGGCTTAGCCATTGAAGTGCACAGAGCAATAGGCCCAGGTTTACTTGAAAGCGCCTATAAAGAATGTCTTGCATATAAACTTCAACAATCCGGATTATATATTCAAAAGGAAAAGCCAATGCCATTGGTTTTCGAGGAAGTCAAACTAGAGTGCGGTTACCGGATTGATATCCTGGTAGAAAGTAAAGTCGTTCTAGAAATCAAAAGCGTAGAATGTCTGAATGATGTTCATTTCGCTCAAATACTTACATATATGAAGCTTGGCAATTACAAGCTTGGGTTACTAATAAATTTTAATGTAACCCTGCTTAAGCAAGGGATAAAAAGAATGATTAACGGTTACTTGGGGATAGAATAACCACAATGTTCACTAAGTTTTACACAAAGATCACAATGGATTCTAAGGCTACTTGTAATGACTTTGTGTTCATAGTGATTTCTTTGTGTTCATTGTGGTTAATCAAATTATTGATAATTCGGGCTTCACTTTCTAAATCTAAAGCACAACCGTGGCAATTTGGTTTAAACACTTAAATAAGCTGAACAGAATAACAGAAGGAAGCGTTTGCCGGTTTGCCGATAATTGCTACTTTTGGCCCAGCTAAAAATCAGACGAATGAAAAAGATACTTGGAATGGGCAATGCCCTTGTTGATATACTTATCCAGCTGGATGGCGACAGCATCCTGGATGTTCTCGGTCTTCCCAAAGGGAGCATGCAGCTCGTGGATGCTGACCGAAGCA